>NZ_JBQERO010000005.1:0-189770 GCF_056535125.1 Ruegeria sp. O4 | reverse complement strand
GAAATTCGTCCGTCCGTTTCAGTCCCATAGTTCGTCTCCTTTGCTGCAATAAATGCTATCAAAGGAGCGGCAGCAAACCGCGACACGTCCATTCTTTGACCTATGATGGGCGGAAAATGCTAATCACCTCTTCATTCGTTGAACGACTAGATGAATGGCGAGAACTGGAACCTAACGGGTACAATCATACCATTGCGTACACGTGGCTTTTTTTGCACGAATTTGCTCACGCCCACCTTGGGCATTTCTCTTTCGCAGAAAATTTTGGTGTCGTCCAACGCACCATCAAAAAGCTCTGCTCACACACCGTTCATCCTGGAGAACTTCGTTCCAACGCTCAGATGTGTTTTGAGTTGCAAGCTGATCATGAAGCTATCGAAGTAATGCTGGGTGCGTACTCCCGCGAAAATTGGGCGGAGCTGCGGGCCAAAGTCACCAGCATAGCATTCATCATGATTTTCATCGAAACGATCGACAACGAAAATGGCATCGATCAAGTGACCCACCCGAAAGCAGCAACGCGAATTTTTCAGCTATTGGGGCATCTAGCAGAGATGTGGTCAATCACTGCACACACGAAAACCACACCACAGAGCAAGTCAAGTACAAGCGATGTACCCCTACCCCCGCCCGCAGAAATTCAAGCGTTCAATTCAGACGTGGTCTTGCGTGCGTACTGGAATCTAGTGGAGCTATCAAATTTTGTGGGTGCTCAAGTCATCGCTACCGATCTGGGCACGCCCGAGGATTTCTTTGCTGACATCACCCGTGCAAAACTTGGCAAGTGGGATGATCTGGTTACAACGGGTGCAAATGAGTGGGCGAAATTGTGGCCCTTTAACGAAGCGTTAAAACCATTTCTTGCAGATAGCTTCCAAACCTAAAGCTCTCTTCTCCTCAGCCACGCAGTTTCCCGATAAACTTTGGGCCTCAAAATCATTCATTCGTACTCGGCTTGCATCACTCGACCCTAGATAGAACAGAAGGTAGCCAAGTATAGTAGCCGATCACTTAAGCCTGACAAAATCCAGAGACCTCGACAGGTGCTCACATCCGTGTCAAGGTAAGTGGATACTTTGAATGCATTTGCACACAAGAGAATAATAATAGAGTAGTACGCGGCGGATATGAATACAGCTCAACTAAAAGAAATTGCAGAAAAAATCGTACTTTCCCAAGGGAACAAGTTTATCAAGGAGCTTCTTCGCAACAACGGTGTGAGGATCGGGAAAAACAAGGAGGAATTCCTTGTTAACCTTCGTCAAGGGATTGACGAAGGTCTGATCGATCAAACCAAGATCGACAAGTGGCTTCACGACATCGAAGGCTGGGGAAATCAGCATGTTTATTTGTTCGAACTCCCTAAGATTGAAAAAGCGGACCTTGCAGGTGCCATGCACGCGTCACCACATTCCGCAATTTTACAAGATCATGAGAACTACGAGTTCCCAGATGAGTTGACCCTCAAAACTGCAACCCTGAGCGATACAGAACTGTCCTTGGGGTGGAGAGAAGGAAGAGACAGTTGGGTACGTTCGAAGGCAAAAGACTATAGACAAGACATCAATGGCGATGAGTATGAATTTCGAGCCTATAGAGAGAAATCGGAAAGAAAAATTGCTCGTTTCGTTTGGGAGTTTGAGAGCCCGTTCTGCGCAGTATTCATCACGCACCCTAATGAAAGTGGGGTCCACGATGAGATTCTTGCACAAATTTGGTCAGACCTGGACACCTTCTCTGTGACCGACACTCCGTTGCAAAAAATTTCTCTAAGCAGCTCATTCAGCAAGCTCAATCAAAAACCAGAGCTGAAGGTTAACTCAGTCAAGATGAACGTGGACGGAGGTCATGTCAATTTGGTTGCAACCGCTCCACAAACTGGGATTCACGATATCGAGGCAATTCGGCAAGCTCAAAACGGCATTGATGCAAACCAGTTTTCGTCATCGGATGGAATTTTTCATTTCAACTCAGAAAATCTGCCTGGCCTTTCTCGGCAAGTAAAGGTTGAGGGCTCAGGAACGGACTCCCGCATTAGAATTTGGGCTCAGTGCACACGAGAAGACGTTGGTTTGATTGTACACGAAGTGAATTCGTCAAGATGACAATTGACCCTGCCAGATACATTGGTCGTCACGATGAACAGTTGGTTGAGGTTATTCAATCAAGATTGGAAACCAACACATCATCAGTACTAGACCCTGACCTGATAAGAAAAGATGCCTCATACAAAGTCAGCACTGAAGAAGTGATTACACTTCTCGAGGAGCTTCTAGAAGAAGGAATAATCTTTTCCACTGATGCCCAGTACTGCTCATCGGAACCGTGTGAAAAAGCTGGAGTATCGAGACCGCTGACAGGCGAAGAACTTGAAGCAGAAAAATGTAATGTATGCGACCAGAGCTTTGCAGATGCTGGTGAACCACTTGAGCAGCGGCACTACAGTACTCGTTCACTAATAAGTAGAGACATTCGCTGGATGATAGTCATTCACGGCTTCAACACTAGGGGGCCTTGGCAAGAAGAACTAAGTTGGCGCATTTCAAACAAACTTGCGTATGCCGCACCAGTTCTAATCTACAAGTATGGATTTGAACGGTTGGGGATTTTTTTTCGTTTCCGTCATGAAAAGCTGGTCAGAAAGCTGGGTGCAGAAATTTTATCTGCTATTGAGAACTCAAAGAAGTCAGCGCGAACGGAACCACCCGATGTGATCGTCCACAGTTTCGGTAGCCTCTTATTTTCAAAGTTATTGTTGTCCCAGGAGTTTTCGGATCAGAAGTTCGGCAGAGTGATTTGCGTCGGATCAGTAATCTCCCCCCAATATGACTGGGAAAGACACATAGCCGCAGGTCGTGTCGAAGCCGTGCTTTGCCATAGCGGCGGGAAGGACCTACCCGTGAGGGTTGCACAATTTGCTATCCCGGATTCAGGCCCTGCGGGTTACTTGGGTTTCAATAGTTTGTGTGTAAAAAACGTGCACAGTCAGCTGTTTTCTCACTCCTCCGCACTGGAACCCAAAAATATACGAACTCAACTGGATCGTGGAGGTCTTTGGGATCGTTTCCTCACGGCACCTCTTGGTACATTTAGCGATCAGACAGAAATAAAACACCCCAATTGGCGACCCACTTGGAAGATCATTCGGGGTCTCGCAAGAGTATTGCTGCTCGCGGCTGTCGCAACCGTAGCGATGCTGACTTGGGCTATTTCATCATCATTGTTCGTATGCCTAAAGAACTTGTTTGGATATTGACTCAATTCAATGAACCCAACCCGCAGCCAGTAAATCGCGTTGGGTTGGTACTTTTACGCTCTGAATCTGGCCATAGTTTTATGGACTAAGCAGTTGTGTTCTTTCACCCAGATATTCAGTTGAACAATATTTGCTGGAATATCAGGGGTATCGCTGGAAATAAGTACAAATTCATGCAAACCTTGGTCTTGGCTTTCAGTCAGCGGATCAAGTTTCCCTTCCATCGTTTTTGGCAGGCGATTTTGACCCGCTTGAATTTCAGCGCATGGTTCACCGTCTGAGCCGAGCGGGATGTTATGCCATTGCCCCCTCACACCCTGGAATGCAACCACGTGCCCATCAGCCTCACTATCGAGCTCGAAGCAAAAGCGCTCACCAAGCCGAATAGCAGTGTCCGCTGATTTCAAGTGGCTTTCGCGCTCAATGATCCCCATCGCCGTCGACACCAAGGCCAATCGAAACCGATCTGATGTCGCCATTTCATCTAATATCTCTCGCCACCTCATCTCAGGCGTTTGTGGGAATATCTCCGGTGCTTCCAAATGCGCGATATTGAAGTGATGACTGAGCAGGAAGTCATACAGCACCTTCGCCCGTATCGCTGAATATTCCCCCCGTTGCAGGTTACGCCGATAGTTGTCCGCAAGGTTCCAAGCCGGATCGAACGGAGTTTGCAGGAACTGATCAAACGGTTCATTTGCCAGTTCCGCTGCCGCGACTAGGGCTTTGTAAAGCTTCGCTTTATGCGCCTTACTCTTTGGTTCAAATGACATCAGGATTATGTTCCTATGGCAATATTTGTCATTTTGTGACATACTATGCGTAGGAGGACCAGATATGGCCAGCATGAATATTTCCCTGCCCGACCCCATGCGGGATTGGGTGGAACAGCAGATGAAATCCGGGCGCTACGACAACGCCAGTGAATACATGCGTGACCTCATCCGCCATGATCAGGACCGTGCCTCCAAGATCGCAGCTATGCAACGTCTGGTCGATGAAGCAATGGCCAGCGAAGACAGCAACAAATCCCTTTCGGAAATTCGCGCTATTGCCAGACAACAGGCTGGAATTGCTGCATCGGAATGAACTATCGCCTTTCTGCAAAGGCGGAAGCCGATCTGATCCAAATCTATATTGATGGCGTTCAAGACTTTGGCGTCATACAGGCCGAAGCCTATCAGGACAAAATAGACCAAACGATTGAACTGATTGCCGACAATCCAGAGATGGCTCGTCTGCGAGATGAAATCACCCCACCCGTCCGCATCCATCCGGTGCATGCGCATGTAATCATCTATCTGGTTGACGATAACCGGATGGTGAGAATTTTGCGTGTGCGTCATGGCCGTGAGAACTGGCCGGAAAACCCCATCGGATAATCGTTTCAACACTCTCGATCACCCGTTTACACCCTCCTTTCACCTGAGACCATCGTGTGCCTGCCACGGTAAGGTCACATCTAAGCGCATAGGATGATTGAAGAATTATTCTTGCGTGGGGCAAGATGATGTGGTTATATGTTCTATATTTGTTCTCATTTCAGTCTATGGCGAGACCATAGTGGAACGAACCCATCACCAAAACATTTCAGAGAAAGGAGCGCGTGCATGACCTGTCCGCCAGATAAAAAAAAGATATGCCTATTCGACCCAGCCTCTCGGTAGATTGGGAAGTCTACGCGGCAATGCTGGAAGACAGCGACATGCCTTTGGATCAGCAACAGGAACTGATCGAAACTCTGTGGTCCATCGTCGTGATGTTTGTCGATCTCGGTTACGACCTGCACCCCATCCCGCAAATCTGTGGAGAAGATGAAGAAGCATTGGATCAGGATTCCGCGGATTTGGTATCCTTGTTGAACAACAAATGGGCGCAGACCCGCGCAGAGGAGGACCAATGGCAGGAGTAACACCAAAACCAACAAAGGCTGTGATCTATGCGCGAGTGTCTGGGGCCAAGCAGGTCCGCGAAGGTGATGGCCTCGCCTCTCAGGAAAACCGTTGTCGGGAATACGCCACTTACAAAGACTATGATGTGGTTGAGGTGTTCATGGACGATATGTCCGGCAAATTCGAACGCCGCCCCGCAATGGATCGCATGTTGGCCTTCCTGCGTCTGCACCCCAAGGACAGCGTTGTGGTCATCATTGACGACATCAGCCGCTTTGCCCGCAACGTGCAGGCTCATATTGCCCTGCGCGAAACGCTCAGCGATGCGGGCGGCATTCTGGAAAGCCCGTCCATTGAATTTGGTGAGGACAGCGACTCGCGGCTCGTGGAACACATGCTGGCGTCTGTGGCTCAGCATCAGCGCGAAAAGAACGCGGAACAAACCTCCAACCGCATGAAAGGGCGAATGATGAACGGCTATTCCGTCTTCGCTGCCCCTATCGGATACGAGTACAAGAAGACAGGATCGCATGGCAAATTGCTGACCCGCGTTGAACCCGTCGCGACCATCATCAAGGAAGCATTGGAAGGCTATGCCTCTGGTCGGTTCTCGGCACAGGCGGATGTGCGACGGTTCTTAGAAAGCCAACCTGACTTTCCCAAAGACCTGCCGGATGGGAAAATCCGTCAGCAGAAGGTGACGGATATGCTGAACCGCGTAATCTATGCGGGCTATGTTGAGCATGAGCCGTGGGGCATCACGCGCCGCGAAGGACATCATGAGGCTTTGATCTCACTCAAAACCTATGAGGTTATTCAAGAGCGGCGTAGTGGCAGGAGCGTTGCGGCGAAGCGTCCTGACATCAACGAAAACTTCCCACTACGCGGCGCGGTGAACTGCGCGTGTTGTGACAAACCCATGACCGCGTACCATGCCCGGAGCGCTACCGGCAGACGCTACCCCTACTACAATTGCCAGAGGAAAGGCTGTTCTGAGTACCGCAAAGGTATTCGTGCAGAGAAAATAGACACAGGCTTTGAGGCGATCTTGCGGTCTCTGACCCCAAGCAAAAACTTGCTCGATATCGCGATGTCCATGTTGAAAGATGCTTGGGATCAGCGCGGGGATCAAGCCAAGCAGACGAAGGCAGAAATCAAACGCCAGCACAAAGAGTTGGACAAGCAGCAAGATGTGCTGGTTGAGCGCATGATCGAGACTTCGAATCCCAAGGTAATGGCCGCGCTTGAAGCCAAGATCGCCAAGCTGGAAGAAGACAAGCTGCTGCTGACCGATAAGCTGTCCCACACCACCAAACCCACACGCAGCCTTAGTGAAATTATCGAACTCTTGCGAGAATTCCTCTCAAGCCCTTGGAACATCTATGTAAACGGATCACTACTCGTGAAGAAAACCATCATAAAAGCGGCCTTCAAAGCCCCATTGGCCTATGACCGCGAAAATGGTTATCGAACTCCGCAAACATCTGTTATCTTTGAGTTTCTAGCGGATTTCACATCAAAATGTGAAATGGTGCGGTCGAGAAGACTCGAACTTCCACGGGTGTTACCCCACAGCGACCTCAACGCTGCGCGTCTACCAATTCCGCCACGACCGCACTGCCAGTGACTTGGTAGAGCGGCGTATAGACGTTGGCGCGCGCGATGTGAAGAGGCAAAAACACGCTGGTTTAAAATCCCACGCGGCAGCCTTATCTAAGCCGGTAAACAACACAGTTTCGATCTGACAGGAGCCGCAGATGACCTCGCCCGACACCCGCCCAATCATCCAAGTCGATATCGTGTCAGACGTCGTGTGCCCGTGGTGCATAGTAGGGTTTCGCCAGCTTGATGCGGCTTTGAAACAGCAGGGCATCCAAACCCAACTTCGCTGGCACCCGTTCGAATTGAACCCGAACATGCCGCCTGAAGGGCAGAACCTGCGGGAACACATCACTGAGAAATATGGCTCGACCCCTGAACAAAGCCAGCAGGCACGCGACAGGCTAACGGCGATCGGGGCGGAACTGGGGTTCACCTTCAACTTTGATGAAGACAGCCGGATCGTGAATACATTCAAGGCGCATCAGTTGCTGGATTGGGCCGAAGGTCAGGGCCTGCAACATCAATTGAAACTTGCGCTTTTCGACGCGTATTTCACCCGGCAACAGGACGTTTCCGACATTGAGGTTCTGTTGCAGGCTGTTACTTCTGCCGGGCTGAACCCTGATACTGCGCGGCAGGTGCTTGAGACCGGGGAGCATATCGCTTTGGTGCGAGAGAAACAGCAGTTCTGGACCAGCCGGGGGATCTCTGGTGTGCCGTCCATGGTATTTGGCGGAAAATACCTGCTGACGGGCGCACAAGGGGTCGATACCTATTCTCGGGTGCTGCAACAGTGTTTGGCCGAAGCGGCCTGACCTCTCTTCCCCTGCCCGCTTTGGGCGGATATGAGGCCGCCATGGAATGGAAAATCACCGATGGTCTGACCAGTTATGACGACGCCACCGCCTTTATGGAGGCGCGCGTCGCCGGGATTGCGCGCGGTGACGCGGCGGAGTGCATCTGGTTGCTGGAACACCCGCCACTTTATACGGCAGGCACGTCGGCAAAGATCGAAGACCTGACCGATCCTGACCGCTTTCCGGTTTATGCAAGCAAACGCGGCGGCGAGTACACCTATCACGGGCCCGGTCAGCGTGTGGCCTATGTCATGCTGGACCTGAACAAGCGCGGGCGCGACGTGCGCCAATTTGTGAAGCAGCTGGAAAATTGGGTGATATCAGCACTGGCCGAGTTCAACGTGCACGGCGAAATACGCGACGGGCGCGTTGGTGTCTGGGTGCGGCGCGACGACAAACCGCTGACGGTGACTGGCAAACCGGCAGAGGACAAGATCGCGGCAATTGGCTTGCGTTTGCGAAAATGGGTCAGTTTTCATGGCATTTCGGTCAATGTCGAACCGGACCTGGAGCATTTTTCGGGCATTGTTCCCTGCGGGATCAGCGAATACGGCGTGACCTCGTTGGTGGATCTGGGGCTTCCGGTCACTATGGATGATCTTGATGCTGCCTTGAAGAAAACCTTTGAAGAGGTTTTTGGCGCTTCGGAAACCTGATTCTGTCTGGGGTTCAGCAGTCGTCGAATCAGATTCTGTCGCACCCTGATACAACAATATGGATGGGCGGAAGGCTCTGTTTCCGAAACACGTCGCAATTTACCAAGAACGATCCAGTTTTACGGTATTCTTTAGGCAAATTTTAATTCTCTGGGATACACCAGAGTTGTTAACGAGTAATATGAAACTGCCAATCAAGAGTGAGTGGTATGTTAAACCGGTGATCAAGGGCTCGCCCTCGAAATCCGAGAAGTGTTTGGTTACGAGTCTGCCGTTCCGACCCCAAATCGGAACGGCAATTCATTTCCCCCTTCCCGCTTAATCTTATGGCCAATTCGCGTTGCAAGGGAGCAGGCGATTTCTGCGTTATCCGGCTATTGAGTCACTTGGTCGGTCCCAAGGAAGGGTTTCGGGATATCTTGTCTCCGGTCGCGGCGATATGCGCGGGCGGGTGTGGGTAATCGTCCGGATTATCACCTCACAGACAGACCGTAAAATATTGACTACAAAGCGAGTTTTATCTTCTCCGCATGTTCGGCAATCAGGTCGAAATCACCCATTTTACCAGACGGGCGCATCGACACGCCGTCATGACGCGGCAGGATGTGAAAATGGAGGTGGAAAACCTCCTGCCCGCCTGCGGTTTCGTTGAATTGCTGAATGGTTACACCGTCCGCGTCGAAGGCTTTCATCACTGCACGAGCCATCTTTTGAACGGTGTTCATGACCGCCACCAGTTGGTCGGGCGTGGCATCCAGTACATTGCGGCAGGGCGTTTTGGGGATCACCAGCAAATGCCCATCGGCACGAGGCATGATGTCCATGAAGGCCAGTGTGTCGGCGTCTTCGTAAACTTTTGACGAAGGTATCTCGCCGCGCAGAATTTTGGCGAAGATGTTGTCGGGATCATAATCCATGGTTGCCATCCGTTCCTTGAGGGGCTTTTGACCGAGTTGTGGTCCACCCGCCCCGCCGGGTCAAGCCGGGGGATTGAGCCCTGAAATGTACAAATTGTACCGGGTTTTCAGAGAGGGTTGTACGTTTTGTACACTTGGATTTGGCATGAGATCACATCATCAGAGACAGATGCGGCACGTTCCCCACAGGTGATGCCTGCCTACGCAGCAGAGCACGGGTTTCGTAATTCTTAATCGGACGTAAACTGGTTAAGTTTTTGAGAAATTCATCCAGGTCGAGTCAAAGGTCCGCCAGATGGACGAAGCTGACGTTCGTCAACTAGGCCGCGCCGACGCCTTTTAACGTTGTCAGAGCGGCTCTTGGGATTTCCGACGGTCGGAACGTGAAGTTGATCAGAGTTATATACAGGTATAGCGTGAAAGAGCATCTTCAGACCGTTCAGACTTCAGAAGGATTTCGTAAATGCCGGCTCTCTTCCGTATTCCAATAACCGTGCTGTCGTTAGCCTTGGCCTGGTCACCGGCAATGTCTCAGGATGGATCATCCATCCTGTTCACCAACGTGAACGTGTTTGACGGCGAAAGCGAACAACTACTGGAAGGTGCGAATGTCGTCGTAACCAACAACTTGATTACTGCGGTTACCACGGAACCTCTCGCTGTAGCGGGCGGGACAGTCATCGATGGTGGCGGGCGCACGATGATACCGGGGCTCATCGACGTCCACTGGCACACTTCATATTGTTGCGCGGCTCAAACCACCGTGATTTCCGGAGATATACTCGAGATCGCAATCCGGGGTGCCATGGGATCGGAAGACACGCTGATGCGCGGATTCACGACGGTGCGAGACGTCGGCGGCAATCCCTTCGCGACAAAGAAGATGATCGATGCGGGCGAAATTCCCGGCCCACGAATCGTGCCTTCTGGCCCTCCGATTAGCCAGACGGGCGGTCATTTTGACTACGGTGCCTACCAGGACGCGCCTTCAAACCCGGGTGACTCGCTTTGGTATTGGAACCGTGTGGGGCTGATGCTGATCGCGGACGGGGTTGACGACGTCACACTGCGCGCCCGCGAAGTTATGCGCATGGGCGCTTCGCAAATCAAGATTTCTGGCGGTGGCGGTGTTTCGTCGGTCTATGACCCGCTCGACATGAGCCAATACACGCTCGAAGAGTTGAAGGCATTCGTCGCGGTTGCAGAAAGTTACAATACCTACGTCGCCTCGCATATCTTTACCGATGCAGCTGCCCAAATGGCGATTGAAGCCGGGGTCAAAACCATTGAGCACGGCAATTTGCTCAGTAGGGAAACCCTACAGATGATGAAGGACAACGGCGTCTGGTTGTCTGTCCAGCCATTGCTTGACGACGAGGACGCTTTCTCATTCAGCGACCCAGTTAGCACAGCGAAATGGGTGGAGGTTACTGATGGCACCACGACCTCAATCGATATGGCCAAAGAGATCGGCGTGAAGGTCGCATTCGGCACAGATATGCTTTTCGATGCGGAGCTTGCGAAAAAACAAGGCAAATTCCTGGCGAAGATGAAGACTTGGTACACGCCATACGAGGTTCTGAAAATGGCGACCTCGACAAATGCTGAATTGATAGAACTCGCCGGACCGCGCCACCCGTACCAGGAAGGCCCGCTTGGAGTGATCCGGGAAGGCGCTTATGCTGATCTGATCCTCGTCGATGGCAATCCTATGGACGATATCGATCTGGTCGCGGACCCCGATGCAAACTTCGACCTGATCATGAAGGACGGCAGGATATTCAAAAACGAGATCGAGTGATCAGCATTTCTTCAAGGTGTTCCGAACGCTGTGTGAGCCTATTAGATGGCAGGCTAACTCGATGCGCCTCAAGGTGCGCGACAAGGGCGGGGTGGGCCACAGGTAGTTCGCTGCGCAAGCACGAATGTCTTAGAAGGTCTCGGGGCTCCCCCCTTCCCTGTCCTCGGTTCGGGTGATTGGCCAGAGGCAAAGGTTCACGCCTTTCCGGTCAGCTTTGAGAGACGGACCCATTGCGGGCGACCTGAACACAGGCGCTAGGCCCGCTGTATCACCAGCCCCCCCCGAACGCTCAGATCCCGGCTTCTCGAACACCCGTTTTCAAGGGGGGTGCGGCCATTTATCTTGATCCAGATCAAACTCGGCCATTGAAGGTCGCCCCTACGCATTCTAAAACCAGCAGGAATCCCGCGCGTTGGAGAGGTCCGGCTGCGCGGTGTAGTTGCAACAGGAGGCACCTATAATGGCAGACGCAGCCATTCATGGTCACGACCATGAAGACCAGCGCAGCTTTTTCCAGCGCTGGTTCATGTCGACCAACCACAAGGACATCGGGATTCTGTACCTGATCGTTTCGGCTCTGGCCGGTCTGATCTCGGTTCTGATGACCGTTTACATGCGGCTCGAGCTGATGCACCCCGGTGTTCAGTACATGTGCCTTGAAGGCTTCATGGCCGACCCGTGTACGCCCAACGGGCATCTGTGGAACGTGATGATCACCTATCACGGTGTTCTGATGATGTTCTTTGTTGTCATCCCTGCCCTGTTCGGCGGATTTGGCAACTATTTCATGCCGTTGCAGATCGGCGCGCCGGATATGGCGTTCCCGCGGATGAACAACCTGTCCTTCTGGCTTTATGTCGCCGGTACCTCGTTGGGTGTGGCCTCGCTGCTGAGCCCCGGTGGGAACGATCAGATGGGTTCGGGCGTGGGCTGGGTTCTGTACCCGCCGCTGTCCACGACCGAGGGCGGCATGTCCATGGACCTTGCGATCTTTGCCGTACACGTATCGGGCGCCTCCTCGATCCTCGGCGCGATCAACATGATCACCACCTTCCTGAACATGCGTGCCCCCGGCATGACCCTGTTCAAGGTGCCGCTGTTCAGCTGGTCGATCTTCGTCACCTCGTGGCTGATTCTGCTGTCGCTGCCGGTTCTGGCGGGCGCAATCACCATGTTGCTGATGGACCGCAACTTTGGCTTTACCTTCTTTGATCCGGCCGGTGGCGGCGATCCGATCCTGTATCAGCACATCCTGTGGTTCTTTGGCCACCCGGAAGTGTATATCGTGATCCTGCCCGGTTTCGGCATCATCAGCCATGTCATCGCGACCTTCTCGCGCAAGCCGATCTTTGGCTATCTGCCGATGGTCTGGGCGATTATCGCTATCGGTGTGCTGGGCTTTGTCGTGTGGGCGCACCACATGTACACCGTTGGCATGTCGCTGCGTCAGCAGGCCTATTTCATGCTGGCAACGATGGTCATCGCGGTTCCGACAGGCGTTAAGGTCTTCTCGTGGATCGCGACCATGTGGGGCGGTTCCATCGAGTTCAAGACACCGATGCTGTTTGCCTTTGGCTTCCTGTTCCTGTTCACCGTTGGCGGTGTGACCGGTGTGGTGCTGTCGCAGGCTGGCGTGGACCGCGCCTATCACGACACCTACTATGTGGTGGCACATTTCCACTACGTGATGAGCTTGGGTGCCGTGTTTGCGATCTTCGCAGGGATGTATTTCTACTTCGCGAAAATGACCGGTCGCCAGTATTCCGAGTTCTGGGGCAAGGTTCACTTCTGGATGTTCTTCATCGGCGCCAACCTGACCTTCTTCCCGCAGCACTTCCTGGGTCGTCAGGGCATGCCGCGCCGCTACATCGACTATCCCGAAGCGTTCGCGCAGTGGAACTATGTTTCGTCGATTGGCGCGTTCATCTCGTTCGCCTCGTTCCTGCTGTTCTTCGGCATCGTGATCTACGCCCTGCTGCGTGGCGCACGCGAGACACGGCCCAACTACTGGAACGAGTATGCCGATACGCTGGAATGGACCCTGCCCACCCCGCCGCCCGAACACACGTTCGAGCAGCTGCCCAAGCAGGAAGACTGGGACAAGGGCCACGCGCACTGATCCCGACCTGATCCAAGAAACCCCGCCTAGGTGGCGGGGTTTTTCTTTGCTCTCACCCCGCGTTCGCCAAGTGCGACGAAATCGGCTATGATGTGCGGACGGAACAGTCGGAGGGTCGGCAATGCCCGAGATCGACTTTTGGTATTCCATTGGCAGCACGTACAGCTTCCTGACCGTGATGCGTCTGGAGGAATGGTGCGCCCAGCATGACGCCACGGTGAACTGGCGCCCGTTCAACGTGCGCACGGTGATGTCGGCCCAGCAGAATATCCCTTTTGCCGGAAAGCCTGTGAAATCGGCTTATATGTGGCGCGATATCGAACGCCGCTGTGCCAAGTACCACATCCACGCCAACCTGCCCGCGCCCTATCCGATTTCCAATCTGCCACTGGCCAATCAGGTTGCGTTGCTTGGAATGATGGACGGCTGGGGCGTGACGTTCACCCAAACGCTCTATCGCATCTGGTTCGAGGAAGGGGTGGAAGCCGGGCGCGAAAGTGCGCTGTCCGAGGCGCTTTTGCGGTGTCAGCAAGACCCCCGACTGACCCTGGCACGCGCACAAGGCGACGACATCGTCGCGGCCCTTGAGGCGGAAACCGAAACCGCCGTCAAACTGGGTGTTTTCGGCGCCCCCAGCTTTGTTGTCCGGCAGGAGGTATTCTGGGGTGACGATCGTCTGGATGACGCCCTGTCCTGGTCTCGGGTCGGCCACGTCGTCTGATCAAAACCCGTCGACATGAGGCGGCGCTGCGCTATGTTCGCGGTATGCCCTACACATGGAATCAGACCTCGGAAACCGAACAGGAACTGCGGCTTTGGCCGCATAACTCGCTGCCGCCGCGAGGGGCGATGATCACGATCCTGTCGGTGTTCCTGTTTGGCCTGATCCCATTGCTGGCCACGCTTGGTTCCGTAATCCTGTGGGGGCTGCTGCCGTTCCTGCTGATCACTGTGCTGGGGCTTTGGCTGGCCATCAAGACCAACTACCGCGCCCGCAGTGTTTTCGAGGTTCTGACCCTGTCGGGCACGCATGCGCGGCTGGTGCACCACACCCCCGGCAAAGAGCAGCACGAATGGTCTTGCAACCGCTATTGGGCGCGGCCCGCGATGCACAAGAAAGGCGGCCCGGTTCCGCATTATGTCACCCTTGTCGGAGACGGGCGCGAGGTCGAAATCGGGGCGTTTCTGTCCGAAGATGAGCGGATCACGCTTTATGACGAACTGGTCCTAAGACTGCGCGAGCCAGTCGCGCAGTAGCAATTCACGGGGCCCAGTGCCTCAGCAATCGCCGTTTGAGGCTGCGCACAGATGATCCTTGACCATCGGACCGACCTTGCCGAAATCCATCCGGCCGGTATAGCGCGTCTTCAACTCGCCCATCACCTTACCCATATCGCGGATCGAACCCGCGCCGGTTGCCGTGATGGCGGTTTGAATGGCCTTGCTGACCTCATCGTCGTCTAGCTGTTTGGGTAGAAATTCCTCGATCACCTCGACTTCGCGAATCTCGCGTTCGGCCAGATCCAGGCGACCACCCTCTTCGTAGGCGCGGGCGCTTTCCTTGCGCTGCTTGGTCATTTTACCAAGGATTTCAAGAACCTCTGCGTCGCTGCATCCCTTTGCTTCTTCATTGTCGGACGCACGTGCCGCGATGTCGCGGTCTTTGATGGCGGCGTTGATCAACCGCAGCGTCGACAGACGCTCGGCTGCTTTGTCTTTCATTGCTTGCTTCAGGGCGGCATTCACCCGTGATCGCATGTCCATTTGGTTTGTCCATCCCCATGACAACGGAACCCCGACCATATCGAAACAAAAAGCCTGACACAACCGGGGGTGAATACAGCTAAACCATTGAAAAACAACAATAGCCCAAAAATTGAACAGACTTGACCCAGACGCGCAACCCCCTTAGGTATGCGCCGATTTACCCTACAGGAGAGTCGCGCCATGGCCCCGAATGCCCCGTCCAAGCCCACCGCATGTCTGGCTTTGGCCGATGGAACCCTGTTTTACGGCGCAGGCTTCGGCGCGACCGGGCAAACCGTGGCCGAGCTGTGCTTTAACACCGCGATGACCGGATATCAGGAGATCATGACCGACCCTTCTTATGCCGGGCAGATCGTGACCTTTACATTCCCTCATATCGGCAATGTCGGCGTGAACCCGGAAGATGACGAAACCGGTGATCCGGTCGCGGCGGGCATGGTCGTGAAATGGGATCCGACCGAGCCATCAAACTGGCGCTCGGCCGAGGAGCTCAAGGGCTGGCTGGCGCGTCGGGGGCGCATCGCCATCGGGGGTGTCGATACCCGCCGCCTGACCCGTGCCATCCGCCAGCAGGGCGCGCCGCATGTGGCGCTGGCCCATGATCCCGAGGGAAATTTTGACATCGAGGCGCTGGTCGCCGCCGCGCGTGGTTTTGCAGGGCTGGAAGGCATGGACCTGGCCAAGGATGTCACCTGCGCCCAAAGCTATCGCTGGGATGAGATGCGGTGGGCCTGGCCGGATGGGTACCAACGTCAGAAGGCCCCTGCCCACAAGGTCGTTGCCGTTGACTATGGCGCCAAGCGCAACATCCTGCGCTGCCTCGCATCCGCTGGGTGTGACGTTACCGTTCTGCCCGCGACTGCCACCGCAGCCGACGTGCTGGCGCATCAGCCTGACGGTGTGTTCCTGTCGAACGGCCCCGGCGATCCGGCGGCAACGGGTGAATACGCCGTGCAGATGATCAAAGAGATTCTGGAGACGACAGACCTGCCTGTGTTCGGCATCTGCCTTGGACACCAGATGCTGGCGCTGGCGCTGGGTGGTCAGACGGTCAAGATGAACCACGGCCACCACGGCGCGAACCACCCGGTCAAGGACCTGGACACCGGAAAGGTCGAGATCACGTCGATGAACCACGGTTTCGCTGTCGATGCGCAATCCCTGCCCGATGGCGTCGTGGAAACCCACCGGTCGCTGTTTGACGGCTCGAACTGCGGTATCCGCATGGCGGATAGGCCGGTTTATTCGGTGCAATACCACCCCGAGGCATCGCCCGGACCGCAGGACAGTTTCTATTTGTTCGAGCGCTTCGCCGAGGCCATGGAAAAGAAGAAAATTCAGGCATAACTGCTTGTCTGTGCAGTGTTAACCGGGTGTTAACCCTGATCGAACAACCCTGAGCGCAGGTAACTGCGCCAGGGTTTTGTTATGGCTGAGCTTGATCTTCTGGATTTCACGTCCGCCGCACCGATCCCCGCGCCCGGGTATCGGAAACCGTTGGGCACCTGCCTGCTGGAAACCGGAGCTATCACCCGATCCCAGCTGGACCATGCGCTGAGCCAGCAAACCAGACAGAACGCACCGCTGGGAGAGATACTGGTCGGAGAAGGCTATGCCACCCGGCAGGACGTGTTGAGCGCGCTGTCTGCGCAATCCGGCTGGCAGATTGCCGATCTTGAACAGATCCCGCCGATGCCGGAACTGAGCGGGTTAATGCCGGTCGACTTCTGGCTGAAACACAATGTCATCCCCTGGATGCGGATTGGCCCCCTTGTTCTGGTGGCCACCGCCCGGCCCGACCGGTTCGCAACCGTGACCGCCGGGATGCGGGAATGCGATTATGCCGTGATCCCGGTGCTGGCGGCCTCTGATCAGATTGACCGAACGATTGCGCGGCAATTCTCGGGGTCTCTGGCCAGATCGGCGGAAACGCGGGTTGATCCCGCGCAAAGCTGCCGCAACTGGACCCTCAGGTCGCGCGTGGGGCCTTCGGTGGCCCTGTTGTGTGTGCTGGGGCTGTTTGCCATGTTCCCGGCGTTTGGCCTGCTGGCGGTGCTGGGCATAGCTGTGGGAACTTTGGTGCTTTTTGCAGCCTTTCGGATGGCTGGCACGCTGGCTTACCTTTGGCATCGCCTGAGAACGCAGCCGGACCACACCGAAGCTGCCATCACATTGCGGCAACCCTGCGTGTCGATCATGGTGCCATTGTACAAGGAGCGCGAGATCGCAAATGCTCTGGTACAAAGACTACAGCGGCTAACCTATCCCAAGGCGTTGCTGGATGTCATCCTTGTGCTTGAGGAAAAGGATGACGTGACGCGCAATGCCCTTGCGCAGGTGAGCCTGCCCAGCTGGATGCGCATCGTCGAGGTGCCCGAGCTGAACGGGTTGACCACCAAGCCGCGCGCCATGAATTACGCGCTGGAGTTCTGCCGGGGCGACTTCGTCGGCGTATGGGACGCAGAGGACGCTCCACAACCGGATCAGATCGAGCGCGTGGTGGCGCATTTCACCCAGGCCGCGCCGGATGTGGTGTGCCTGCAAGGAGTTCTGGATTACTACAACCCGCGCACCAACTGGCGGTCACGCTGCTTTACCATCGAATACAACAGCTGGTTCCGCGTGATCCTGCCGGGGATCGCCTGTATGGGGCTGGTGGTGCCACTTGGGGGCACCACGTTCTTTTTCCGTCGCGACAAGCTGTTGAAACTGGGCGGCTGGGATGCCCATAACGTCACCGAGGATGCTGATCTGGGCGTAAGGCTGTACCGGGCCGGGTACCGGACCGAAATGGTGGATACCACAACATATGAAGAGGCGAATTTCCGGGCCTGGCCCTGGGTCAAACAGCGCTCGCGCTGGCTCAAGGGGTTCATGGTCACGTATCTGGTGCATATGCGCAGCCCGCAAAAGCTGTGGCGTGACCTTGGAGGTGCCAGATTTCTGGGCCTTCAGGCGTTCTTTCTGGGCACGTTGGGGCAATTTCTGCTGGCGCCCGTTCTCTGGGTATTCTGGCTGTCAAGCCTGGGGCTGGCCAATCCGATGGATCATATCGTACCGCATTCAACCTTTACCGCGCTGATCGGGCTGTTTTTGATGGCAGAGGGGCTGAGTATCGGTGTTGGTCTGATCGCCGTATCCGCACGTGAGCGGCGGTTTCTTTTGCCTTGGGTTCCGACGATGTTTCTGTATTTCCCGCTGGGCGTGATTGCCGGTTACAAGGCGTTGTGGGAGTTGGCGACCAACCCGTTTTTCTGGGACAAGACCCAGCACGGACAGGCCAGCGAAGACGAGCCGCTGGCCTGAGAATCACTTGTCGCGGCGGCTTGCGTCCTGCTTCAGGCGCGTCATGAATGCGATCGAGATATGGTCCTTGAGCGCCCGCCCCGCCGCCTCTTCATCGCGCGCGGCAATGGCTTCGACAATGCCTTTATGTTCGCTCTGGGCAATCTCTCCGCGCCCCTGCACGGCCAAGGACGTAGTCGCCATCAAGGCCATTGTCCGGTGCACCAGATCAAGCTGCTGGACAAGGTAGCGGTTGTGCGAGGCCAGATGGATCTGTTCGTGAAAGCGCCGGTTGGCACGTGACAGCGCCATCGGATCGCCCACCAGCTTGTCATCTTCGAGAACCATGTCCTGAAGAACCCTGATCTCTTCTTCGGTGGCGTGTTTGGCAGCCAGCCGCGCGGCGAGCCCTTCCAGTTCGCGCCGCACGATATAAAGCTCGGCCATCTGGTTGTGGTCCAGCGACGCCACGATCAGTGACCGACCGTCCCGTTCCAGCAGAGACTGGGTTTCCAGGCGTTGCAACGCTTCGCGGATCGGGGTGCGCGACACCCCGAACCGTTCTGCCAGCTCGCTTTCCACCAGACGATCGCCGGGCTTGTAGACGCCGACATCAATGGCTTCGAGTATCAGGCTATAGGCATCCTTGGTGGGGGATCGGGTCTGGCTCATGGGGTATTCTGTCTCCTCGTTCGGACATGTCTATCCGTCTCTGGGGGCGTCAATCAAGTACGGCATTGAAAACACCCCGCCCGCGCCCTAAACCCAAGCCATGGTCAAACCGTCCTTCAGTCATGTCACGCAATGGGTGTTCGATCTGGATAACACCCTCTATCCGCCGCATATGCAGCTGTTCGATCAGATCGAAGTTCTGATGACGGATTACGTGGTGCAGGCCATCGGCGTGGACCGGGCCGAGGCCGACAGGCTGCGCGGGCAGTACTGGCGCCAATACGGCACTACGCTGGCCGGGTTGATGGCCGAACATGATCTGGACCCCGAGCCCTATCTGCACGCGGTGCATCAGGTGGACATGAGCCATATGGACCCGGATGCAGAGCTGGCCGATCACATTCGCGCCCTGCCCGGACGGCGCATCGTCTACACCAATGGCAGCGCACCCTACGCCGAGCGGGTTTTGCAGGCGCGCGGGCTTTCGGGGCTGTTTGATGCAATCTATGGCGTCGAACATGCCGGGTATCGGCCAAAGCCCGAGAAAGCCGCCTTTGAAGCCATCTTTGCACAGGATGGCATTCAGGCTGACAAGGCCGCCATGTTCGAGGATGACCCGCGTAATCTGGCCGCCCCGCATGAGATGGGAATGCGCACGGTTCATGTCGCCCCGGACCCGCATGAGGCCGATCACATCCACCATCACACGGATGATCTGACCGCATTTCTGGCCCGCCTGCGGTAGCCTGTCACACTGCGACGATCCGTACGTTCTGCACCCGCATGCGCAGCCCTATATGCGCTGGAGCGACGAACAGAACGGAGAAGCCCCATGAGTGCGATCGAGATGCCCGGACGCCTGCCGGTTTGGCAGCGCCTATTCTTTGCAATTCCGGTTTTTGGGTGGCTGGCCCGCGACGCGGCCAACGCCAAGGCGGAGGACCTGTATTATACCGTCGGCGCGGTCCTCAGCATGTGGGGCTGTTCCGCCATGGTGTTCGGCCTTCCCGGCCTTTACATCCCTGCCCTGATGATGGTGCCGGTGATGTTCCTTGTCCTGATCCTGATCTCACGCGGCTGAGATACGGGACAGGATGTCACTTGGCGCAGGGGGTGGAACCGAACTAGGGTCTGCCCGAGATGATGAGAGGCGCCATGACTGACAGTTGTGACATCCTGATTTCCGGCGGTGGAATCGCCGGTCTGACCGCAGCGGCGGCGTTTGGAACCGCTGGGTTTGACGTGGTGTGCGTAGATCCCGCGCCACCGATCACCGAACGGGATGTGGACGGGTCCGACCTGCGCACCACCGCCTTTCTGCAACCTGCGCGCGGCCTGCTGGAGCAATGCGGCCTGTGGGCGCGGCTGGATGCCCATGCGGCCCCCTTGCAGATCATGCGTATTGTCGATGCCGGCGGGGACGTGCCCGAACCCCGCGTCATACGCGATTTCAACGCAGCCGACATTTCCGAGCAACCGTTTGGCTGGAACCTGCCCAACTGGCTGTTGCGCCGGGAGATGGTCGCACGGCTGGCAGAGCTGCCGAATGTCGATTTCCGCCCCGGCACCGGGACCGTCAGCCTGTTCACCCGCACTGCCGAAGCCCGCGTTGGCCTGAGCGACGGCAGCCGCATCCGCTGCAAGCTGGTGCTGGCCGCAGATGGGCGCAACTCACCCATGCGCGAGGCCGCCGGTATCAATGTGCATACAACACGGTATGGGCAGAAAGCGCTGGCGTTTGCGGTGACGCATCCTGTTCCTCACGAGAATGTCTCGACCGAGATACACAGGTCTGGCGGGCCGTTCACATTGGTTCCGCTGCCAGATTGGCAGGGGCAGCCCTCGTCCGCCATCGTCTGGATGGAGCGCGGCCCGAAGGCCGTTGACCTTTTAACCCTTGATGCCGAAGCGTTTGAGGCTGCGATGACGGAACGGTCCTGTGGCCTGTTTGGCCCCTTGAAGCTGGCATCGCGCCGGACCATCTGGCCGATCATCAGCCAGTCCGCGGAACGGCTGGCGGGTGAGCGTATTGCCCTGATGGCCGAAGCCGCGCATGTGGTGCCCCCCATTGGCGCGCAGGGGCTGAACATGTCATTGGGCGATCTGCGCTGCCTGCTGGATCTGGCGCAGTCCCGGCCCGAAGGTCTGGGCGACGCGCAGATGCTGGACGCCTATCACAAGGCGCGCCACACCGAGATCGAGATGCGGGTCAAAGGGATCGATTTGCTGAACCGCGCCTCGATGATCGAGGCGCGCCCGCTGCGGGATGCGCGCGCAATGGGGCTGAGCGCGCTGTATTCCCTGCCGCCTGTGCGCAAGACGTTGATGCAGATGGGCCTTGGCGTTCGCTAAGGCCCGACCCGTTTACAGAACCTGATCCAGCACGCGTTTCAGACGCGCGATGGTGGCGTCCACATCATAAAGCTTGTCCAATCCGAACAAGCCCAGACGGAAGGTACTGAAGCCTTCGGGTTCATCACATTGCAGCGGCACCCCGGCGGCAATCTGCATCCCCAGAGCGGCAAATTTCTTGCCGTTCTGGATTTCGGGGTCCGAAGTGTAGCTGACCACAACGCCGGGTGCGCCGAAACCGTCAGCCGCCACCGAGACAATGCCATAGTCCTTCAACATCGCCCGCACGCCGTCGCCCAGTGCCCATTGCGCCTTGCGCAGCTTTTCGAACCCGTATCCCCTGGTTTCTGCCATGGTATCGCGGAAGGCCAGCAGCGCATCGGTGGGCATCGTGGCGTGATAGGCGTGACCACCGTTTTCATAGGCCTGCATGATCTGGCGCCACTTCTTCAGGTCGATGGCAAAACTGTCCGAGCTTGTCTGTTCCAGACGCGCCTCGCCCCGTTCGGACAGCATGACCAGACCGGCACAAGGCGATGCGCTCCAGCCCTTTTGCGGGGCCGAGATCAGCACGTCGACGCCGGTGGCTTTCATATCCACCCAGGCACACCCGGATGCGATGCAATCCAGCACCATTAATGCACCCACCTCATGCGCCGCGCTGGCCAGGGCAGTCACATAGTCATCCGGCAGGATGACACCCGCCGCCGTTTCAACATGGGGTGCGAACACAACGCCGGGTTTCTGTTCGCGAATCGTTGCGACGACCTCGTCAATCGGTGCGGGCGCAAAGGGGGACGGGCTGGCATTGCCGGTCTCGCGCGCCTTCATCACTGTGGTCGAGCTGGTCAGGGCACCGCTTTCGATGATCTGGCTCCAGCGGTATGAAAACCACCCGTTCCGAACCACAAGAACATCCGCCCCGCGCGCGAATTGCCGGGCGACCGCCTCCATCGCATAGGTACCGCCGCCCGGAATGACGGCCACCCCGTCTGCCTTGTACACCTCTTTCAGCATGGCCGAGATATCGCGCATTACCCCCTGAAACTTTTGGGACATGTGGTTCAGCGAGCGATCGGTGAATACGACCGAGAATTCTTCAAGCCCGTTCGGGTCAACGTTCTTCAGCAAGGCAGGCATATGGCGTCCTTTCAATATCGTCAGTGCAGTCTTGGTCTCTTTACCTTGGCCAGTAAAGCCATTTCGCGACAAAAAGTGACGCGACGGAATGCGGGTAAAATCGACCCATTCGGTGCTGTATAACACTGGGAACACAAGAAAATGACGCCAACCAGTGTCACTTCCCCTTTACACTTCTGCTTGCTTCTGAACAGATGCGCACACTTTTTACTTGAAGGGATATTTTTCCTGTGACGATACAAAAGCGTATTAACTTCCAGTCCGTTCGAGATGAAGTAAAACGACGTATTGAAAGCCGCGTGTGGCCTCAGGGATCATTGCTGCCGACCGAAACGCAACTGGCCGAAGAATTCAATTGCGCCCGCGCGACGGTGAACCGTGCCCTCAGGGAACTGGCCGATCAGGGTTTCATCGAACGCAAGCGCAAAAGCGGGACGCGGGTCAAGAAAGAGCCCAGCAAACACGCCAAGCTGGAATTCTCACTGGCGCGGCAGATGGTCGAAAGCCAGAATGCCGCCTATCGCTATGCGCTGGTGGAACGGACTGTCGAGGCCTGCCCCCGCTGGCTGTCCTCTCAGCTTGATGTCCCCGCCGAGACGCGGGTTCTGCATGTCATCTGTATGCATTACGCGGACAACCGCCCGTTCCAGCTTGAAGAGCGCTGGATCAATATCGGAACCGTCCCCGATGTGGAAAACGCCGACCTGACCCAGCAAGGACCGCATGAGTGGTTGCTGAATGCCGCTCCGTTCAACGATGCCGAGGTCGCGTTCTGCGCTATTTCCGCTGACGCAAGGCTGGCGGAGTTCATGGGCACCACGGCGGGCGCGTCGATGATCCAGATGGAGCGCACCACCTGGAAAGAAGACAAACCGATCACGTTTGCCCGCCTGACCCATCATCCCGGATACTACATCCGCACCAGATATTAAGGCACGTCACCCAATCGGACCGGGCAGCCGTTCCTCGCTCAGCAGGACGTTCGCCTCGACATCGCCTGCGCCGGGCAGCGTCATGATCCGGCGCCGCAACACGCGTTCGAAATCGGACAGGTCCCGCGCCACAACACGCAAGCGGTAGTCGTACAATCCCAGAACATGCTCGACGGTCTGCACTTCGGGGATGGCACTTACGGCGCGTTCGAAATCCTCAAGGCTGATCTGTCCCTTGCGCGCCAGCTTGACCCCCAGAAACACGGTCACACCGAATCCCAGCGCCTCGGCATTCAGACGCAGCCGCCGGCCCTTGATGATCCCGGCGTCCTCCAACCTGCGGATACGCCGCCAGGTGGCGGGCTGAGACAGGTTGAACCTCCGACCCAGGGCACCTGCGCTTTGGGTGGCGTCCTGTTGCAACGCACGCAGCAGACGGCGGTCAATCTCATCCAGCTCGATCATACCGGCAACACCTCGTCCCGCTTGACCCGCGCGATATGCATCAGCGCTTCGATATCGGCGATATGCGGCAGGGTCAGGATCCGGTCCCGATAAAGCTGCTGATAGTGCTTCATATCCCGCGCAATTACCGACAGGCGGACATCCACCCGGCCCAGAAATGTCTGGATTTCGATCACCTCGGCCACGTTGCGGGCCTCTTCCATAAACTCGTCAAAGGCGCGGGCCTGTGTCTTGTCCAGGGTGATCCGAAGCGAGACCTCGACAGCATAGCCCATCGCGGCCCAGTCGATCACCGCCTCCTGCCCTTCGATGATCCCGGCTGCCTGCATCTTTTCCAGCCTGCGCCAACAAACACCTGCGCTGATCCGGCACAGATCGGCAAGTTCCGCGGTGGTCAGGCTGGGGTTCGCCTGAAAGTGACGCAAAATGCGCCGGTCGATATCATCAAGCATGATTTTTTCAGTATTTTCCGTTTTCAAGAATTATTCTTCATCTTTTTCACAAATACTCAAGCCCAACCCTATCGCCAATCGGACGCCCGGCAGGTAGAACCGCCCCAACCAAACCAGAAAGGACCGGCAAAATGCGCGTCTATTACGATCGCGATTGCGACATCAACCTGATCAAAGACAAGAAAGTGGCTATCCTGGGCTATGGCAGCCAGGGTCACGCCCACGCGCTGAACCTGCGCGACTCGGGCGCCAAGAACCTGGTCATCGCCCTGCGCGAAGGCTCGCCCTCGGCCAAGAAAGCCGAAGCAGAAGGTCTGGAAGTGATGGGCATTGCCGAAGCGGCTGCCTGGTGCGACGTCATCATGTTCACCATGCCCGACGAATTGCAGGCCGAAACCTACAAGAAATACGTTCATGACAACATCAAGCCGGGCGCGGCCATCGCCTTTGCCCACGGCCTGAACGTCCACTTCGGCCTGATCGAACCGAAGGACGGCGTTGACGTCATCATGATGGCCCCCAAAGGCCCCGGTCACACCGTGCGTGGCGAATACACCAAAGGCGGCGGCGTGCCCTGCCTGGTCGCGGTTCACAACGATGCAACCGGCAAGGCGCTGGAAATCGGCCTGTCCTACTGCTCGGCCATCGGTGGCGGCCGTTCGGGCATCATCGAGACCAACTTCCGCGAAGAATGTGAAACCGACCTGTTCGGCGAACAGGCCGTTCTGTGCGGTGGTCTGGTCGAACTGATCCGCTGCGGCTTTGAAACTCTGGTCGAGGCCGGTTATGCACCCGAGATGGCCTATTTCGAATGTCTGCACGAAGTGAAGCTGATCGTTGACCTGATCTATGAAGGCGGCATTGCCAACATGGATTACTCGATCTCGAACACGGCTGAGTATGGCCAGTATGTCACCGGTCCGCGCATCCTGAAATACGACGAGACCAAAGCCCGCATGAAAGCGGTTCTGGACGACATCCAGCAGGGCAAATTCGTCCGTGACTTCATGCTGGAAAACGCCGTTGGCCAGCCGACCATCAAAGCGTCGCGCCGCGCCAATGACGAGCATATGATCGAAGAGACCGGCGCCAAGCTGCGCGGCATGATGCCGTGGATCTCGGCCGGCAAGATGGTCGACAAAGAAAAGAACTAAACCTGACCGATGTCAGGCAAAGGGCGGCCCAGGCGGTCGCCCTTTTTCATTTTAAGACCGCTTTGGCAAAGCATTCACCCAGAACGATATCCCATCCCGTATCGTAGCCGCCGCGCTTTTCGGGCGCTTCCCCAGCCCAGACGTCCCAGCCGGAATGCGTCAGGGTGACTTTGGCCTGCCCCGAACCACAATCCTCAAAACGCACATCGACGCGCGTAGGAGACTCCCTGCTGGTGCCCGGATGCCAGGTGAATGCCACGGATTGGCCGGGATCAATTGCCAGCACCTGACCCCAGTCGGCACGGGTTCCGTCGAACATGACCTCATAGACCGCGCCACCGATCCGGGGTTCAATAACCACGTCCCTTGCCGGTTGTCCCTGCGATGCGGAAACCGCGTGGCTGTCCAGCGGCCACCATGTCCCGATGCGGTTGACGAAGATATCGAAAGCGCGCGCAGCAGAGGCACTTACGACAATTGTCTTGACTATCGGGTCTGTCATGGCCTCTCTCCCGCTCTGTTCACCTCATCTGCAAAGCTGTTCATCACGTCGCTCCAGTAACGGTCGAGCCATCTGCGCAGCTCTGCCAGACCTTCGGGGCGCACCGCATAGATCCGGCGCGTCCCTTTCGCGTGGCATGTAACCAGCCCGGCATCTGACAGCACCTTGAGATGTTGCGAGACGGCCGGTCGGCTTACCGGCAGTTTTGACGCAAGCTCACCCACTGCCTGAGGCTGGCTGGCGACGGCTTCGAACACCTGCCTGCGGGTTGCATCGCCCAAAGCTGAAAATGTCGAATCGTAAGCCATTGCTTACGGTAAGTGCAAACTAACGTTAAGTCAAGATCAGCCCGTGACACCGGCGCGCACGCAGGATAAGGGGATGGAATGGTTGAACAACCCACGAAACAGGACTGGAGCGGCGTTTTCACGCTGGGGCTTATTTGGGGCGGCACATTCATGGTCGTCGCGATGGCTTTGGAAGGCTATGGCCCTATTACCGTGGCGACATCGCGCACCACATTAGGGGCGGTGACGTTGCTTGTCCTGATGCGGTTCACCGGTCGCCGCATGCCGGTTCTGACACCCGCGCTGACTACATCAATCCTGCTGATTGGCGTGTTGTCGACTGCGGTGCCTTTCATGCTGCTTAGCTGGGGGCAGCAATATGTGCCCTCGGCTTTTGCAGGGTTATCCATGGCTGCAATTCCGCTGATGGTGCTGCCGCTGGCGCATTTCTTTTCTGACGAGCCGCTGAACCTGCGTCGGTTTCTGGGCGTGTGCCTTGGGTTTTCCGGCGCATTGGTCCTGATCGGACCCGGTCTGGCAAAGCTGGGCCAGGGGACCGAGCCGCTGGCGCAGCTGGCCTGTGTCTCGGCTGCCCTCTGCTATGCCTCGACATCGATCCTGACGCGGCGTTGCCCGCCGGTCGAGCCGCTGGCGCTGGCCGCGCTGACCCTGCTGGTCGGCGCTGTTCTGCTGGTGCCCATCATGCTGCTGGTCGAAGGCATCCCCACATGGCAGGGCAACCGCCCATCGCTGGCCCTGATCGTGCTTGGCCTGATCCCCACAGCATTCGCCAATTTGCTGCGGGTTTCGATCACCCGCAGCGCCGGATCGGTGTTTTTGACACTGGTGAATTATCAGGTGCCGATCTGGTCGATGGTGTTCGGGGCCTGGATCCTGTCCGAGGCCCTGCCCCTGCGATTCTACGTCGCCCTGGCCCTGATCCTGACGGGCATGGCCATCAGCCAGTGGTTCAGCCTGCGCAGAGTTCTGTTCGGGCGCTAGCCTGCGGCGGCTTCGACCTCGGCCACGATGCTGTCGACGACCTGGACCAGCAGCGCGTCATCCTCGCATTCGGCCATAACGCGGATCAGCGGCTCGGTGCCGGATTTACGGATCAGCAACCGTCCCTGCCCGTTCAGCCGCGCCTCGGCATCGGCAATGGCCGCTTTAACGCTTTGAACTTCAAGCGGAGTTTGACCGTTGGCATAGCGGACGTTCTTCAACAGCTGCGGCACGGTTTCGAACTGCTTGGACAGATCCGAGGCTTTGCGACCGGACAGAACCATCTCGGCCAGAAAATGCAGACCGGCCATCAGGCCATCGCCGGTGGTGGCATAATCGCTCATCACGATATGACCGGATTGTTCACCGCCCAGGTTGAAGCCACCTTCGCGCATACGTTCGACCACATAGCGGTCGCCGACCGCCGTGCGTTCCAGTCGCATACCGTGTGACGACAGGTGCCGTTCGAGCCCGAGATTGGACATCACAGTGGCCACAAGGGCATTGCCTTTCAACTGCCCGGATTTTTTCCAGGCCGTCGCCAGCAGTGCCATAAGCTGATCGCCATCAGCGACCTGACCGGTTTCGTCGACGATAACGACCCGATCCGCGTCGCCGTCCAGACAGACACCGACGTCAGCGCCATGTGCCACGACGGTTTCGGCGGCCAGCTGTGGCTTGGTCGATCCGCAGTTGAGGTTGATGTTCTTCCCGTTGGGCGCAATGCCAACCGGGATCACGTCTGCGCCCAGTTCCCAAAGAACCTCGGGCGCGGTGCGGTGGGCGGCGCCATTGGCACAGTCAATCACCACCTTCAGGCCATCCAGACGCACATCGCGCGGCAGCGAGGATTTCACACGCTCGCCATATCTGAACCGGGCGTCATCAACACGGCGCGCCCGTCCGATGTTCTGGGCCTGAGCAGGCCGGACACCTTCGTCGATCAGCTTTTCGATGTCGATCTCGGCCTGATCGGACAGTTTATAGCCGTCGGGGCCAAAGAATTTGATGCCGTTGTCCTCTGCCGGGTTGTGGCTGGCCGAGATCATGACACCCAGATCGGCCCGCATCGACCGGGTCATCAGGCCCACCGCAGGCGTGGGGACCGGCCCCAGCAACAGCACATTCATTCCCGTCGACGTCAAACCGGCGGTCAGCGCGTTTTCCAGCATATAGCCGGACAGGCGCGTGTCCTTGCCGATGACGACCCGGTGCACACCGGTCGCATCACGCCGGAAATAGCGCCCCACCGCAGCCCCGATGCGCAACGCCATTTCCGCCGTCATCGGATGCGTGTTGGCCGTGCCCCGCACCCCGTCGGTTCCGAACAGCTTGCGCATTGGTGTCACTCCGTGATTTTCCGTGAGACCGGATTACCGGACAGCAGCCCATAGGCGCAAGGCCTGAGCAGTCTCGGCGACGTCGTGAACGCGAATGATCTGCACGCCCTGGGACAATCCGGCCAAAGCCACGGCAATTGAACCCGGAGCGCGGGCAGTCTTGTCCGGTTCCCGTCCAATTGTTCCGATAAAGCCCTTGCGGGACACGCCCAGCAGGATCGGGCAGCCAAGCCCGTGAAACAGGCTGAGATTGCGCAGCAAGGTCAGGTTATGGTCTTCGGTCTTGCCGAAACCGATGCCCGGATCGACGATGATCAGGTCGCGCCGAAGTCCCAGGTTCTCCAGCAGAGCGATCTGGGGTTCGAGGAAGTCGTAAACATCCAGCAACACGTTGTCGTAGCTGGGGTTTTCCTGCATCGTGGCCGGATCGCCTTGCATATGCATGACGCAGACCGGTGTGCCCTTGGCGGCGCAAAACGGTGCCAGTTCGGGATCGAACGTGAACCCCGAGACATCGTTGACCAGCCCTGCGCCCGCCGCACACGCCGCTTTGGCGACGCTGGCTTTGCGGGTGTCGATTGAAATCAGGGCATCCGTTTGCGCGCGAATCGCCTCGATCACCGGGCGGGTGCGGGCAATTTCCTGATCTGCCGGAATGAAATCTGCACCCGGGCGCGTTGATTCCCCGCCGACATCCAGAATGGTGGCCCCATGCGCCACCATCCGGGCGGCGGCATCGCGGGCGGCCTCGACCGAGCTGTGAACGCCCCCGTCCGAGAAACTGTCAGGCGTGGTGTTGAGAATGCCCATGATATGCGGCACCTGCATATCCAGCCCGGCGATGGGTGCGCGCGGGCCGGTCAAGCGCTCCAACGTCCCACTGGGAATGTCCGATGCCGCCATGATCTGCGGAGCGGTATCGCGCCCAAGCGCCTCGACATGGGTAAACCACAGGGATTGACCGGCCAGAGAATACGCACCAGCGGGCCGGATCTGGCCGTGCTGAACCAGCGGTCTGAAATAGATGCTCACAATTGGGCCTGATCCACGGCCACAGCCCGCAGCGGGGTTTTGGGCGCTTTCGGCAATTCGCCGCCGATGACCATCATTTCACTGGCTTCAAAGGTCGCGGCAAACCATGCGGCCAAAGCCACGGCGTCGGATGGCGCGGCAGAAGGACCATCCACCGCGTCCAGAACGATCTTGGACGGGGCCCAAACACAGATCTGGCCGTTCTTCATGGCCCAGTCCAGTTCCGTCCGAGTTGAAACCACCTTGCAGCGGTGATCGCGTGCGGCCAGAACCCACGCGTTTTGCTCGATCGCAAGCAGGTCAATCCGGCGCTGTGTCATTGCGTGGCCGGTTTGCGGCGCAGCCAGGTCTGACGCCCCCACACACAGGATCAGCGGGCGCTGGCGGTTCTGCAACTGGTCGATCCACCCGGTCAGATTGTCCGAGGCGATGGCGTCATTCGACAGGTAGACCAGACGGGGATGCGGGCGGTCTTCCTCGGTCACGTCGTGATGAACCGAGTCTTTCCCGCGTACGATCTCAACCCCCAGAGCGCCCGGACCACGATCCAGTTTTTCGATGCGAACAAAGACCCTTACAGCCTGAGGTTCATGCAAGATACGTTCGGCCACACGTTCGGCAAGGGTTTCAAGCAGGTTCAGACGTTCGGCCGCGAGCTCATAGGCAATGGATTCCGTCACCCGGTCATAAGACAGGATGCGATCCACATCGTCGTCAATCGGGTCGGTCAGAGGCCGGACTTCGACCACGATATTGAAACAGATCCGCTGGGTTGTTCCCCGCTCGGCCTGAAACGCACCGATTTCAACCTCGACAATATGGTCGCGCAGGGAAATGCGGTCCAGCGGCCCTCGGGGCGAGGTCGCCTCGGACCGTTCGGACGGGTGCGCAAATGCCAGTCGGATTTCAGAACTCATGGGTCCGGCCTTTTCGGCTTGTTGCAGGGCTTGCCCACTATAGGCGTTGCAAGGGCCTATAACATTCAAACAAACGCCATTCCAACCGCCGAATGCGGCGTCATGTGACGCGAAACCAGCTCATCATACCCGAAGCGGCATGGCCCAGCATATGGCAATGCAACAGCCAGTCCCCCGGATTATCCGCGACCAGCGCGATCTGGCGGGTTTGTCCGCGATCAACCAAAACAGTGTCGCGCCACGGGCCAAGCGATCCGTCCGGCTGGATCAGTCGGAAGTGGTGGCCGTGCAAATGCATGGCATGTGGAAAGACTGTTTCATTGACGAACTCGATCCTGTGAAGGCCGCCGGTCCGGGCGTCCAGAAACGGATCGGACGGGCGTTCCGCATAACCGTTCAGGGCCCAGAACCGGCCCAACTGCGCCAGTTCCTGGCCTGACAATTCAGTGTCCCCGATCCGGGCGTTGTCCAGCCAGCGCATCGCCCCGCCTTGCAGGGACATCCGGTGCAATGGAGCGGATGAGACATCCTCGATGACCGGCAAAGGGTTGGGCGGCAACGCTGCCACGCCTTGTCGTGGCGCGGGTGAGAGAGGTTCGTCGACATCGAACCGAACGATGCCAAAGGCACCGTCGCGTTCAACACTCACCAGACTTGCCGTATCGCCCGCAGCCACGACATCCACAACCAGATCGATACGTTGTGCGGGGGCGATTGGGAAAGCCCCCGACAATGGGATCGGCGTTCCCAGTGGCATACCGTCAAGGGCGACGATCCAACCAAACAACCCGTCGAGATCCAGGTCGAAAATCCGCGCGTTGGAGGCGTTGATCAGGCGCAGCCGGAGACGGTCGTTCCGTCGCGCCTGAACGCGCGGGTCAAGGGATCCGTTGACAGTGATGATATTCCCCAGCCGACCAGCGTGGCTGAGGTCATGGCCATTGTCGAAATCATCCGTGATCTGGGCGGTTTCCGGATCAAGCCGCCAGTCGTCCAGCATCAGCACCAGATCCTGATCCACATCGGGGGCCACGGTTTCTTCGACGATCAGCGGCCCGTAAAGCCCGCGCGCAACCTGTTCCATCGACTGGTTATGCGCATGGTACCAATAGGTCCCTGCATCGGGAACGGAGAAGGAGTAATCAAAGCTTGCGCCCGTCTCGACCGCGTCCTGCGTCAGGCCGGGCACGCCGTCCATGGCGTTTTCGATGCGAATACCGTGCCAATGGACAGACGTGGCCTGCGGAAGCTGGTTCATCAGGGTGCGCTGGATGCGGTCGCCCTGCCTGACGCGCAGTTCAACGCCGGGGACAGACCCGTCATATGTCCAGACTTCCGTTTCAGGATAACTTGCCGGCGCGATCGGGTGTTTGGCTACACGCGCATTAAGCGGTGCAAAACCCGCGCTGGCCACACGCGGCATCAGCAATGCTGCTGCAGCCGTTTGCAAAAGGTGTCTGCGGTTCAAAATCATCACGGGCCTCCTGGCCCGCAATATAGGATGCAACCTGCCCCACGCCAGCAAGCTTCCAGCGCGGGTGCGTCAATCAGTTGCTCGCTGTCCGGTAGTTGTGGCGGTAAAAAACATGCACGCCGATTTTCGCCGTCTGTTTGTAGACCCGCGACCAGGATGGGCGAACCGACGTCGTGTGATAATGTGTTGCCCCTTCGGTCAACTCATCCGCCACGCCATCAATGGCTGCCCGCGCGACTTTCGCCACACGCTCATACGCCTTTTTCTCGTGGATGACTTCCTTGCGGCCATCGCAGGTGTATGTGAACTGGCACTGGTATTTCTTGCCGGTCCCCTGATGGATCACGCCGCACAGGGAATCCGGGAAACGGCTGCTTTTGACCCGATTCAGGATCACCTCGGCAACCGCGAACTGGCCGCGCACGCTTTCGCCGCGCGCCTCGAAGTACAGGGCTTCGGACAGGCATTTCCAGTTTTCACCACCGGAGGCCTTTGGTTGCTGGTCAAGCCAGTCTTTGGAGAAGGACACTTCGACAGGTTCAGCCGCCTTGCGGGGCTGGAACAGCTTGAAATAGTCCCGAAAACTTTGCGCTGGCAGCTCGCTGCGGGCGACAAGTTCTTGTTTTGCAGTATCAGTCGCTTCCTTCTCAGCGAAGGATGCACTCGGCAGCACGGTTGCCGCCACTGCGGCAACAGCCAATATGTAACGTAGCATCAGATAACCTCGCACAGGCACATCACGCGCCTTACCCTCCCCCGGCGGGCGCGACGAGGCTGATACCCCAGACTGACGCAAAGGTCCAGTATCTTGAAAAAAGCAAGTGGAAAATCGCCCGTAGCGAAAATATTTTTCGCCTACGAGTGACCGTATAACCCACTATTCCTTGGGGTTCGGCGCGGTGTCAACCCCCAAGTCTGGAGGAAATCGCCAGTTGAGCGGCAGCCAGCCGAGCGACCGGAACCCGGAACGGTGAGCACGACACATAGTCGAATCCAAGATCGCGACAGATGGCGATTGATTCGGGGTTCCCGCCGTGTTCGCCACAGACCGAAAGGGTCACATCCGGCTTCGCGGCACGCCCGCGTTCCGCCCCGAGTTTCAGCAGCTCGCCCACCCCGTCCGGATCAAGGACATGGAACGGATCTTCGGTAAAGACCCCCTGCCGCACGTAAGCGGACATGAAACGACCGGCATCGTCGCGGGACAGGCCGTAGGTCATCTGCGTCAGGTCGTTCGTTCCAAAACTCATGAACGCGGTCTGCGGCGCGATCTCTTCCGCGCGCAGACAGGCGCGTGGTGTTTCGACCATGACGCCCAGCCGATATTCGAACTTCTGCCCCCGTTCCGATTCAACGGCGGCGGCGACCGAGTCGATGCGGGATTTGACCAGTTCAACCTCGCGCTTGGCGGATACCAGCGGGATCATCACTTCGGGCACCACCGGTGCACCGTTTTTTCGGGCTTCAAGTGTGGCTTCGAAAATCGCACGCGCCTGCATGTCGTAGATCTCGGGCACGGTGACACCCAGACGAACGCCACGCAGACCCAGCATGGGGTTGTATTCGGTCATCGCCTCAACCCGGCGTTCGACGTCAGACACGGGCAGGTCCAGCGCCTCGGCCAGTTCCCGTTGCCCGGTGCGCGTTGTCGGCAGAAACTCATGCAAGGGGGGATCGAACAGGCGGATGCAGACAGGCTGGCCTTCCATGATCCTGAACAGCTGAACAAAATCCTCGCGCTGCATCGGAAGCAGGCGTTCCAGCACTGCCGCCCTGCCCGCCGAGGTTTGCGCAAAGATCATTTCGCGCATCACGATCAGACGACCGGGATCAAAGAACATATGTTCGGTCCGGCACAGACCGATCCCCTGAGCCTGAAAGTTCCGGGCCGTCTGCGCGTCAGCCGGTGTGTCAGCATTGGCGCGGATGTCGATGTCACGCTCGGCATCGGCCCAGCCCATCAGCGTCTGGAAACAGTCATCCAACGCGGCCTCGAGCATGGCGGGCTGACCGGCCAGCACCTGACCCGAGCTGCCGTCAATGGTGACAATATCGCCGGTTTTAAATACCCGCCCATCCGGTGCGGTCAGCATCTTGTCTTTCGTCTGAAACCGCATTTCCGAGGCCCCGACGATACAGGGCAGGCCCAATCCGCGCCCGATCACGGCCGCGTGGCTGGTCATGCCGCCCTTTTCCGTCAGAACCGCAACAGCAGCGTGCATCCCGCGCACATCCTCGGGCGAGGTTTCCCGGCGCACCAGAACACACGCCTCGCCACGGGCGGCACTGGCCTGTGCTTCGGCCGAGGTGAACACGATCTTGCCGGTCGAGGCACCGGGGCTGGCACCAATGGCAGTGGTCAGCACGTCGCGGCGCGCATCAGGGTGGACCTGACGGTGCAGAAGTTCGTTCAGCGCGTGCGGGTCGACACGCATCACCGCCTCTTGCGGCGGTATGATACCGTCTTCGGCAAGACGTACGGCAATGCGCATGGCCGCGCGAGCCGATCGCTGCACCCGGACGCCATCCAGAATATGCACAGTGCCGTCCTGAATGACGAATTCGACCTGCATCTCTTCGCGCAGTTTCTCGCGCATCAGGGCAGCATGCGTTTTGACATCGGCGAAAGCATTGGGCGCGACCTCTTCCAGCGAGGGGCCGCGCGGGTCTTTTTCCAGAAACAGGGCGGCCACATCTTTGCCCAACGCATCGCGCCCCTGGCTCTGGCTGAGGTAGCGACCGGTGATCTGTGGCATTCCGGTTGTGGAATCAACCAGTTGCAGAACACCCGATCCGCATTCCCCTTTGCCGACGCCGGGGATCATCTCTTGAATGACCAACCCAAGCCCGGCATCAGCGGGTGCCCCCTTGGCCTGCCGCAGCAAGCGCGCGGACGTCCCGTCCCATGCACGCGCCATCGAGCGCAGAACGCCGATCAGCTGTTCGCCCCTGTCCTGCGGAAAGACCTCGTCGGTTTCATCCTCGTAGGCGCGCAGCGAATGGCGCAGCCCTTCGCGGCCGTCGGCATCAATGTCATCAAACACATCCGCATCCAGCCGCGCCACGTGGATCGCATAGCTTTGAACGAACCTCAGATACAGGGCTGCGGCGGCCTCGGCCCCCATGGTGTCGGACAGGTCGACATAACGGGCATCGTTCATTCCGATATTGAGAACCGCGCCGGGACCGCCCCAATCGGGATCTTCGGAACTGGGCCGGACGCATAGCAACGAGGTCGGATCGAACTGTTCGAGGATCGCCGCAATATCCGGGGTTGTCCCTTCGGCGATCTGGTGAACGGCATCAAATGACAACGCAACGGTTCGGGGCACCGGCAGGTCCAGCCGGACCAGACGTTGCAGACATTTGGCCCGCCCGCCATGTGTATGGGCGGTGACAGGCGCGTCGGATGTGATGAGCGTCGTATTCGGATTATTCTGCACTGCAGCACCTTTTGGTTTGCGTGCAGCATAAGCGCTTGCGCCCTTCACGCAAGTGCGTTGTGGGCGCGCCTGCCAGCGCGCCCGGTCGTTTACCCTTCGATCCGGGTCAGATCGGCCACGCTGGAGCAGATCTGCCGGATCTGGCTGAGCAGGTTCAGCCGGTTGCGGCGAACGATATCATTGTCGGTGTTGACCTGCACATCCTCAAAGAACGCATCCACCGGCCCGCGCAGCCCCGCCATGGCGGCCATGGCCGTGGGGAAATCTTCGGATGTCAGCGCGGGTTCGATTTGCGCCTGTGCTGCCTCCAAGGCCGCAAACAATGCCTTTTCGCTGTCGGTTTCGGCGAATTTCACATCCGCACCGTAGGAATACTCCACCCCGTCCTTTTCCTCGGCCTGGGTCAGGATGTTGTTGGCGCGCTTGAAGCCCTGCACGAGGTTTTCGCCATCTTCAGTCGCGATCACCGCGTTCAGCGCGCGGGCGCGTTTGACCAGCAGATTGAGGTCATCATTGCCGTCCATCGCGATACAGGCGTCAATGACGTCGTGACGGATGCCTTCGTCGCGGAGGAAGACCTTGAGGCGGTCGTGGAAGAAGGAGAGGAGATCGTCGGATGCGTCGGGGATCTTCTTTTCAAGGCTCAGGAAATCGGCGCCCGAAACTTCGCCCAGCCTTTCCTTGACAGTCTGGAAGGCTGCGCCAAACACGCCGTGATCTGCGATTTCATCCAAAAGTTCGTCAACGTTTTCCGCCGCCAGCGCCTCGTTTGCAGCGCTTTCAGCACGCAGCAGCTGTCCGTCGAAAAACCGATCCAGATGCAGGCGCAGGTCATTGTCGAGCACCAACCGGATAACCCCAAGTGCCGCACGGCGCAGAGCAAACGGGTCTTTCGAGCCGGTAGGCTTTTCATCAATCGCCCAGAACCCCGCCAGCGTGTCCAACTTGTCGGCCAATGCAACGGTCACCGACAGCGGAGCCGTGGGCACATCATCCGACGGCCCCAAAGGCGAGTAGTGCTCTTGCGCGACAGCGGCCACGGCGGCATCTTCGCCTGCCGCTTCGATGTAATACCGCCCCATAAGGCCCTGAAGCTCGGGAAATTCGTAGACCATTTCCGAGCTGAGGTCGGCCTTGGCCAGGCGTGCGGCTTTTTCAGCCTGATCAGCATCGGCTCCGGTCACTGGGGCCAGTTCGCGGGCCAGGGCGGCGATGCGCCCGATCCGGTCAGCCTGCGTTCCCAGTTTGTTGTGGAAGGTGACGTTTTCCAGCGCGCGGGTCCATTGTGCAATGTCCGATTTGGCAATGCGCAGGTCATTTTCCCAAAAGAACTTGGCGTCGGCCAGACGGGCTGACAGCACTTTCTGATTGCCCGCCAGAATGGTCGCGCCATTGTCAGCGGTTTCGCGGTTCGCAATAGTGACGAACCGTTCAATCCGGCCCGTTTTGGGATTGCGGACCGAGAAGAACTTTTGGTGTTCTTTCATCGAGGTTTGCAGCACCTCGGGCGGCAGGTCGAGGAATTCGTCGTCGATCCGCCCCATCAGGACAACCGGCCATTCGACCAGCCCGGCGACCTCGGCCAGCAGGCCCTGATCTTCGACCAGTTCAAGACCGGCGGCAAAGGCCATGTTCTGGGCGTCGTTCCAGATGTGCCGGGCGCGTTCCTCGGGGGACAGGACGACAAAAGCCCGCTTCAGCTTGGCCGCGTAATCGTCGAAAGACGTGACCGAAAACCGGTTGGGCGCCATAAAGCGGTGGCCTGCTGTGGTGTCGCCGGACGAAATGCCATCGACATCCATTGGCACGACCTGCGCCCCGGCCTCATCCGTCAGAATGCACAGGATCGAATGCAGCGGGCGCACCCAGCGCAAGCTGCCACTGCCCCAGCGCATGGACTTAGGCCAAGGGAAATTGCGGATGGTGGCTTCGAGCACCTCGGCAATGATCTCGGCCGCGGGGCGACCGGCCTTTTCGATGGTGGCGAAATAGATGGCCCCTTTGGGCGTTTCGCGTTCTTCCAGCTGATCACGGGTCAGGCCCGCGCCGCGCAGGAACCCTTCGATTGCCTTGTCGGGCGCGCCGACCTTTGGGCCCTTGCGTTCTTCCCGGATGGTGGGGCTTTTCGCCAGCAGCCCCTCGACCGCCAGCGTCAGGCGGCGGGGCGTGGTCAGGGCGGCGGCGTTTGCATAGGTCAGACCGGCCTCGACCAGACCATCGGTAATCCGCTTTTTCAGATCCTCGCCGGCACGGGCTTGCATCCGTGCGGGGATCTCTTCGGAGAACAGTTCGATCAGCAGGTCGGGCATTGTCGGTCCTTAGAAATTGACGATCGTCTGAATGACGATGGCATTGGCGATATCCACAAAGAAGGCGGATACAAGGGGCAGCACGATAAAGGCAATAGGCGATGGGCCATATCGCTTGGTCACGGCCGTCATATTTGCGATAGCAGTGGGTGTGGCCCCCAACGCAAAGCCGCCAAACCCGGCGGCCAGTACTGCGGCGCGATAGTTGGACCCCATGACCGGGAACAGCACCCAGAGGACGAACAGCACCGCGAACACCGTCTGCGCTGTCATGATCACGGCAATGGCCATGCCCAGCTGCGCAATGGTCCAGAGTTGCAGGCTCATCAGTGACATTGCCAGAAACGCGCCCAGCGCAAATTCCGAAATCAACGCCAGCGACGGTGTGCGCGACACTTTCGGAGCATCGGGAAACAGCGCGTCCCGCAGATTGGCGATCACGATGCCCATGATCAGGCAGGGCACGAACAGCGGCAGTTTCAGCCCGGCGGCGGCAATTGATTCATTCAGCGCATATCCCGAGATGATCGCCAGGTTCAGGTGCAGCAAGACGCGCATGACGGTCAGATGATCGATGTTTGCGGTGTGCCCGTCATGCTCATCCGGCAATCCGATGCTGTGTTCTTCGTCGGGGCGGTCAGGCGTCAGGCCGCGCCGTTCGACCAGCAGGCGCGCAATCGGGCCGCCAACCAGCGCGGCAAGCACCAATCCAAGGGTGGCGACGGCCACACCCAGTTCGGTCGCGCCGTCAAGGCCCGTTGCCTGCGCCACGTCCGGCGCCCATGCGATTGCCGTACCGTGCCCACCGATCAGGGCCGCCGATCCGAACAACACACCGGCCTGTGCGGGATAGCCGAAGATCGCCGCCCCAGCGGCACCAATCACATTCTGAAAGACAATCGTCGCCAGTGTGAGAATCAAAAGCAAGATTAACGGCTTACCGCCCGCAATGAGGTCAGACAGACGGGCGTTCAGGCCGATCCCGGCAAAAAACAGGACCAGCAGGAAATCGCGGGCTGTCAGGCCAAAGGACAGTTCGATCCCGAAGACCAGATAGAGCGTCAGAACCACCAGCGAGGCCAGCAGGCCCCCTGTTACGGGTTCGGGGATGTTGAAATTGCGCAGGGTTGCCACACGGGCATTGATCTCGGCCCCGATCAGAAAGACCGCAAACCCCAGAGTGGCCGTCAGGAAATCGGGGATTTCTATGACGTGGCCCACGGTCTGCTCCTTCAGTTTTCCGGGCGCGGCGGGCATTCCTCGCCCACGACGGTACCGTCATAAGCTTTTTCACCGCAATTGTTCAACGCGTGCCAGACATAGCCCTTGCCATCCGCGGTGATCGCCACGATCCGGTCGACGCCGAAGTGGATGTTCTTCACCCCCATGAACGCCCGCGCCTGCCCGGATTCAAGCGCATCCGCCAATGACACCGCATCGTAGCATTCAAACCATCCCGGTGCAGTCAGGGGTTCAAGGTTTTCGACAGGCACGTATCCAGCCATCTGGTCCGGCGACAATTCGGTCTCGAAACAGGCGCGATACCGGATCGGAGAGCTGTCGGCGTCGATTGCCTGAAACCCGGAATAGGCGATGGGTTCCGGCACACCGCCTGCATCCGTCATCAGGGCAACGTCCTGCCCCGGTTGCGGTTCGACCTCATAATAATAGCCGTAGACCTGTAGATAATACATGCCGAGGCCTGCCACGATGGCCGACAGCAGCAGAAGAATTGCCAGCAGTTTTCCCGTCATCTTTCAGGCCGCCTCTTTCAAGTTCTTGTAAAATAGGACAGGTTTCATCGGGGAACAGGCAGAAACGAGGTCTACACGATGGAATCCACCTTTGCCGTCGGATTTTTCGGCGCATTGTTTGCGATCATGAACCCGGTCACCAACCTGCCGGTGTTTCTGAGCGTCACTCAGGACCTGTCCGCCGCCGAACAGCGCAAGATAGCGGTCAAAACCGTGATCTACTGCCTGATCCTTGGCGGTGCCTTTGCCCTGGTCGGCAGTCAGGCGCTTGGCCTTTTTGGCATCAGCGTCAATCATCTGCGCGTCGCCGGTGGTCTGGTTGTCATGATGATCGGTCTGAACATGCTGAACGGACACGAAAGCACCTCTCATCACGGGACGAAGGGGGAGAAGGACGCTTACCCCGAACCCGACACCGTCGCCTTTTATCCGCTGGCCTTTCCCATTCTGGTCGGCCCCGGCACCATCACCACGCTGATCCTGTATGCACACCAGATCAAGAAGCCCATAGAAGCCCTTGTTTATGCAGGCGTATTCCTTGCCGTTGTTGGCCTGCTTCTGATCACGTTCTGGAACGCGGCCTGGCTGGCCCAACGCCTGTCCGACACCGCGCGCGTGATCATGAGCCGCTTTATGGGGATGATTCTGGCGGCTATCGCCGTCAGCATGATCGCGGACGGCCTGAAAGCCCTGTTGCCGGGGCTGGCCTGATCGCCTCATCCGGCGCTGAACCCGGCGGCCTCGGTCTGCACAAAGGCATCCGCGCATTGCTTGGCCAGCGCCCGCACGCGTCCGATATAGGCCTGTCGTTCGGTGACCGAGATCACGCCCCGCGCATCCAGCAGGTTGAAGATGTGTGACGCCTTGATGCATTGGTCATAAGCCGGGTGCGCCATGATGATGCGTTTGCCAGTTTTCGGATCGTCATGCGCCTGCGCCAGGATAGTGGCGCATTCAGCCTCGGCCTCTTCGAAATGGCGCAACAGAACCTCGGTATTGGCCACGTCAAAGTTCCAGCGGGCGTATTCCTCTTCCGTCTGTTTGAAGATATCGCCGTATTTCAGCGGGCTGGGCGATTGCGGATCGTTGAACGGCATGTCCATCACGTGGTCGATGCCCAGCACATACATGGCCAGACGCTCGAGACCATAAGTCAGCTCGCCCGAGACAGGCGTGCAGTCATGGCCGCCGACCTGCTGGAAATAGGTGAACTGGCTGACTTCCATTCCGTCACACCAGACTTCCCAGCCAAGCCCCCATGCGCCCAGTGTGGGGCTTTCCCAGTCGTCTTCGACAAAGCGGATATCATGCAGATCCATGTCGATGCCAATGGCCTGAAGGCTGCCCAGATACAGCTCTTGCAAATCCGGAGGGCTGGGTTTGATCAGCACCTGATACTGGTAGTAATGCTGAAGCCGGTTGGGGTTTTCGCCATAACGCCCATCCGTGGGACGGCGCGACGGCTGAACATAGGCTGCGGCCCATGCCTTGGATCCCAGCGCCCGCAAGGTGGTTGCGGGATGGAACGTCCCTGCCCCGACCTCCATGTCATAGGGTTGCAGAATCGCACAGCCTTTCGAGGCCCAGTAGGACTGAAGCCTGAGGATGATTTCCTGAAATGAACGCGGTGCGCTGGTCGGTTCGGTCATGACATTCCCTCTGGGCGCCCCGTGCGCCCGGTTCCGGTCGGTTTGGCCCTTCCTATGCAAGGGGCCGAGGGGCGTCAACGGGGCTTTGGGCTGTGGCTGTATCTGCGCGGCCACACCACAAATTCCCCGCATTCTCAGCATGGTATTTGGCAAATGAAATCGCGTATTCTGCACCTCAGTACAAACACCGCATAACACGGGCAGACAATGACACGCGTATTTTCAGCAATTCTTTTGTTTCTTCTGGTCGGCCTGCGCGCCGCGACCGCACAACAAGACCCCGGCGTCTGGGTTCAGGTCGAGGCGCAGCCGTCGCTGCGCGAAGCGCAGGACCGGGCGCAAGCCTATGCCAGCACCCTGCCCGACGTGAACGGGTTTCGGCTGAACAGTGGCTGGTATGCCATCGTGATCGGCCCTTATGCACGCGGGGATGCCGAGCAGGTATTGCGTGTATACCGGGCCGAGGGGCAGATCCCGCGTGACAGCTTTGTCGCGTTTTCAAGCGCGTTGGGGCAACAGTTCTGGCCTGTCGGCGAAAACGCGGTAAACCGCGACGTCGTAAGCGCGCCGACGGAACCGGCAGCACAGGCGGAAGAATCCGTGGCGGTTACGACCCCGCAGGTTTCGGATGAAACCCGCGCACAAGCGCTGCAATCCGAGCGCCTTTTGACCGCGCAGGAACGGAGAGACTTGCAAACGGCCCTGCAAGCGGCGGGTTTCTATAATTCGACCATTGATGGCGCTTTCGGTCAGGGAACCCGCCGGTCGATGGGCGATTGGCAGCGGTTCAACGGGTATGAGGCGACGGGAGTTCTGACCACGGCTCAGCGCAAGGCCCTGATGGATGAATACAACGCGCCGCTGATCTCGGCCGGGATGGACCGGTATTCAGATGACGCGGCCGGAATTGCGCTGGACATGCCGTTGGGTACAGTCAGCTTTGACCGCTATGAAGCTCCGTTCGTACATTTCAAAAGCGCCTCGGATCTGAACACCCAGGCCCTTTTGATCAGTCAGGAGGGTGACAAGAACACGCTGCGCGCCCTTTACCAGGTGATGCAGTCGCTTGAAATTGTTCCGCTGAACGGCCCGCGTGAGCTGGGTCGCGACCAGTTTACCCTTGAAGGGCACGGCAATGGGATCGTGTCATTCACGCAGGCGCGGCTGGCCGATGGAAAGATCAAGGGCTTTACACTCGTCTGGCCCGAAGGGGACGAGGCGCGCCGCCTGCGTGTTCTGGCTGCGATGGCGACCAGCCTGAGCACAACGGACGCGGTTCTGGATGCCGCCGCCGGTGCGGATGCGGAACAGCGCATCGATCTGGTCTCGGGTCTTCAGATCCGCAAGCCCCGGTTGTCGCGGTCGGGCTTTTTCGCTGGCGCGGACGGTACGGTTCTGACGGTATCCGAAGCCGCCGAAAGCTGCACCCGGATCACCCTGGAGGGGGATCAGGAGGTTCAACTGGCGCTGACGGACCCGGAGCTTGGTGTTTCGGTCCTGCGCCCTGCAAAAGCCCTTGCACCCATGAGTGTTGCTGCTTTCAGCACCACCCAGCCGCGCATTCAGTCCGAAGTGGCCGTATCCGGCTTTTCCTATCAGGGCGCTTTGGGCGCACCGACGCTGACCTACGGTCAAATCGCGGATATCCGTGGCCTGAACGGCGAGACAGGTATCAAACGGCTGGCCCTGAACGCACAGCCCGGCGATGCGGGCGGACCGGTCTTCAACGACAGCGGCAACGTGGTTGGCATGTTGCTGCCGACACCGTCAGAGGGGCGCACCCTGCCCGCGTCTGTCAGCCTTGCGGCGACGGTCGAGCGGTTGACAGAAATCCTGACGAAAGCCGGTGTTTCCGGGCAGTCGAGCGAGGAAACCACCCGGATTTCCCCTAACGAGCTGAACCGGCGCGCGACCGGAATGACGGTTCTGGTACACTGCTGGGACTGAGCCCGCGCAGACATTGAAACCAGACGTTGAAACACCAAAGCGCCGCATGAAGATGCGGCGCTTTTTGTTACAGAATGTCCGGGGTCACGTGGATCAAGGTCGGGACAGGCGCATCGAACGCCGCGCGAACCGCGCTCTGCATCTCAGCCAGAGATGAAGGGGCTGAGGAAAGCGCGCCAAAAGCCTCGGCCAGTTTGCAGAAATCCGGGTTATGCGCCACCACCGCATTGGGCGCGATCTGGCTGCGGACCATGCTGTCTTCGATTTCTTTCAGCTTGCCATTGTCCCACAGGATGATCGGCAGCGACAATCCCAGTTCGACCGCAACACCCAGTTCCTGCATCGTATAGTGGAACCCGTAATCCCCGGCGATTACCGCCGTTGGTTTGCCGCGCCGCGCCACCGCGCCGCCAATTCCGGCCGGCAGACCATAGCCCAGCGTTCCGAACCCGGTCGGATGGTGCCAGTGATGCGGATAGGCCATGTCCCACACCTCTTTCGCGACATAGGCGAATTGGGTCATGTCGGAATAGATCATGGTATCAGCAGGCATCGCCGCGCGCAGCGCATCGGCCACTGATACAATTCCGGGCCGTTCGGCATCCACCTCGGCCCGCCACCGGGCGCGGGTTTCGGAAATTTCATCGGGCGACCAGCCGGTTGCCGGTTTCAGGTTTTCGGTCGCCTGCCACAAAGCGCGGGCAAAGCTTTCGCTTTCGGTTTGCAGTTTGATCGCGGCGCGATGGTGGTCGGACAGGACTTCGGGATCAAGGTCAACGCGGATCAGCGTTGCCGAATGCCCAAGGTCGCTGCGCCACAGATCGACCTCGCCCAGTTCTGCGCCGACCGCGATGACCAGATCCGCCGAGGCGATAACCTCGGCGCTGCCGGGGCGCGGCAGGGATGCTCCGAAATCCAGCGGATAGTTAATGCCCGGCAGCCCGCGCCCTGCGTATGTGGTAAAGCAGGCAGCCCCAAGCTGTGCCAGAATCTGCCGCCAGTCGCTGGACTTGCAACCGCCCCCCAGAATGAACAGCGGCCTGTGCGCAAGGTTCAGCATCGAGACAACAGGCGATACGTCAGGCGGCAATGCTTTGGTGCGCAACGCGGGCTGGTTGGGGAAAGGTGCCGGATCAGCCTCGGCCTGCAACTGCGCGATTGGCACCTGAATGTGCTTGGGGCGCGGGCGCGACAGCTCGAATTCTTCAAAAGCGCGTTCGACCAGCGCATAGGCGGCCTCGGCCGTATTGGCCTGTGCCGACCAGTCGGCAACGGTTCCGGCCGCAAGGCGCTGGTCCTTCATCTGGTGCAACTGGCCGCGCAAGGCCTGTTTTTCATCAAGGCAGGACGACACCACCAGCATCGGCACCGAGTCGCTGTAGGCTTGCCCGATCGGCGTCATGATGTTGCACAGGCCGGGCCCGGTGATCACATAGGCAACCCCCGGCTTGCCGGTTGCGCGGGCATACCCATCGGCCATGAACCCCGCCCCCTGTTCGTGACGGGCCAGAACATGTTGGATGCCAGCCTCTTCGATGCCGCGGTACATTTCCTGATTGTGAACGCCGGGTATGCCGAAAATCACGTCTACGCCACGATCCTTGAGCATATGCGAAATCTGCGCGCCAAGGGGTCTTTTCATCAGCCTCTCCAGAATTGAACGGTGAAGATCGCGTAAACGGCCAACAGCTCGAGCCGCCCGACCAGCATCCCGATTGTCAGAAACCATTTGGCCGTGTCGTTGAGATTTGCGAAATTGCCCGCTGGTCCGATCTGATCGCCCAGACCGGGACCGACATTGGCCAGCGCGGTCGCCGCCCCGGAAACGGCTGTGATGAAGTCCAGACCGGTCAGCGCCAGCGCCCAGGACAGCACGCCCATCGACAGGACAAAGAACATGAAAAAGCTCATCACCGAGGTCAGAACACCCTGCCCCACGGGCCGCCCATCGTAGAGCGGCACGAACACGCCATGCGGAGACCTGATCCGTTTGATCTGGCTTTTGATCGAGGCAAACAGCAGCTGGTAGCGGAATATCTTGATCGAACATGCGGTCGATCCTGCGCAGCCGCCAATCAGGCCGATCAGGAAGAACATCATGATCGGAAAGCTGCCCCAGCCCATGTAATCGACACTGGCATAGCCGGTCCCCGAGATGATCGAGGTGATGTTGAACAGAGATTCCCGAAATGCCTGTTCCCAGTGATGCGGAAAGACCGATGTCAGGAATATCGACATGATGATGACCAGAACCAGAATGGTCGCCAGAAACGCGCGAATTTGACTGTCTTTCCACAAGGACGCTGTATGGCCGTTTGCCAGCTGGACGTAGCGCACAAAAGGAAGCGCCGCCAAAATCATGAACACCGACGCCGCATATTCAGCGGGGCCTGAGAAGGTTCCGAACGAAGCGTCATAGTTCGAGAACCCACCGGTCGAAAGCGTTGTCAACGCATGTACCAGCGCATCGAAAAAGTTCATTCCCAGACCGGCGTAAACCAGCGCGCAAACCAGTGTCAGGAAAACATAGATGAGCGAAATCTGACCCGCGATCTCTTGCGCGCGAGGCAGGATTTTACCCATTGTTTCAAAGCCTTCCGAGCGGAAGATCTGCATGCCGCCGACACGCAGTTCGGGCAGGAACACCATGGCGACAACGATGATCCCGATACCCCCCAGCCATTGCAGGATACCACGCCACAGCAATAGCCCCTGCGGCAGGGTATCCAACCCGGAAATCACCGTTGAACCTGTTGTTGTCAGGCCGGACATCGCCTCGAAATACGCATCGACAAAGCGCAGCTCGGTTTCACCGAACAGAAACGGAATTGCCCCAAACAGGGGCAACGCCGCCCAAACACCGGTTGTCAACAGGAAGGTCTGGCGGATGGTCAGCCCTTCGCCCACACCGTTCGAGCAGCTCATCGCCAGAACGGTCCCGGTCAGCGTCGTGATAATGGCGCTTTCCAGAAATACCGGCCATTCGCCGCGCCCCTCGATCAGGTCCGCGAGCATAGGCAGCAGCATGGTCGCCCCAAGAATGGCGACCAGCAAGCCAATCACATATCCGACCGGGCGAAGATCCATCATGACGCGCAGGGTTGGCGTGCCAACTCGACCGTGTCAAGCAGATGATCCCGGTTTACCCGTCAGTTTTTGACATCTGTTCCGGGCATCACAGGCGGTTTTGACGGGGCGCGTGATTTTCGCGCCTGCGGTTTGCGCGGTTCCGTCGCCGGGGCTGGTTTCGCCTGCACCTTGGCCGGGGCAGGATCGGCCTGTGTCGGCTTGACCTGCGCTGCCTGAACAGCCGCCGGTGTCGCAGGGGTGGGCTTGGGCGTTACGGGCGACACGCTTTCGGTCGCAGGTGTCGCCGCGGATTCAACAGGCTTCACTGCTTTTTCATCACTAACCGCTGGTGTCGGTTTGGCTGCCGCCGGGGGTGCCGCCGTGGGCCGCGGACTGGCTGAAAACTCAACAGGTTTGGCTACCGGCTTGGCCGGCGCAGGTTTGCGGGCCAGCTTTTTCTTGGCCGTTGATGATTTCACCGGCAAGCGTTTCGCACGCGCCACGGCAGGTTTGGGTTTGGCCGCCGGTTTTTCCGCCGGAGCTTCCACCACTGGACCCGGTGCTGATGCTGCCAGATGCAGGGCGTGGACCGGCACCATCGGCAGTTCAAGCGCCGAACGGGTCATGATCTGTGCAATCTTGATCTGGTTGACGATCGCATAGCCAGCCATGCGTATAGCCGCGGCCTGAAGCTCCAGCGGTTGGGTAATCGGATTCATTCCATAGATCTCCTGTGAAAACGATGCAGCCAGAAAAGTAAGGGTAAAGCGCCCTGCCCGCTCGGGGGGTCCGGGCGGAGGTTGGGGTCTTGCAGTCCAAGGCGTCTCACGTCTCGGCTTCCTTTCGGGTGACACACCATTGAGCGCGCCGGTGTGCCGAAGCTGCATTCCCCGTCAGGATACAGGAGTTCTTCACGCAATTGCAGCATTTTTGCTGCGCTGCGGCGAATGAGCGCCGATCAGGTAAATCTCTGATTAAATTCTAGCCACTTACCCGAGACGTTCAGCCAACGTGAAACAGGGTCGTGAACAGTTTCGGGTCAAGGCTGGACGCAGCGAAGGTTGGGCCTTCGGTCAGAATCGACACGGCGTCATGGCTGTGCAGGCTTTCCTGATGGCTTGCGACAACGCGAAAATCACCGACGTGATGATCTGCCAGCAACTCGGCACAAAACAGGCGCGCGGCATCTTCGACGAAGATCGGATTAGCTGCGTTCAATTCGGCAAAAGCCTGTTCATCTTCGCGCTTCACCATGACCTGCGTTTCCGTCGGAACCGCACGGCGGCACAGCGCAATCAGGTCTTCAAACCACAGGCAATCCGCATCGCAATCCACGACAACCGAAATCCGCGCGACGGAGCGCTGCGAATGCGGCGTCGCCAGCTGACCACGCATCGACCGGGCATGTTCGCTGAGTTCCAGCGAACAGGGGCAGGTCGAGGAATAGACATAGTCAAGGTGCATGATCTTCTGACGCACACCGTTCTGTTCGACCAGTTCCAGCGCGATGTCGTAATACTGGTAGCCTTCAAGGCCCGAGCGCAGGCTTTTGATCCTGTCCGGGTAGGAAAAGCGCATCTGGATACGGGCGTCGAAGCTGTCCAGATCGGACATGTAATCGTCCAGAGCGGATTCCATAACCTCAAAGCTGAACGTCCGTTCCGCATGTTTGTAGAAAGACCGCATGATCCGGGACATGTTGATGCCCTTTTTCTCGGCCTCAAGGCTGACCGTGCCGGTGATCGAGGTTTCCAGCGTCAGGTCTTCGCCCTCTTTCCGGTGGAACCGGATCGGCAGGCGGAAGTTCGAAATACCCACATGTTGGATCTGCTGTTTGGCCCCACGGATCAGGCTGGACGGGCCGTTCTGCAAATCCGGCAAGGATGCGCGGTACGCCGCATCGACGGTAAAGTCATCGGGGTAGGCGCGCGAAAAAGGCGGATAGTTGCCCGCTGCCAAACCGGGCAGCAGCCGGGCCACAGCCGGGTCAAGCTGGTTTATCTCGGCTTCCGAAGCAGATTTGGCCCATTGCCGCAGAACGTTCAAAGCCTCGGCAGCCTTGTCCCGATCCGGTTTTTCATCAATGTCACGCGGGTGAACGTTCATCAGCGGCGGTTCCTTGGTTGGTCGTCGGACTATATATGACTGATGGTCTAATACCAGTCTAACCCGATACGTCGGCAATAGCAGCCCGGATTGAAAAATCCGGCGCAAAACCGTCATCTCGCAACAGTTAGCGCCTTTTGAAGGTGGGAACAGCGGGCGGCACGCCTGGCTGCCGCCCGAAACAAAGTGGCCGCTTAGGCACGCAGCCTGCCCCCCAGTACAAAAAGGACGCGGGGGGCTTTGGTTTATTTCTGCGAGGCTTCCAGCGCTTGCCGAAGGTCGGCCAGCAAGTCACCTGCATCCTCAAGCCCGACGGAAAAGCGGATCAGGCCCGGTGTAATGCCCAACTGGTCCTTCTGCGCGTCGCTGAGACGCTGGTGCGTTGTTGTCGCCGGGTGCGTCGCGATGGATTTGGCATCGCCCAGATTGTTCGAAATCACCGGGATGGTCATCGCATTCAGGAAGGCAAACGCTGCATCCTTGCCGCCCTTGATGTCCAGCGATAGCACAGTCCCGCCCTTGCCGCCCAACTGGGTCTGAACCAGCGCGTTCTGGGCATGGGTTTTCAAACCGGGGTAAAGCGTCCGTTCCAATGCCGGGTGCCCTTCCAGCGCCTCGGCGATCTTTTGCGCGCTTTCGGCCTGTGCATTGACCCGCAGCGCCATCGTCTCAAGGCCCTTGAGCATGATCCACGCATTGAACGGGCTCAGCGCGCCACCGGTATGCTTGAGATAGGGTTCAACGGTTCCGCGGATGAAGTCCTTGGTTCCGATGATCACACCGCCCAGCGCACGGCCCTGCCCGTCGATATGCTTGGTCGCTGAATAGACGACCACATCCGCGCCCTGCTGGATCGCGCGTGAGAACACCGGGGTCGAAAACACGTTGTCCACCACCACAACAGCACCGACCGCATGGGCCAGATCGGCCACAGCAGCAATATCGATCACCTCAAGCGTGGGGTTCGACATGGATTCAAAGAAAACGGCCTTGGTGTCCGGGCGGATTGCAGCCTTCCACTGCTCCAGATCGGTGCCGTCCACAAAGGTCACTTCCACGCCATAGCGGCTCAGGATGTTTTCAAGGATATAGAGGCACGAGCCGAACAGCGCCTTGGCCGAAACGACATGGTCCCCGGCTTTCAGCATCGAGGTCAGAGCGCCGTTGACGGCGGCCATGCCCGAGGCCGTCGCAAAGGCATCTTCGCCACCTTCCAGCGCCGCGATGCGTTGTTCGAACATGGACACGGTTGGGTTGCCGTAACGGGCATAGATGAACTCGTCGGGGCCACATTCCAGAAACCGGGCCTCGGCCTGTTCCGCGCTTTCGTAGACGAAACCCTGCGTCAGGAAAATCGCCTCGCTCACCTCGTTATACTGGCTGCGACGGATGCCGCCATGGACGGCTTGGGTGCGTTTGTTCCAGTTCTCGCTCATCTCAATCCTTTCAGCCTCGGGTGGAGGCAAACAAAAAACCCCAGACGCGGCCAAGCGAAAGGGGTCTTTCATCCTGACCTTTTAGCGGTGTTGTTTAGCGTGGCCCGCAATCCGGTAACAAATCGCCACGTAGCTTCAGGATCGCAATACGCCTCGGGCGGTTCTCGGTCAAGCCCGGCCTGCGGTTCGGTCACGCTTTCGTAAGCGGTACTTGCCGAACCGGCAGAAACCCGCATGATCCCCGTCAACATCAGGAGAACACATGGCTGACCCGATTGATCTGTATTTCTGGCCGACACCGAATGGCTGGAAAGTTTCCATCGCTCTGGAGGAGATGGAGCTGCCCTACACCACCCATCTGATCAATATCGGCAAGGGTGACCAGTTCGACCCCGCGTTCCTGAAAATCGCGCCCAACAACCGGATGCCCGCCATCGTCGATCCCGACGGGCCGGACGGCGCACCTGTTTCGGTTTTTGAAAGCGGCGCGATCCTGATGTATCTGGCCCGCAAGACCGGGCGGTTCTATGGCAGGACCGAGCGCGACCGGATCGCGGTCGAGGAATGGCTGATGTGGCAGATGGGAGGCGTTGGCCCGATGGCGGGTCAGGCGCATCACTTCCTGAAATACGCCCCGCAACTGGACCCGCCGCAGGACCTGCCCTATGCCAAGGACCGCTACCGCGCCGAGGTCGCGCGCCTGTACGGCGTACTGGACAGGCGGCTGGCCGAAAACGAGTATGTCGCGGGCGATTTCTATTCCATCGCCGACATGTCGATCTGGGGCTGGGCCAGCCTGTGGGAAGGCCAGCAGCAGGTGCTGGAGGACAAACCGCACTTTGCCCGCTGGCTGGAGACCGTCAGCGCCCGCCCAGCCGTTCAGGCCGGACGCGCGCTTTATGCCGAGTTGCGAGGGGATCATCGGGACAAACAGGCACAGAGCGTTTTGTTCAAGCAGTAGGTATGTTCGATATACCAAAACCGTATCAATACTTGTGAAGGTTTTGCGAAAGGAATGTGTCCAAGATGTCTCTTGCGATTGGGGCGCTCAGCGCAGCTTGGAGAAAACGACCGTTAAGTGAAACGGGTTTAGGTTGAGCACCTGCGCCCCCACACAGCGTCAATAGTACCCCAAAGTCCAGCAATAAACGATGAGACACCATCTAGCGCCCCTTTACGCCCATTGCCAAATACGTACAAATGTATTAATGTACGGTAAAATGTACGTAATCAAGACAATAAACCGCAATGGAGGCAAAAAATGGCAAGAAACGAACGCTTTGAAATGCGCTTGGACAGCGCGCTCTTGGATCAGATTGACGAATGGAGAGATCTTCAGTCCGACGCACCGTCCCGCGCCGAGGCGGTGCGTCAGCTTTTGGAGTACGCTCTGTCGGGCACCTTAAAAAAGGAAACTCAGCTCGACAAACCTCAGCGCCTGATGGTTTGGCTCCTCACGGAGATACTCAAAACCCAAGAAGGCTGTGGGGACAGACACCGTATCTCTCTCATCCAAGAGGCCATATATGGCGGGCATCTGTGGGCACTCGATTGGGAACTGACAGGTCTCATGCATTCTAACACAGATAAACCTGAGGATGTGAAGTTCGTTGTCAATGTACTGGATATGTGGACTTTCATCGAGCGCGCCTTTGACAAGCTATCGGACGCTGACAAGGCCAAGCTCGAAAAAGAAGTTCCTTACATTGGCAAAGACCCAAAGTTCATCGGTTTTGATGGCAACAATGAAACCGACTACATGGGGATCGCCATGTTCCTCATCCATCAGATGGAGCGCTTCACAAACTTCAACTCTCGTGAACTCAACTCACACATGCCGAAGGTCCAGAGGTACGCAAAGATGTATCAGGTCTTTGAACCTATCCGCGCCAAGCTGGTTGGACGTGAAATGACTGTCGAAGAGATAATCGAAGTTCTCAATAGAGATTAATATCCTCAGCTCCGTTGAGGGCTGAATGCCCCCGAGGTTATCCTTGGCCTCGTGGATAGACCCCAGCGCCTTCCCAAAAGGGACCGTTTCTTCTTGACCATCCGAAAGTCGCCTTGGCGTAGCAGAAGCGAATTCACACTTTGGCCCCATCCCAGATTACTCCTCCCCCGCGCCAACAGGCCCGGCATCTCCGGAATATCCTCGATCTCTGTCGTAATCGCATGGGTTACCAAGTGCGCCCTCTGCATCCTGCCCTGCAACGCCCCCAGCGGCGAATCCTTGGCGTGGGGCGACCTGTCAGCGAAACTGGAATTCAGGTTCCGCGGGGAAAGACATGGAAATACCTGTCCAGTGCCCATTGCGCAGCCTTGCAACGTTCCGCCCGTCAACACGCATCCGGGTTGTCAGGACAAATGCGGCCTGCCCTTTGTTCGCTCCGGCTTTCTGGGCTGCGCCGTCAGAACGCTCGGCCCCGTCGAAAAGCATACCATCGGGTTTTGCCGACCGCCGGGACCGAAAGTTCGGAACCAAATGCGGCTTTCGATCCGTTTCGTCAGACGAGCGCGACGCTTCAATCCGCTTGAGTTGCTGCAACTCCGACCGAAGCTTTTTTGCAGTCTCAACCTGCCTGCGTTCAAAGGAATAAGCGCTTAACGCCTCATCAATCATTCGGGCGGTGTGAACATACCCCGCAGAACGTGTGAGTTCCGAGAGCTCTGCCAGACGGTCGGAAATCCGGCTTTCGTCCCGTGAGACGGTTTTTTCGAGCGATCCTTGGTGTGTTGCGTTGGGCATCCGAACTGACTCTGAGAAGACGTTGAGTGATGCGCAATCCGGCCCGAGCTTTGACGCAAGCCGATGCGCAAAGATGCGTGTCACTACGCGCCCAGCGCCGGAGAGTCGACCATCCCGCGTTCAAGTGGCGGAAAAGCGCCTTAAACACACATTTGAGGCAAAGAAAACATATCGCCCGATCTTCAGGCGCGGGTTTGCGGCACTGCGACGGAGAATGTTGGATTGATCCGCACGACAGACCTAACCCTGCCCCTGCACCAGCAGGTCTAGCATGTCCGAGATATCCTCGATCTCTTCCGCGATCACATGGGTCACCGAATGCGCCCGCTGCATCCGGCCTGTCACCTTCAGCAACCGCCCCGAGATCACCGCACGGCGGAAGCGTTCGTAGATTTTGCGCCAGACCACCACGTTGACGATCCCGGTCTCATCCTCAAGCGTCAGAAAGATCACGCCTTTGGCCGTCCCCGGCCGCTGCCGCAGGATCACCAGCCCGGCCACGGCCACACGCGCCCCTTCGGGCGGGGCCTCCAGCTGGGCGGAGGGCAGACAGGACGGCGGTCGCGGCCAGTCCCGGTTTGAAATCGCGCGGTGAAAAGGGGCAGTAAACATAGGAACAAAAATAGAACAAAATACAGGAAAGTCCAGACACGGCGCAAGGAGTCGCAAATGAGGCTGGAAACACCTAACTCCCTTCACTAAGGAAGGTTTCGAACATCGCAAAAGGAAGACGCACGCAATGGCAAAGATCACCTATGTCGAGCATGGCGGTACCGAGCACACTGTCGAGGTCGCCAACGGACTGACCGTCATGGAAGGGGCCCGTGACAACAACATTCCCGGCATCGAGGCCGATTGCGGCGGTGCCTGCGCCTGCTCGACCTGCCATGTCTATGTTCACCCCGACTGGGTCGAGAAAATCCCGGCCAAGGACGACATGGAAGAGGACATGCTGGATTTCGCCTATGAGCCCGACCCGGCCCGCTCGCGCCTGACCTGCCAGATCAAGGTGACCGACGCGCTGGACGGCCTGATTGTCCAGATGCCTGAAAAGCAGATCTGATGCTGTCCAAAGCGCCGCGTCAGCCCGCCCGCCTGTGGCAATGTCGGGTGCGCAGCGCTTTGCTCCCTTTTGGCCTGTGGTGCGCGCTGCCAATCGCTGTCGCGGCAGACACCATCACCGACGCCCGCTTCACGGAACCAACCACGCGATACGCGCATGGTGTTTTGGGCGACAATATCGAATACGGCGCTTTGGAGCTTGTGGTCGATGACACAGTCGTAACGGTTCGTCTGCCACAGGACCGTGTATTCGAAGACCTTGCGCCGCGTCTGGCAGACATCGACAGGGACGGCGCGGTTGAAGCAGTTGTCGTCGAAACGCAGGACACAACAGGCGCTCAGCTTGCGATCTACAACGCCGCTGGTGAAAAGATAGCGGCCACTCCTCATATCGGCGCACGTTTCCGCTGGCTCGCCCCGGTCGGTGCTGCTGATCTGGATGGTGATGGCAATATCGAAATCGCCTATATCGACCGCCCCCACCTGGCCAAAACCCTGCGCATCTGGCGCTTCAAAGATGGTGGACTGACCGAAATCGCCGCTCTGCCCGGCCTGACCAACCACAAGATCGGTGAGGATTTCATTTCCGGCGGCCTGCGGAGCTGCGGCGACCATCCCGAAATGATCCTCGCCAGCGCCGACTGGTCGCGGATCATCCGTGTTTCCTATCAGGATGGCTGGCACCTGACCGACTTGGGCCCGCTCAAACAGCGCGACAATCTCACATCAGCCCTGAATTGCTGATCCGCCTCTTCATCTGGCCAAAAAGATCCTGGAGGGTGAGTGGTTGAAAAGAAATCGTCCAGCGAACGATTTCGACCGCAAACGCGCGCAGCGCCGGGAGGCCCCAAGGCCGAGGGGGCAAAGCCCCCTGCCCGATCATCCCTCCAAAGCGCGCCAGCCGATATCGCTGCGATAGAACCCTTCGGGCCAATCCACGGCATCAACCATCTGATACGCCCGGTCGCGCGCCTCTTGCAGCGTTTTTCCGCGCGCGGTCACGTTCAGAACGCGCCCGCCGACGGCCTGCACCTGCCCCGCAGCCTCGCTTGTGCCCGCATGAAACACCATATTGCTGCTGTCCTCGGGCAAGCCGTCCAACCCTTTGATGACCGTGCCCTTCTCGTAGGTTCCCGGATAACCTTTGGCCGCCATCACGACCGTTATCGCGTGATCATCGGCCCAGTTGACCCGCATTTCGCCCAGCCGCCCTTCGGCGGTGGCATGCAACAGGTCCATCGCCTGCGCGCCCAGACGCATCATCAGGACCTGACATTCCGGATCCCCAAAACGGACGTTATATTCCACAAGGCGCGGCTGGCCGTCCTTGATCATCAGCCCTGCATAGAGAATTCCCTGAAACGGCGTGCCCCGGCGCTTCATCTCGGCAATGGTGGGGCGCACGATCTCTTCCATCGCACGCGCTTCAACTTCCGCGCTCAGAACCGGCGCCGGAGAATAGGCACCCATCCCCCCGGTGTTCAGGCCCGTGTCACCATCACCCACCCGCTTGTGGTCTTGTGCCGTGCCGATGGACAGGATGTCTTGGCCGTCGCACAGAACAAACAAAGACGCTTCTTCGCCGTCCATAAACTCTTCGATCACGACCTCGGCCCCCGCGCCACCAAAGGCACCGCCGAACATGTCGTCAATGGCGTCAAGCGCCGTGTCTTCGTCCATGGCCACGATCACGCCCTTGCCGGCGGCCAGACCATCGGCCTTGACCACGATGGGCGCGCCCTGTTCGCGGATATAGGCCTTGGCGGGCTCGGGCGCGGTGAACCGCGCGTAAGCGGCGGTGGGCGCATGTGCCGCGTCGCAGATTTCCTTGGTAAAACTTTTCGAGGCTTCCAGCCGGGCCGCTTCGGCGGACGGTCCGAAAACCAGCACCCCGGCTTCGCGCAGGCGATCCGCCACTCCGGCGGCCAAGGGGGCCTCGGGGCCGACAATCACGAAATCAATCGCGTTTTCCTCGGCAAAGCTGACGACGGCCCCACCGTTTTCGATATCCAGAGCGGCACACTCCGCGATCTGAGCGATCCCGGCATTGCCCGGCGCCACGATCAGACGGTCGCATTTTGGGTTTTGCATCACCGCCCAGGCCAGGCTGTGTTCGCGCCCGCCGCTACCGAGAATAAGGATGTTCATGGGGTCGTCTCCGATCTGCTTGGCCTCGCCTGCGCGGCGTTCTAAGCTGGGGGAGCATTTGAAACAAGGCGCTGAAATGTCCGACCTGCTTGATGACCCGATTCCGGGCCAAAACACACCTGAATACACGGTTTCCGAGGTCTCGGGCGAGGTGAAGCGCACGCTGGAAGGCGCGTTCGGGCGAATCCGTGTGCGCGGCGAAGTTGGCCGCGTGTTTAAGGCCCGGTCCGGGCACCTGTACTACGACATCAAGGACGACCGGAACGTTTTGGCCTGCACGACATGGAAAGGTCAGGTTTCCAGCCTCTCGGTCGTGCCAGAGGAAGGGCTGGAGGTAGTCGTCACCGGTCGCCTGACCGCTTTTGGCGCGCAATCCAAATACAACCTGAATGTCGATGAAGTTGCGGTCGCTGGTCAGGGCGCGCTTATGGCCTTGCTGGAAAAGCGCAAGAAACAGCTTGAGGCCGAAGGTTTGTTTGCACCCGAGCGCAAGAAGCCCCTGCCGTATCTGCCGCAGATCATCGGCGTTGTGACATCGCCTTCGGGCGCGGTGATCCGTGACATTCTGCACCGGCTTCGGGACAGGTTCCCGCGCAAGGTGCTGATCTGGCCGGTGGCCGTGCAGGGTGCAAACTGCGCCCCCGAGGTTACCCGCGCCATCGAAGGGTTCAACCAGTTGACACCCGGTGGCGCGCTGCCCCGTCCTGACCTGATCATCGTGGCCCGTGGCGGTGGGTCGATCGAAGATCTTTGGGGCTTCAACGAAGAGAGTGTCGCGCGCGCCGCCGCCGCATCGGACATACCGCTGATTTCGGCCGTCGGGCATGAAACCGACACGACCCTGATCGATTTTGTCTCGGACCGCCGCGCGCCAACACCCACAGCTGCGGCAGAGCTGGCCGTGCCGGTCCGCATCGAACTGCTCGCCTGGACCGGCGAGCAAGGCGCCCGCTTGTCGCGCGCGGCAACGGACGCGGTGCAGCGCCGTTCGCAAAGGCTGCGCGATTTGTCCCGCGCCCTGCCGCGCCCGGACAGCCTGTTGAACTCCCCCCGGCAACGCCTTGATTTGATTGCGGATCGCCTGACCCCGGCTTTGACGCGAGGAGTGCAAAACCGCCGCCTGCAAGTTGTGGAACTGTCAGCCCATCTGCGCCCGTCAACTCTGCGCGGTCTGGTCTCGGCCCGGCAGGAATCACTGCGCAACCTGTCGTCGCGCCTGTCCCTGCGCCCAATTCAACGCGAGATCGGCCAGCACGCGCAAAACCTTGCCCGGCTTGGTGACCGGATGAACGCGGCGCAGACCACGCGGCTGGATCGTCTGAAACATCAGCTTGAGGCCACAGACCGCCTGCGCGAAACGCTCAGCTACAAGGCGACGCTGGAACGCGGATATGCCGTGGTTCGCGCAGATGGGAATGTCATCACGACCAAGGCCGAGGCCGCAAAACACACGGTGCTGGACATCGAATTCGCCGATGGCATTCTTGGCACCGGGACAGCCGCAAAGCAGACCAACCGGAAATCCAAACCGGATACACCAGATCAAGGATCGTTGTTCTAAGCCATGCTGACAATCTGGGGCCGCAAAACGTCATCGAATGTTCAGGCCCTGATGTGGTGCGTCGGAGAGATGGATCTGCGCTTTCACCGCCACGATGCAGGGCACAGATTCGGCGGGCTGGACACCGATGCCTTTCGCAAGCTGAACCCGAACGGCACCATCCCAGTGCTACAGGATGGCGATCACCCACCGCTGTGGGAAACCGGCGCAATCCTGCGCTACCTGGCGAATGCCTATGGCGGGAATGCGTTCTGGCCACGCGACCCGGTCCAACGGGCTGAAATCGACAAATGGGCGGAATGGGCCAAGATCAACGTTGCGATGGATTTCACGGTGCCCGTGTTCTGGCAGGTTGTCCGGACCGCCCCGGCAGAGCAGGACCAAAACGCGATTGAGCAGGCCGTTGCCGCGCTGGATAGCAAACTGGTACTTGCCGATACCCGGCTGTCAGAAAACACCTACCTGTGCGGGCCCGATCTGACGCTGGCCGATATTCAGCTGGGACATATCCTTTATCGCTATTACGACATCGCGATATCCCGCGCGGTCCTGCCCAACCTGCGGCGCTATTACGATAAGCTGACAGAAAGACCCGCATATCAGCAGCATGTCATGCTCAGCTATGATGAGCTTCGGGTGACCTAGTCAGACACCGACGTAGGGGCCATAACACACCATTTCTTCCCCGATATCTTCCGCCTCGTACAGTTCGGTCGCCTGCGGGTCGCCTTCAAACTGCGCGACAAGGCCACCGCCGGATCGCGTAAAGACCCAGCATTGCGGATCAAACCGGTCTTCGTAGATGAAACAAATCTGCTCTTCCTGCTGATACCAGACACCTTCCTTGCAATCGCCATCCAGAAAAGACCAGATCACGCGGCGGTTGGGCAAATAACGTTCGACCCCGTAGACCTGCCCTTCGAACCCGTAAAACAGGGTCTTGCCCCGCGTATAGGTGTCGAATTCGGGGCCGGACAAAGGAGTTTGGGCCGCAGCGGGCGGTGCGGCAAAACAGGCAAGAATCATCAGCGCTCGGAACATATGCCCATTGTGTCAGATGCGATCCCGCTATGCCATTCACCCTTTGGCCAAGGGTGGGGAAACACGCTTAACTCCACGTAAGCGCTTGATTAAATGCCCCGCTCGGGATGAAGGTATTCGAAAACCGCGGTGAGGTGACATGACAACCCTTCTCTTCTGGATCGCCCTTGGCTGCGCATTGGGATACCTGCCCCTGACGGCCCGACCAGCCAGTTCCTTGCGCACTGTGCTGAAAACCACCTCGGTCGCCGCGCTGGCAGTCATTGCGGTTCTGCAGGGCAGCCCATGGATGCTGGCCGTTGCGCTTGCCCTGTGCGCGACCGGGGACGCGTTGTTGTCGCGTGAAACGGATGCCACGTTCATGGCCGGCATTGCTGCTTTTGCCGCCGGGCATCTGGCCTATATCGCCCTGTTCCTGTCTCATCCCGCCAGTTCCGCCAGCCTGATCTGGGATGCCCCCGCGATCGTGTGGTCTCTGGTCATTCTGGGCATAGTCATGGCCACCCTGCTTGCCCCCCGCGCCGGAGACCTGAAAGGCCCTGTTCTGGCCTATATCCCGATCATCCTTGGCATGGGGATCACTGTGCTGGCACTGCCCCAGACAGGTGCCCTGCGATGGGCGTTCCCGGCTGCAATCGCCTTCATCGCGTCTGATCTGATCCTTGCTACGGAAAAGTTCCTGCTGCCTGCGAACCACCCCGCCCACAAGCTGACGCCCTATCTGATCTGGCCGCTCTACTGGGGCGCGCAATTTGGTTTCGTCTTCGCTTTTGCGTGACCCTTTGCAACTGCCGCAAATCCGCATTAGGTGAAAGGAACACCTGCGGAGACCAAATATGGCGTTTTTCTCAAAGCTAAAGGACAAGTTGTTCAAATCCTCATCCCGCCTCGAACAGGGGCTGGACGCCATCGTCGAGGATGGTGGCGAGGAAACCGCCGCACCCGACCCTGTCCTCCCCGAACCTGAGCCCGAACCGCAACCGGTTCCGGAAATCCCGACCCCTGAACCGGCGCTGGAACCGCCAGAACAACCTGCCCCCGCCCTGGCGGACCCCAAGCCCATTGCCCCACCGCCAGAAATCCCTGAATCCAAAGGCATCCTGAACCGCTTGTTCAGCCGCGGCGGCGCTGCCGCAGAAATGCGCCGCACGCTGGATGACGATATGCTGGAACAGCTCGAAGAGCTGCTGATTGCTTCTGACATGGGCGTCGACACCGCCCTGCGTGTCACCTCGAACATGGCCGAGGGGCGCTTTGGGCGCAAACTTTCGACCCGGGAAATCAAACAGTTGCTGGCGCAGGAAGTGGCCCGCGTGATGGAACCCGTGGCCAGGCCTCTGCCGATCTATCCCAAACGTCCACAAGTGGTGCTGGTCGTCGGCGTCAACGGCTCGGGCAAGACCACGACCATCGGCAAACTGGCCAGCCAGTTCAAGCAGGCTGGCAAAAAAGTCGTCATCGCCGCCGGTGACACCTTTCGCGCTGCGGCCGTCGAACAGCTGCAAGTCTGGGGCGACCGCGCCGGAGTTCCGGTTCTGACAGCGCCCGAGGGCTCGGACCCAGCCAGCCTCGCCTTTGACGCGCTGACCCGGGCTCAGGCCGAAGGCGCAGATCTGCTCATGATCGATACCGCCGGACGCCTGCAAAACCGCACGGATCTGATGGAGGAACTCGCCAAAATCGTCCGCGTCATCCGCAAGGTTGACGAGACCGCACCGCACAACACCTTGCTGGTCCTTGACGCCACCACAGGTCAGAACGCGCTGAGCCAGGTGGAAACCTTTCGCAAGCTGGCCGATGTCTCGGGCCTGATCATGACCAAGCTGGACGGAACCGCCAAGGGCGGTGTGCTGGTCGCGCTGGCCGACAAGTTCGGCCTGCCGATCCACGCTATCGGGGTGGGAGAACAGATCGATGACCTTGCCCCCTTCGATCCCGAAGAATTCGCCGCCGCCCTGACCGGGCTCGACAAGGGCTGATCCGCCACTTCATCTGGCCCCAAATATCCTCGGGGGTGTGGGGGCAGACAGCCCCCACCCCTCTCCGCCCTACAAAAGGTCTGCGTATTTGAGCGACTGGCTGATCTCACTTGAAGGCACCGAAGCCGGTCACCAACTGGCGCTGGCACTGGCGTTGATGGCCGCTTTCCTGCACGCCGCGTTCGGAGCGCTGCAGAAAGGCCGTCATGATCCATGGCTGTCCCGCGGCGCTATTGACGCCAGCTATGGTCTGATGGCCGCCCCGTTTGCCTTTTTCGTGGTGCCCTGGCCTGAACCTCATATGTGGCCGATCTTCGCCCTCGCCTGGCTGATCCACATTGCCTACAAGACGCTGCAGGCCGCGGCGTACACCAAAGGGTCCTACACGGTCGTCTATCCCGTCGTGCGCGGGACAGGCCCGCTGTTTACGGTCATTGGTGCCTATCTTCTGTTCGGCGAAACATTCTCGACCGTGCAGTGGCTGGGCGTCGCAACCCTGCTGGCCGGGATATTCGGCCTGGCCGCCTATAATTTCCGGTTTCTCGAAACCAACCGGGACACGCTGGGAATTGCGCTGGTCCTGGCGATCATCACGGGGCTGTTTGTCGCCCTTTACACCACCTATGACGCCTATGGCATACGTGCCACTGCCGACCCGTTCACATTTCTGGCCTGGTTCTTCATGATCGACGGCGCGGCGATGCCGGTCTACGCCTTCCTCAGATGGCGCGCGATGACACATCGCCCTGCGCCCGGCCCGCTGATGCTGCGGGGTCTGGCTGGCGGCATCATCGCGCCTTTGTCCTTTGGGTCGATCATGCTGGCCACACGACTGGACAAAGTCGGCGAAGCCGCCGTGCTGCGCGAAACCTCAACCGTCTTTGCGGCGCTGATCGGCTGGCTTGTCCTGAAGGAGACCGTTGGCCCAAGACGCATTGCATTGATGGCATTGATTGCACTCGGCGCAGTAATAGTTGAAATGGGCGGGTAAGCAGCAGGACATACCGATGACAGGCAAAAAAGACATCAACCCATTTCTGAAACAGGTGCTGGAGCTTGGCCCGCCGTTGGCCTTCTTCTTCATCTACCTGCGCTTGCGTGATGACAGCTTTCTGATCGGTGGTACCGAATATTCCGGCTTTATCATCGCCACGATTATCTTCGTCCCCCTGATGCTGGGGGCAATGGGTATTCTGTGGTACCTCACCGGCCAGCTGAGCCGGATGCAGATTTTCACGGCCTTCATGGTTATTTTCTTTGGCGGCCTGACCGCATGGTTCAATGACGAGCGGTTTTTCAAGATGAAAACCACGCTTGTCTATGGCCTGTTCGCCCTGATCCTTGGCATCGGCTTGCTGCAAAAGAAATCTTATCTGGCCTACGTATTGGATGAAATGCTGCCGATGAAGCACGAGGGCTGGATGATTCTGACGCGCCGCCTTTGCGCCTGTTTCGCTGTTCTGGCCGCCGCAAACGAGTTTGTCTGGCGCACCATGTCGACCGACCTTTGGGTCAAAATCGAAACCTTCGGATTTCCCATCGCGCTGATGGCCTTCCTGATGCTGCAATTCAGCATCCTGCAACGCTATATGGACGACCCGGAACAGAAATAGCTGTCCTGACGTCGCAATACCTGCAAAACAAACAAAATTCTTGGCTTAGCCGCCGAGCTATGGGAAGTTGTATCACCACCCACACTCACACCTTGCCCAAGATCGGTGTATACATGACGGCCTTTCCCACCAGCGGCTTCCTTTCCGAAGCCTCCGACGGGCTTAGAGAGATGCTTTCGGCGCAAGCGACCGACATCTCGCTGGCTCAAGGAGAAACCCTTTTCGAACAAGGCGATGAAGGGGATTCGCTCTATGCCATTCTGGAAGGCACGCTTGAAGTGTCCTTTCTGGCGATGAGCGGCCGGAAACTGACATTGACGCTGATGCGCCCAGGTGAAGTTTTTGGCGAGATTGCGCTGTTTGACAACGGCCCGCGCACGGCGACTATTGCGGCGGCCGAGCCATCGCGCGTCCTGCGTGTGCGTCGCAATGACGTCATGAACCAGATCAGAAAACAGCCTGACCTTGCCGTGGATCTGATCCGGTTGGCCGGGCTGCGGATGCGATGGATGGGGTTGCAGCTGAACGAGCAGGTCTTTTTGCCCATGCCCATTCGACTGGCCCGAAAGCTGCTGCATCTGTCGGAATTGCAGGACGACCCAACGCAGCGCATCACCCTGTCGCAGAGCGAACTTGCCGAATTTGTCGGGGCCACGCGCGAGGCCGTTTCCAAGACAATCTCGATCTGGAAACGCGACAATATTGTCGAATCCTCGCGCGGCGGATTGCTGATTCAGGATTTCGATGCTTTGCGGGAACTGGCCGATTCCGAACTTATCTGAACCAGTGTGATCTGGTTCACATACGAGAGGGTTTGTGTTGACCTAAGGTGAAGTTGTTACCGTAGGAGGTCAGAGAATCATCCCCGATATCTGTCCACTGATCTCTCCCTGTATCTGAGCCATACGCAATTACTGCGTATGGCTCATTTTCTTTCTGCATGCCTCTTCAGGTGTTCAGGCAATGAAAAAGGCCGGGCGCTTGTCCCGGCCTATTCAAATCACTCTTCCAGGCTTAGCGCCACAAATCGCGGCTCGCCCCCCCTGCGGACCAAAAGCAGCAGGGATTTCCGCCCAGCCTCTCGCGATTGGTCCATTCGGGCTTCCAGGTCCGCGATGGTTTCCACCTTTTGCTGACCCGCTTCCGTGATCAGGTCACCCGCACGCAACCCTTTCGCGTAAGCCTCAGACGCTTCATCGACATTCGAAATCACCAGACCTTGGGCATCTGCATCCAATCCCATATCCGCACGCAGCGTATCTGTGAGCGGGGAGATGGTCAGCCCGAGAATATCGGCGTTTTCTTCGACCGGAGCATCCTGCGTTTCTTCTTCGTCATCTTCTTTGCTTTCTGCGTCTTCGCGGCGTCCCAGCGTGACCAGAATTGTCTGTGTGCCGCCATCGCGGTGCACAATGACCCGAACGGCTTTGCCGACTTCTGTTTCGCCGACCTGACGGACCAGACCTCGGGTGTCTTCGACTTCGACGCCGTCAAAGCTGATGATCACGTCGCCCGCTTTCAGACCGGCCTCCTGGGCGGGGCCTTCTGGGACATCGCTGATCAGCGCGCCGCCGGGTTTCTCCAGCCCCATGGCCTCGGCCATGTCTTCGGTCACGTCCTGAATGCGGACACCCAGCCAGCCGCGCCGGGTTTCGCCAAATTCGCGCAGCTGATCGACGACCTTCACCACCACGTTTGATGCCATCGAAAAGCCGATGCCGATCGAGCCACCGTTGGGTGACAGGATGGCTGTGTTCACGCCGATCACTTCGCCGTCCATGTTGAACAATGGACCGCCCGAGTTGCCCCGGTTGATCGCCGCATCTGTCTGGATGTAATCGTCATATGATCCGCTGAGCGCCCGGTTGCGGGCCGATACGATACCAGCGGATACAGAAAAGCCCTGGCCCAGCGGGTTGCCCATGGCAATCACCCAGTCCCCCACACGCGCCACGTCGCTGTCGCCAAATTGCACGTATTTCAAGGGGCCGGACGCTTCGACCTTGAGCAGTGCAATATCGGTTTTCTCATCGGTTCCGATGACTTTGGCCACCAGTTCTTTTTTGGGCTGCCCGTCGCCGGGGAAGAATTCCACAAGGATTTCATCAGCTTCCGCAATGACGTGATTGTTGGTGACAATGAAGCCATCTTCAGAGATCACAAAACCCGACCCAAGGGCGTTGCTGCGTCGGGGCGGGCTGTTGTCATTGCCGCCATTGCGATCCTGAAAATCGCGAAAGAAATCCTCGAACGGAGACCCCTCGGGCACGATACCCTGCGGACCTGTCTGACCTTCGATCAGGGTGCTTGTGGTGATGTTCACCACGGCCGGGCTGATCTTTTCGGCCAAGGGCGCCAGGCTTTCACCTCTGGCCTGAGCGGAAACCGACTGCGCCAGCACAAGCAGCGTACCGGCAAAGGCCAGCCACAACAGCCGCATCCAAACACTCACGTCGTCCCACCGGACGGATAAACTGCGCGCTTTCGCCTGCACTTGAGCTCTCCTTGTCGACAATCTTGCCAAGGCCTGTTTCGGCCTTTCTTAGTTTCCAATGTAGTCAGTTTAACCCGGTGAGCAACTCGGGATCGCAGGGAAATAACCCGCACGTGAAACCGCCCCGTCAAAAGCCCAGTTGATATGCTCCCCAGAGCAGGATCAAACCGCTGATAACACAAAGCAACCCGGCCAGACGCCGGGCCTGTTCGGGCATGGCGCGCAACGCCTCCAGCATCCGCTCGATAAGCGAAGGGGCCAGCGCATAGGCCAGCCCCTCGACAATCAGTACCAGCCCGAAGGCCAGAAGGATCATGCCCATCATTCGGACGGCGCCGCCACCGGTGCCCGCCGACCTGATGGCGAACTGAGGTAGTTGAAGAAGTCCGAATCCGGGCTTAGCACCAACGAGCTGTTTCCGCCCTGAAGCGCATTTTCATAGGCTGACAGAGAGCGGTAGAACTCAAAGAACTCGGGGTCTGCTCCGTAGGCATCCGCAAAGATCGCGTTGCGTTCGGCGTCGGCCTCACCACGAACAATTTCAGATTCGCGGCGGGCATCCGACACCAGTTCCACCACTGTACGATCGGCTTGCGCGCGGATACGCTGTGCAGCTTCCTCACCACGGGCCACTTCATCTGCCGCTTCACGCTCGCGTTCGGCACGCATACGCGCAAAGGTGGCTTCGAGGTTGGCTTGCGGCAGGTCAGTGCGTTTGAGCCGGACGTCGATCACTTCAAGACCCAGGTCGCGCGCTTCGGTAATGGCCCCATTGCGGATGCGCAGCATCAGCGCCGCCCGGTCCGAGCTGAGGATATCGTTCGAGCTGACAGAACCCAGAACTTCGCGCGTTTTCGCCCGCAAAATGGAATCCAGCCGCTGTTCTGCGGTATCGATGCCGCCCGCACCCACCGCTTCGCGGAACTGGCGCACATCGGTAATCCGATAGCGTGCAAACGCGTCAACCACCAGACGACGGTCATCCAGAGGTGTCACCTCCAGTGGTCCGACCTCGCGGCTCAGAATACGGTCGTCGTAACGAACCACATCGTCGAAGATTGGCAGTTTGAACGCTAAACCGGGATCTTCCTTGACGCTCACAACGCGACCAAATCGCAGAACCAGTGCTTTTTCACGTTCGTCGACGATGAAGATCGACGATAGCGCAGCCACCACAAGAACAAAAATGACAGGCAGAACAAAAGTTGATTTACGCATCTTTTAGTTCCCCTCGCCCGAGTTGCGGCGCAATTCGTTCAGCGGCAGATACGGGACAACGCCCTGCCCCTGCCCACCGGCATTTTCATCCAGAATGATCTTGTTTACGTCGCCAAGAACCTGCTCCATCCGCTCAAGATAGAGACGCTTGCGCGTCACGTCCGGCGCTTTGGCGTATTCCGCCAAAACCGCGCTGAAGCGGCTGGCCTCACCCTGTGCTTCGTTCACGACCTGGGCGCGATAGGCTTCGGCTTCTTCCAGAACCTGTGCCGCTTCACCACGCGCACCGGCGAGAACCCGGTTGGCATAGGCATCAGCCTGTTTTTCAAGCCGGTCACGTTCCTGACCCGCTGACTGAACCTCGCGGAATGCGTCCTTGACCGGTTCTGGCGGGTCGGCACCATCAAAGTTCACACGAACGATATTGATGCCTGAACCATAGCTGTCGAGCGTGGATTGAATCAGCTCCTCAAGCCGTTCCGCGATAACCGCACGGTCGCGGTTCAGGATCGGCGCAAGCGAAGATTGCGCGATAATTTCGCGCATCGCGGATTCCGAAACCGCCTGAATCGTTTGTCTGGGATCGCGCAGGTTGAAGAGGAAATCTGCCGGATTGGAGATGTTCCAGACCACCTGAAAATCGATATCGACGATGTTTTCATCACCCGTCAGCATCAGACCCGCATCGCTTCCACGACCACCCGAGCCGATGGTTTCCGTCTGTTCGACCTTCACCGGAATAACTTCGGCCGTCACAACCGGCCATGGGGCAAAGTTGAGACCTTCTGTACCGATCCCCGAGAAGCGGCCAAACAGCAGTTCAACTGATTGCTCTTCGGGTTTGACCGTATAGGCGCTGGCCACGCCCCACATCACCAGAGCGGCGACGCCACCCAGCAGCAGGGTGCCCTTGGTAAAGGCCGGACCGCCACCGCCCTGATCACCGCTACCGCCACGGCCACCGCCGCCACGGCCGCCCATGAGGACGCGCAGCTGCTCCTGGCCTTTTTTCATCAGTTCATCGATCTCGGGAATATGCGGGCCATCGCTTTCGGGAGGCTTGCGCCCGTTCCCGTTGTTACCCTGATTTCCTCCGCCACCGGATGAGCCTCCGCCCCCCCAGGGGCCGCCGCTGTTGCCCGCCATATGTATCTTTTCCTTCGTTTTGGACCGTGTGATCACGGGTTCCCTTGTAACCTGTGTGCGCGCGCTTGCAAATCAAGCCGTGCGCACAGGTTGCCGCATTGTCACCAGTTCTTCGGCCATGACCGGGTGAACTGCAACCGTTCGGTCAAAATCTTCCTTGGTCGCGCCCATCTTTACAGCGATTCCCGCCAGCTGGATCATCTCGCCGGCACCGGGGGCGACAATATGGCAACCCAGCACCTTGCGCGTGGCCTGAGAGACGATGAGTTTCATCAGTACCCGCTGCGTGCCGCCAGCAAAGGATTTCTGCATCGGCTTGAAAGACGTGGCATAAACCTCAATCGGTTCCTGTTCCGCTGCCTCTTCTTCGCTGAGGCCGACAGTTCCCATCTCAGGCTGAGTAAAGATCGCGGTCGGAATCAAGTCGTGATCCACCGGTGTCGGATTGCCCTTGAACACGGTTTCCACAAAGGCCATCCCCTCGCGGATCGCCACCGGGGTCAGGTTCACCCGGTCGGTCACATCGCCAATGGCAAAGATCGAGGGCACAGCGGTCTGGCTGTATTCATCCACGATGATCTCGCCCTTACGGCCGCGTTCAACGCCCAAAGCCTCCAGCCCAAGGTTATCGGCATTCGGCGCACGGCCCGTGGCATACATCACCACATCAAAACTCTGCTCGGAGCCGTTGGTGGCCTTGACCCAGATCTTGTCGCCCTGCTTTTTCATCTCGAGCACATTGGTGCCCAGATGCAGGTCGATGCCGTTCTGGCACATTTCTTCGCTGATCAGTCCACGCGCCTCGTCATCAAAACCCCGAAGGATCTGTGCGCCGCGATAGAACTGAGTTGTCCTGACCCCTAGCCCGTTCATGATCCCGGCAAATTCACAGGCGATATAACCGCCACCTACGATCAGGATGCTTTCAGGCAGTTTGTCCAAATGGAATATCTCGTTCGAGGTAATCGCCAGTTCCGAGCCCGGGAAATCCGGAACAACCGGGCGACCGCCGGTGGCGATCAGAATGTGTTTGGCCGTTTTGCGGGTTCCGTCGGCCAGCTCGACCGTGTGGGCATCCACAAGGCGCGCACGATGGTCAAAGCTTTCGACGCCGTTGTTCTTCAGGATATTGCGATATATCCCTTCCAACCGATCAAGCTCGGCCACCAGCTTGCCGTGAAAACTGTTCCAGTTGAACGCGCCGGGCTGAATGTCCCAGCCATAGGCCTGCGCGTCCCCGACCATGCCCGAGTATTCGCTGGCAAAGACCATCAGCTTCTTTGGCACGCAGCCCCGGATCACACAGGTGCCGCCATACCGGTCTTCTTCGGCCAGCGCGACCTTGGCGCCGGTTTCACCCGCCGCAACACGCGCCGCGCGGACCCCGCCCGAACCTCCACCGATGACAAAAAGATCATAGTCAAAGCTCATGCCGGGTTCCTTCGTTCAACTTGCAAAATTCTCTGGATATCTGGGCGTAAAAAACCCTGTGCCAACCCCCGGCGTGGAAAATTCGAACTTTCATAGCCACTTGCCGGAGGGACCTGCATGATACTCAGTCCGAAAAATCGGAAAACAGGTTATCGCGCGATCCGCTGAGCAGCTGATCCATTGCGACCGTACCCGCGTTGATATCACGCAGCTCGACCCGGCCATCGCCATGGCCGATCACGACCTTGTCGCAGATGTCGATGAACAGGCCATTTTCGACAACACCGGGCACCTGGTTCAGGATCAGCGCCATCTGGCGCGGGTTGCCGATGCGCTTGAGGTGCAGGTCAAGGATGTGGTTGCCCTCATCCGTCACAAACGGCGCCTCGCCATTCATGCGCAGCGCCGAGGATGTCCCAAGCACATCCATCGTATCCAGGGCTTCCTCGATCAATGTGCGCGTTGTCTGCCAGCCAAAGGGAATGACCTCGACAGGCAGCGGAAAGGCCCCCAGAGTTTCAACTTCTTTGCCTGCATCGGCGATGACGATCATCTGGTCGCTGGCCGTGGCCACAATCTTTTCCTGCAGATGCGCACCGCCACCGCCCTTGATCAGGTTCAGGTCCTGATCGAACTCATCCGCGCCATCGATGGTCATGTCCAGCCAACCGGCCTGATCCAGTGAGATGACGTCGATACCAACCTCGCGGGCAAGCTGCGCCGTGCGGGTCGAGGTTGGAACACCCTTGATCCGCAGTCCGTCTTCGCGCACCCGTTCACCCAGACGGCGCACCAGCCAGGCGGCTGTCGATCCTGTGCCAAGGCCCACGCGCATCCCGTCTTCGACCATGTCGGCGGCACGGTACGCGGCAACATATTTCGCGGTGTCGATTGGCGACAGATCTCTGGTCATGGCAGCTTTCCCAGTTTATTCTGACGGAGTTATAGGGAATGCGTCAGACGACTGCGACCCCATTTTGCGATCCGACAGGTGTTAAGATGTCTCAGGACTACGCGTTTCCTGTCGGAAAAGTCGCAATCATGTCTTACACCCACATCTTTGCGCTGTAAGTTGCGCGCATGTTGACCCCGTACCGCCTGCACTATGCCCCTGACAACGCCTCGCTGGTGATCCGGCTGGCGCTGGACGAGATGGGCATGGCTTATGAAACCGTGCTGGTGGACCGCCGCCAGAACGAGCAGGACAGCGACGCGTATCGGTCGCTTAATCCCAACGGGCTGATCCCGGTTCTGGAAACGCCAGAGGGCCCGATCTTTGAAACTGCGGCGATCCTGCTTTGGCTGACGGAGCGCCATGGTCAACTGGCCCCGACGGCGGATGATCCTGAACGCGCCGGATTTCTGAAATGGCTGTTCTTCGCGTCCAACACGTTGCATGCGGATCTGCGCATCCTGTTCTACGCTGAAAAATACATAGACGCCTCACAGGCCGACACGCTGCGCGCGGGCATCCGACCCCGGTTGCTGCAGCATCTGCGGTTGCTGGATGCGCTGGCGCAACGCGGGCCTGAGTGGTTTCGCGCAGGTGTCCCATCGGTTCTGACCTATTATGTCGCCTGCATGATGCGCTGGATGGCCCTGTACCCTGTAAGTGCTGACCACAGCTGGTATCAATTGGCCGACACGCCGCATTTGCAGAAAGTGCTTCTGCACCTTGAGACATGCCCCGCCACCCGTTCGGCAATCGCTGCGGAAGGTTTGGGCGTTACACCCTTCACATCCCCTACTTACGCTAATCCCCCGGAAGGCTCGGCTATCTGATATGTTCCTATCTGTCTTCGATATGTTCAAAGTGGGCATTGGCCCGTCTTCATCTCACACAATGGGCCCGATGGTGGCCGCGGCGCGCTTTCTGGACATGATGCGCGCGTCCCCCTTTGAATTTACGGGTCTGAAAGGTTCACTGCACGGCTCGCTGGCCTTCACCGGCGTCGGCCATGCGACCGATCGGGCGACCATTCTGGGTCTGGCGGGCTTTGTTCCCGACACCTATGACAACGAAAAGGCCGAGGCCGCGCTGGCCGATATCGCACGCACGCACACCGTAACGCCCGAAGGCCTGCCGACGCTTCATTTCGATCCCAAGGCGGATCTGATCTTTGACTACGACAACAATTTGCCCGGGCACGCTAACGGGATGATCCTGATGGCCACCGACGCACAGGGCGATGTGATCCTGCGGCAGGTGTATTATTCGATCGGCGGCGGTTTTGTCCTGACCGAGGAAGAACTGGCCGAGGGGAAAGACACCGATGAAGGCGACCCGGTCCCGTTCCCGTTCAAATCCGCCGCAGAAATGCTTGAGATGGCCAAATCCAGTGGCAAGACCATAGCCGGGATGAAGCGCGCGAACGAGATCGCGCGGGGCTGCGCCGACAGTTTCGCGAAAGGATCGGCCCGTTTGTGGGACGTCATGAATGCCTGTATCGAACGCGGCTTGACCACTGACGGCATCCTTCCGGGCGGTTTGAAAGTGCGCCGCCGCGCGAAAGGCATCTATGATGCGCTGATGGCCGAACGCGGCATGAACCTGACCGCGCCGCACACGATCAACGACTGGATGAGCGTCTATGCCATGGCGGTCAACGAGGAAAACGCGGCAGGCGGGCAAGTTGTCACTGCGCCAACCAACGGGGCCGCAGGTGTTCTGCCCGCTGTTCTACGCTACTATCTGGACCACGTACCGGGCGCGTCCGAAAGCCATATCGAGGATTTCCTGCTGACCGCGGCGGCCATTGGCGGGTTGGTGAAATACAACGCCTCAATCTCGGGTGCCGAAGCGGGATGTCAGGCCGAAGTTGGCAGCGCCGCTGCCATGGCGGCAGCCGGGCTTTGCGCCGTGATGGGGGGAACCCCTGAACAGGTGGAAAATGCCGCCGAGATCGCGCTGGAGCATCATCTGGGCATGACCTGCGACCCTGTTGCCGGACTGGTTCAGGTTCCTTGTATCGAACGAAACGGGTTAGGCGCTATCAAAGCAGTTTCAGCCGCCTCACTGGCCTTGCGCGGGGACGGTCAGCATTTCGTGCCGCTGGACGCGGTGATTGAGACGATGCGCCAAACCGGCCATGACATGCATGAGAAATACAAGGAAACCTCGCTGGGTGGTCTGGCTGTGAACGTACCGAACTGTTGAAACAGAAAGCGAGGGGCGACATGCGTGGGCATTGTCTGTGCGGCAAGATCCGGTTCGAGGTCGACCCTCCGGTACTTTCATGCGTCACCTGCCATTGCGACAGTTGCCGCCGCCAATGCGCAGCGCCGATGACAACGTATTTCGGAGTTCGCGATGGTCATTGGCGGTGGATCGGTGAAGAGCCCAAGCGCTTTAACTCCTCTCCCGGTGTCGAGCGCAGCTTCTGCCCGCATTGCGGCACGCCGATGTCCTTCCGGTCAACCGCCATGTCGGATGTGGTGCACCTATATGTCGCGACGCTGGACTCTCCTGAAGCGCTGGAACCAACGTTGCATGTCGCGCATCAAGAAAAGCTGAAATGGCTGAAATTGGAGGATGGTCTGCCCATCTGCAACGGGCCGGATTACACCAAGGTTCAGCCCCTGCCCGACCGCTGACAACAGCGCTTCCCTCTGCGTCGCGAAACAGTTAGCGTCGCGCTCATGACTCAGGACAGACCCGTCTTTGGCATCTTCTTGATGCTTGGTTTTTGCGTGCTCGCGCCCTTGGGGGATGCGATGGCGAAGCTGTTGGGCGAGACCACACCGCTGGGTCTGCTGGTCATGGTCCGTTTCGCGGTGCAAGCGGTGATCCTGATCCCGCTGGTTGCGGTGACCGGGCGACCCTGGCGGATGCGCGGACGCATCCTGCGGCTGACCCTGCTACGGACGCTGCTGCATATCATCGGCATTTCAGCCATGTTCAGCGCGCTGCAATTCCTGCCATTGGCGGATGCCGTTGCAATTGCCTTCGTCATGCCATTCATCATGCTGCTGCTGGGCAAATATGTTCTGGAGGAAGAGGTCGGTTCCCGCCGTCTTGCTGCCTGCATCGTCGGGTTCATTGGCACGTTACTGGTCATTCAACCCAGCTTTGCCGAGGTGGGTGCACCTGCGTTGCTGCCACTGATCGTTGCCGTGGTGTTTGCCTTGTTCATGCTGGTCACCCGGCAAGTCGCGAAAGAGACCGACCCGGTGTCGTTGCAAGCCGTGTCCGGCGTATTTGCGACGATCCTTCTGGCACCGCTCCTTCTGATTGGCACGCAAATGAACATTCAGGAGCTCTCGATGACCCTGCCATCCAGCGATCTGAACTGGCTGCTGATTGCGATCGGGGTGTTGGGTACGGTCGCGCATCTGCTGATGACGTGGTCGCTGCGCTATGCGCCCTCTGCCACACTGGCCCCGATGCAATATCTGGAAATCCCGGTTGCAACCCTGATCGGATGGGTGATTTTCAGCGACCTGCCCGATGGATTGGCTGCGGTTGGCATCGTCATAACCATTGCCGCAGGCCTGTACGTCATTCTGCGCGAGCGGGCCAGCGCCCGGTCCGCCCCGACAGAAACACCTGCATAAGCGGATCGAGTGCCGCGCGCGGGATCATCACCAGCAGGCCCGGCCCATCCATGTTCAGCTCGACAGGCGCCAGTGCACGGTTGGATGTTCCCACCTGCCCGTCCGGCTGAAAGGCCAGATTATCAATCGGCCATTCCAGCCCGGTACTGCGCCCCGTCACGGGCTGCATCGGAAACAGCGAGACCACATCGCCGGGTGCAACCGGCAGCTTGATCTCTGGCGGCGCATGAAAAACCAGTTCACGTTCGCCCAGCAATATGCAGGCCCGATCCTGCCGCCGGACCAGAACGTTCAGAACGGCCAGTTGGTGATCAAGTCGCCCGCCAAGAAACCCGGCCCCAAGAACCAGCGGAGCGTGCAGATTGCGCAGGGCCTTGTCGAAATCGGTGCTGTCCTGTTCGCGGATGGCAAACAGGCGATCCGCGGGAATTTTCGCTTGCGTCGCTTTGCTCAGCGAATCGAAGTCACCAATCACCGCATCGGGAATCCGGCCTGATTCTGTCAAAAGGTCCGCTCCGCCATCGGCGGCAACGACCGAATTGACGCGATTCAGCACCAGATTCATGTCTCCAGATCCGATAAATCCCCCTCCGAACAGCCCAATTGGATCGGCAGAGCGTACAATTGGCTCGATTTCCCTAAGATTGGCCATTTTTCCCGGATTTGGACACATTAAGACCACAAAATGATAGGTTCATGCATAAAGTTCAGAGCCTTCGTGTGCTCCCGATTCCGGGTAAGTGGGCTCTCGTAGTTTGTAAAGGACGTGCGTCTGATGGTACAGAATAACAAGGTATTAACCGTTTCATATGGAACCTTCTCCTGCACTTTGGAAGGATTCGATGATTCCTTTGAAACGATGAAAGCCATCGCCGAATATTTCCGCGATCTCGCAGCGGATGACCGTTACTTCGGCTCGGAACCCCCGCAACCTGATGCCGAAATGCTGACCCGCATCGCCCGGCGCGATGCGTCGCAGCGCGTCGAAGCCCGTCAGAACGAATCCGGCCTGTTGCTGCGTGCCACTCAGACAACCGAAACCCCTGTCGCTGCTGAAGAGCCGGCCCCGCACACGGCCACGATCAATGTTGCCGAAACTCCCGTTCACGTTCAGCCACAACCGGCCCCTGCGCAGACCGGGTTCGCCGAAGCGGAACCTGTCGCGGACACCCCACCCCCGGCCGCTGACAGCATCACGGCGAAACTGCAACGCATTCGCGCAGTCGTCTCTCATTCCGATGTGCCCGCGGCCGAGTATTCCGAAGACGAAGACTCACCGCTGTTGGCCAATACCGCCCCCCCGGTAGATGCAGTGGCCGCCGCGTTTGAGGCCGGTGCGCTCAGCGCGGAAGACTTTGCCGAGCCCACAGAGCCTGAAGCCCAGGAAACCGAAGTGCCTGCGGCACCTGCGATTGACGAGATGCAGGATCAGGAAGCCGAAGAACCGCAAGCGGCTGAGACAGCTGATGCGCTGATCCCCGAAGTTGCTGAAACTCAGATCGAAGAAGACGTTGACCTGCAGGCGCCCCTGACCCCCCAGCCCTTGCAAATCGACGAGATCGAAGACGCGCCGGTGGCGGATCAGACCGCCGCCGAGCCTCTGTTCGCTGATCTTGAAGACGTTGCCGAAGACGATTTCGACGAAGAGGATGCCCCCAACATCCTCAACGTAGAAGACGTAGCAATTGAATCCGACGATGAACCGGTCGAGGAAGACCTGACGCAGGGTGTTTTGACGGCAGAAGACGAAATGCACCTGTTGACCGAAATTTCCGAGATCGAACAGCACCTGTCCGGCCGTTCGAGCCAAAAACTGGCGGACGATGCGGATCCCGATCAGGATATGTCGCGCCTGATGGCAAAGACCGGTGAGCATATGGATGACCCCAGCAGCAGCGATGCGCGCGAAACCTATTCGCACCTGCGCACCGCCGTCGCAGCCACCGAAGCCGACCGCGACGGTCAGGCACGCTCGGATGAGGCGGCCGACCGGGAATATCGCGGCGATCTGGCATCCGTGGTCAGCCCACGGCGACCCGAAATCAAGGTAACCAGCATGCGTCCGGCACCGGAAGCTCCGGCGCCGCTCAAGCTGGTGGCCGAGCAGCGGGTGGATGAACACGGAACATCCGCAAGCCCGGTCTCGCCACGTCGTGTCACCGCAGACCAGGACGCAACCGGATCGGAAGAAGGCGGTTTCGCACAGTTTGCACAGGAACAGGGTGCGCAATCGCTGCCTGATCTTCTGGAAGCGGCTGCCGCATATCTGTCCTTCATCGAAGGTCAGGAGCAGTTTTCGCGCCCGCAGCTGATGAACAAGGTGCGTTCACTGAAACAGGACGAGTTCAATCGCGAAGAAAGCCTGCGTTCTTTTGGGCAGTTGCTGCGCGATGGCAAGATCGAGAAAGCCGGAGGCGGGCGTTTCGCGGCGTCCAACCTGATCGGTTTTCGCCCCGATGACGAGCGTGCCGTTGGCTAATCACACTGGAAGGTTCACAAGCGAGGCCGGGTTTACCCCCGGCCTTTTTGCTTTTTGCCGTTGGACCATACTCCTGCCCTGAATGACAAAGCCCGAGCGTTTCGACTGATACCAGACAGCCGACAAAATACCTCCGAGGACCGCGCGTAATCCTGCGCAGTGCTCAGCAGGCCCGGTCATTTACACGTACCTGACGAGCGCTAGGGCTGATCGGGGTCTTCTTTACCGACGCCGCGAAACACAAACTTGAACGGCAGGGCCCAAAGGATGCCCAGCACGATATAGACCAGCAACTCAATCCAGATCGGAGGACGCCCCAGCAAGTTCACGATCGTCACAACAGCGATGATGTACAGCGGAAGGCCAAGCACAAGGATCACCAGCGACCAGCGCCGGCGTGCCTTGTAACTCAACCCTGTCTTCTGTTTTTCGCTCATCAGTCGGCAAAGGGGTCTGTCACCAGAATGGTGTCATCCCGCTCCGGGCTGGTGGACAAAAGTGCCACCGGGCATTCGATCAGTTCTTCGACCCGACGTACATATTTGATCGCATTTGCAGGTAAATCGGCCCAGCTGCGCGCGCCTTCGGTCGATTCGCTCCACCCCGGCATTTCTTCATAAATCGGGGTACAGCGGGCTTGCTGATCAGCTGCGGTTGGAAGGTAATCCAAACGCTCGCCATCCAGCTCATACCCGGTGCAGATCTTAAGGGTCTCAAACCCGTCCAGAACATCCAGCTTTGTCAGCGAAATGCCGTTCACGCCGCTGGTGGCGCAGGTCTGGCGCACCAGACAGGCGTCGAACCAGCCGCAGCGGCGCTTGCGGCCTGTTGTCGTGCCGAATTCGTGCCCGCGTTCACCCAGACGCTGACCGTCTGCGTCTTCCAACTCGGTCGGGAACGGCCCTTCTCCAACGCGGGTGGTATAGGCCTTAACAATGCCAAGCACGAAATTGATCGAACCCGGACCGATTCCAACGCCGGTTGCCGCCTGCCCCGCAATCACGTTCGACGACGTTACAAAGGGATAAGTGCCAAAATCGATATCCAGCAGAGCGCCCTGCGCCCCTTCAAACAGGATGCGTTTCCCGGCCTTGCGCTTTTCGTTCAGCACTTTCCAGACAGGTGCCGCAAACGGCAGAATTTGTTGCGCGATCTCTTTGAGCTGGGCAATCAGCGCGTCGCGGTCAACCGGTTCGATACCCAGCCCCTTGCGCAACGGATCGTGATGTTGCAATGCGCGGTCCACGCGGGCCTCCAGCGTAGCTTCGTCCGCCAGATCGGCAATGCGAACGGAACGCCGCCCAACCTTGTCTTCATAGGCCGGGCCAATTCCACGACCGGTTGTTCCGATCTTGGTGCCTTTGCTCGCAGCTTCCTCGCGCGCACGATCCAACTCGCCGTGAATCGGCAGAATCAACGGCGTGTTTTCGGCAATCATCAGCGTGTCGGGCGTAATCTCAACACCCTGCGCCCGGATGGTAGCGATCTCATTGACCAGATGCCAGGGGTCCAGAACCACCCCATTGCCAATAACGCTCAACTTGCCGCCGCGTACCACACCCGAAGGAAGCGCGTGCAGCTTATAGACCTCGCCGTCTATCACCAACGTATGACCGGCATTGTGACCGCCCTGAAAACGCGCGATTACGTCCGCCCTTTCGCTGAGCCAGTCGACAATCTTGCCTTTTCCTTCGTCGCCCCATTGAGCGCCGACAACAACCACGTTGGCCATATCCGGTCCTTTTCGTGCTGAGTGATCAAACCCGGCTCATATAGCGGGGCAAAAACGGCAGGGAAACCGATATTTCGCCGCAGAGGAAAATCGCGCAGGCGCGCGATGCCTCCGGCGGGGATATTTGTAGCCAGACGAAGAGCGGATCCCCTGCTTCATCTGGCTACAAATATCCCGGGGGAGGCGCCCGGAACGGGCGGCGGGGGCAGAGCCCCCCTACCCTGTCATCGCAAGTGGACAGGTTGTCCGTGCGGAGTGGTCAGGTAAGCCTCTTCCCAGGCCTTACGCAGATCCTGCACATCTTTCGGCATGGCAGCGCCCTGTTCGGCCAGCAATGCTTCAAGCGTTTCCAGCCATGCGTGGAAGTAATCGTCACCGCCATCCAGTTCCCGGGCAAGCCCGTTGCGTTTCAATGTCGCTGAAAAACGCGCCGCCCAATCCGCCCATTCGAACCGCCCGGCCTCGTTCAGCGCGACTGTGACGGCAAAGACCTGAGCGTGCCAGGGCTCAGCAAAAACCGGCTCGGGGGCTCCGTATGTGATACAGTCGTTCATGCCGGTTGCAGGTAGCTTTGCCAGAGGTCCAGAACCACCTGGTCAGCGGGATGTTCGGGGGCGGCCCAGAGTTCTGATGCCGCAAAAGCCACTGCATAAATCGGCTCTGGCGCCTCACCCAACCCATGCGCATTGGAATCGGGCAGAACATGGGTTCCGTGCAGGCGCAGGATTCGGCCCCTGGCACCGGATGCATAGACAGGCAGGCGCGTGTGACCTCCATCCACGAGGCGATTTGCCGCCGGTTGGACCGTGACAACCTCTTGCCCCACAGAATACAGCGCCGCGACATTGGAAGGCCTGTCCGCAGGCCCGCCTTTGGCCAGCGCTGCGGACACCGCTTCCGCCTTGAGCGCTCTGTCTGCCAAGGGGTGCGGTTTGTCGCCACGCACGCCACGCAGATCTTCCAATGTCAGAACACCCTTTTCGACAAGCAGATCGGCCAGACCGGATATCCATTTCTCATAATACGAAAACCGGGTGTAGTCCTTCGGGGACAGGCGTTCGCGCGCGTGGCGTGAAACGTCGATGTTCCACTGCCCCAGAAACCCAGATGCAAGTGTGACCGCAAGAGCGCGGGCGTGCCAGTCTTCGGCAAAGACCGGCGCATCCTCTGCCTCTGGACGTATCGGACCATCACCGAAACGGCCTCCCATATCGTGAACGCGGGTCATGCGGGCACCCTCGGAAGGCCCGTGCCGATCATGCTGTCGCGCGTCACAAGCGCGGTTAGTTCATCTTCGTTCATCCCGTCTGTGCCTTCAGGGCGCATGGGCAAGACAAGGTAGCGAATTTCGGCCGTCGAATCCCAAACCCGTACAGAGGTGTCTTGGGGCAAGGTGACGCCGAACTCGGCCAGCACCTTGCGCGGTTCTCGCACTGCGCGGGCTCGGTAGGCGTCGGACTTGTACCATCCGGGCGGGATACCCAGCAGTGGCCAAGGGTAACAGCTGCACAGGGTGCAGACGACCATGTTGTGCCGATCCGGTGTGTTCTCGACAACCACCATATGTTCGCCCTGGCGGCCATAGTAGCCAAGGTCGGCTACGACCGGAGTGGCGTCTTCAAGCAGGGCGGCTTTGAAGGCAGGGTCGCTCCAGGCTTTGGCAACGACGCGCGCACCGTTTTGCGGCCCGATCCTGTTCTGATAGGTGTCGATGATCTCATCCAGAGCCGCCGGATCGATCAGCCCTTTGCGAGTCAGAATCGTCTCAAGCGCTTTGACGCGCAATGCGGGTTCGGGTGGCAACAGGGCATGCGGGTGGTCGTGATCGTCATGTGGCATGGCCGCAGCCTGCGTCACAACTCAACGCACTGTCCAGTCCCTTTGACGTGATGGGATACATCAAGGAAGTTGATGCCAACTCCTGACTTGCCCCCGCTGGCAAACTTGCATAAGTACCACGCGATACACGCCACGCTGTACAGGACCACCATGGAAAACGTCGTTCTCATCATCCATCTTCTTCTGGCTCTGGGCCTGATCGCCGTTGTCCTGATGCAGCGGTCTGAAGGCGGTGGCCTTGGCATGGGCGGTGGCGGTGGTGCGATGACCGGTCGCGCGGCAGCGACGGCTTTGGGCAAGCTGACCTGGATACTTGCAGCGTGTTTCATCGTCACCTCGATCACGCTGACCATTCTTGCGGCTCAGAAATCTTCGGGCAGCTCGGTAATCGACCGTCTGGGCGTTCCGGCACCGGCTTCGACCGAGGAAAGCGCACCGGCTATTCCGTCGGTTGATGATCTTCTGCCGCCGGCACAGGACGACAACGCGCCGCTGATCCCGCAGGCGGATTGATCCACAAAACCTAGAAACCTGAGAGAGGACTGCAACAGCATCTTGCGGTTCTCTTGCGCTTTTGGCGCGAATCCTTTATACGTGAAGTCCCGTGATGCAGCGGTTTTTCGGAGCCGCCGGGCAGCTGATTTTGACGTCTCACGGGAGCAGCCGAAAAACTATGGCACGTTTTATTTTCATCACCGGTGGTGTGGTTTCGTCCTTGGGCAAAGGGCTGGCTTCGGCAGCTTTGGGCGCTTTGTTGCAGGCCCGCGGTTATTCGGTGCGTCTACGCAAGCTGGACCCCTATCTGAACGTCGATCCCGGCACGATGTCGCCCTTTGAGCATGGCGAAGTATTTGTCACTGATGATGGCGCCGAGACCGATCTGGACCTTGGCCATTACGAACGGTTCACCGGTGTCGCGGCACGCAAGACCGACTCGGTCAGCTCGGGCCGGATTTATTCCAATGTTCTGGAGAAAGAGCGCCGCGGCGATTACCTCGGCAAGACCATTCAAGTGATCCCGCACGTCACCAACGAGATCAAGGATTTCATCGCCATCGGCGAGGATGAGGTTGATTTCATGCTGTGTGAGATTGGCGGTACTGTGGGTGACATCGAAGGCCTGCCCTTCTTTGAAGCCATCCGACAGTTCAGTCAGGACAAACCACGCGGCCAGTGTATCTTTATGCATTTGACGTTGCTGCCCTACATCAAAGCGTCGGGTGAGTTGAAGACCAAGCCGACCCAGCACTCGGTGAAAGAACTGCGCTCGATCGGTCTGGCACCCGATATTCTGGTCTGCCGGTCTGAAGGGCCGATCCCGACCAAGGAACGGGAAAAGCTGGCCCTGTTCTGCAACGTGCGTCCAGACAGCGTGATCGCGGCACAGGACCTGTCGACCATCTACGACGCCCCGCTGGCCTATCACCGCGAGGGGCTGGATCAGGCCGTTCTTGATGCCTTCCAGATCAGCCCCGCCCCCAAGCCCGATCTGGCCAAATGGGAAGATGTGAGCGACCGCATCCACAACGCCGAAGGCGAAGTGAAAGTGGCCATTGTCGGCAAATATACGCAGCTTGAAGACGCCTATAAGTCGATTGCCGAGGCGCTGACCCATGGCGGTATGGCCAACCGCGTGAAGGTCAAGATCGAGTGGGTGGATGCCGAGGTTTTCGATACCGAAGACGCGGCCCCGTATCTGGAAGGCTTCCACGCCATCCTCGTCCCCGGTGGGTTTGGCGAGCGTGGCACCGAAGGCAAGATCAAGGCGGCGCAATATGCGCGCGAGCACAAGGTTCCCTATCTGGGCATTTGTCTCGGCATGCAGATGGCGGTGATCGAGGCTGCGCGGAACGCTGCGGGAATCGCCGAAGCCGGGTCCGAGGAATTCGACCATGAGGCCGGGAAGAAACGGTTTGAACCGGTGGTCTATCACCTCAAGGAGTGGGTACAGGGCAACCACAAGGTCGAGCGCAAGGTCGGCGACGACAAAGGCGGCACAATGCGCCTTGGGGCTTACAACGCAGTATTGGCGGATGGATCCAAAGTGGCCGAGGTTTATGGCGGCACGCAGATCGAGGAACGACACCGCCACCGCTATGAGGTGGACATCAAGTATCGCGACAAGCTTGAAAAAGCGGGCCTGAAGTTTTCGGGCATGTCGCCGGACGGACGTCTGCCTGAAATCGTGGAATGGGCGGATCATCCGTGGTTCATCGGCGTTCAGTACCACCCGGAACTGAAGTCCAAGCCGTTTGACCCGCATCCGCTGTTTCGCGAATTTGTGCGGGCCGCGAAAGACACTTCGCGGCTGGTCTAATCTCTGACTGTGTCGGACTGTCACCCCACGTTGTTTCGTGGGGGCTGACCTCTTAACTGTGTGGAGAGGCAGGTTTTCTGCTTTTGCATTTCACGGTTTCAGGAGATTTCCGATGAGCAACGCAACAACGATCACCAACCTTCAGCAAGCGCTTCATATGGAGCTTACTGCCGCGCACCAATACCAGTTGCACGCGCACGTACTGGACGACTGGGGCCTTGATATTCTGGCCGAGAAAATGCGGGGCGAGATGCAGGAAGAACTGGTGCATTCTGACGCCTTTATCGAACGTATCCTGTTTCTGGGTGGAACCCCCGAGCTTGCGTTTCAGAAAAGCCCGGCCGCAGCAGGCACACTAGAGGAGATGTTCGCCTCTGATCTCAAAGACGAGAGTGAGGCCGTCGACTTCTACACCAATGCAGCGCAACAGGCGGCTGAGGCCGGTGATGTTGGTTCGCGTACACTTTTCGAACGCATCCTGATGGAAGAAGAAGGTCACAAAGCCTGGCTGGAGACACAGCTGAGTCTTCTGCAACGTCTGGGCGAATCTGCGTTTAGCGCAAAATTCGTCTCTGGCGCCGTGGGCGAAGCCTGAGACCTTGGTTTCAAACCGATGCAAGTCACAGGTGCTGTGCGCAACTGACGCAATCTGTGCCTGTGCCGTCACCTCAAAATGACCTGGCTGGTCGCAAAAACTCTGGCCGGGTCATTGTCGCAGCGTTAGCTGTAGGATTCGCGACAACAGGAGAGTTCCGATGACCAGCCAGTCCCAGAAAGCCGTGACCTTTACCAGCCTTCACAAGAAGGGCGATCCTGTCATTCTGTTTAATATCTGGGACGCTGGCAGCGCTGGGGCTGTTCGGGACGCCGGTGCCCAGGCCATCGCGACCGGCAGTGCCCCTGTTGCCATAGCGCAAGGTTATGGCGACGGGCAGAACATTCCACTTGAGGCCGCGTTGGACAATGCACGCCGCATCGTTGCGGCTGTTGATCTGCCGGTAACACTGGATTTCGAGGGGGCTTATGCCGAAGACCCGCAAGGGATCGCACTAAACGTTCGGCGCGCGCTTGATTGCGGAGTGGTCGGTTTCAACTTTGAGGACCAGATCATTAGTGGTGACGGTCTCTACGATATCGCCACTCAGGCCAAACGTGTTGAAGCGGTATGCGGCGCTTGCGCGCGCGCGGCTATTCCCGCCTATGTCAATGCGCGCACAGATATCTTCCTGAAGGCCGCTGCGGACACCCATGACGACACGATGCTGGATGAGGCCATTGCCCGTGCCAATGCCTATGCTGATGCAGGTGCCAGCGGATTCTTCGCACCCGGGCTAAAGAACCAAGCCTTGATCGCCCGGCTTTGCGAATCCACGACCTTACCGGTCAATATCATCGCCCTGCCCGGCACGCCGGATACGCCCATTCTGGCAAAGCTCGGGGTTGCGCGGATCAGCTACGGCCCGGTCCCCTATCGCCAAATGCTGGCCTGGTTGCAGAACGCAGCCAAAGAGGCGCTGACATGGTAAACGCAGGCCTTTGTTTCTTAAGGACAAATTGAAACTCATGGATATTGGGCAATGATTGATTGTTGGCCGGTGTGTACCCGGTGCCGCGCAGCTCTGGTTCAGCGCGGGACACACGCAATACTATAGCAAGACCGGCATTTCGTGCTTGGCCGATCACGACCTGTCGTCTAGGTGTTTGTTATGTTGAAAAGGTTCTTTAAGGCGCTCAGACCGCCTCATCATGAACAATTGCCGGACCCGGATGCAGAACTTGCTCTGGGTGCTCTGATGGTGCGCGTCGCGCAGGCAGATCGCGATTATAAGCTGGAAGAGATCAGTCTGATCGACAAGATACTGGCCCGTCTTTACCAGCATAACGCGATTGAGGCGGCCAAGGTTCGGGCCACCTGCGAAAAGCTCCATGCTGCGGCACCGGAAACTGATACGTTTGGCAAACTGATCCGGGAAACCACGGACCTGAAAGAGCGGCTGGCAGCCCTTGACGCGTTGTGGGAAATCGTTCTGGCAGATGGCAGTTCGGACGAGGGCGAGATAAAGATCGTCGAAGAAGCCCGCATTGCCATGGGCCTGAGCTATAATGACAGTCAGGCAGCGCGCGAGCGCGTCCAAAGCCGCTTGGATGTGAGTTAAGCGCCCGCTATATCTTACCCATGTTCAGCGACTTTCTTTCCAGGCTCACACAGCCCAAGCCCGACCCGCTTGTCGAAGATGATGCCCGCCTGGCCCTGACGGCCCTGCTGGTGCGTCTGGCACGATCTGACAACGATTATTCTGATTCTGAGATGGCGCGCATCGACCGCATCTCGGCTGAACGATACGGTTTGTCCCCGTTCGAAAGCGCGGCTTTGCGCGCCCGTGCCGAAGATCTTGAGGCCGAGGCCCCCGACACGGTCCGTTTTACCCGTGCCATCAAAGAAGCTGTCGCTTATGAAAACCGGCTGGCGGTGGTTCAGGCGCTGTGGTCGGTGGCGCTGGCTGATGGCCACCGTACGGGTGAGGAGGACTCGCTGCTGCGTCTGGTTGTCAGCTTACTAGGGGTCAGCGACGTGGATTCGGCTTTGGCCCGGCAAAAGGCCGCTAAATCTTGATCGCCATGCTTGGCATGTATGACATGCCCGAGGTTCAGGCCGCCAATGATCGGTTCTGGGGGTTGATTCGTGCGCATTTGGGATGCGGGCCAGAACAGCTGACCCGAGACACCGATGTTTGGCAGGTCTGGCTGGATCCCGAACTGGTGCTGGCGCAGACCTGTGGAATGCCCTATCGCACACGCTTGCATGGTCGGGTTCAACTGGTGGGCACCCCGGATTACGGCCTGCCCGGTTGTCCTGCCGGGCATTATTGCTCGGTCTTTGTGGCGCGGCGCGACGACAACCGCACGCTGGCGGGCATGACTGACGGTATCTTCGCGTATAACGAAGCGCTGTCTCAATCCGGCTGGGCAGCACCGATCACGCATCTATCCCGAGAGAACCTGAATCCTGCGTCGTTGTTGGAAACAGGCGGTCACGCGCTGTCAGCGCAGGCGGTCTCGGACGGGAAGGCAGATTTCGCCGCGCTGGATGCATTGACCTGGATGATGTTGCAGGAACATACCGATCTGGGCAAAAGCCTGCGCGAATTGGCAAAAACCTCTCCTACACCAACCCTGCCCTATATTACTGGACCCGACCAAAACGCGGATCTGGTCGCAGACGCAGTTCGAACCGCAATAGTCGGCCTTGCCGAACACGACCGCAAAACGCTGCATATTCAGGGGCTGATCGACATCCCGGCGGAGGAGTACCTGTCCGTACCGACCCCGCCACCGCCATGCGCACAGCGGATAATCTGATGACCAAATTGTCCGGTGCATTTGGTCATTTTGGCTGTTTCCGACCCTGAATTTGCGAATTGCGCATTGCATTGAGCAAATTTTTCGGCCCTATTACCGCACCAACACCACAAACTACTGGACTGCCCGTGACAGAAATCGCTCCCGTCATCGAAATCAAAAACCTTCACAAAAGCTTCGGCAATCTGGAAGTGTTGAAGGGGGTGGATATCACAGCACATGGCGGCGACGTGGTCTCGCTGATCGGGTCATCGGGGTCAGGAAAATCAACTTTGCTGCGCTGCTGCAATCTGCTGGAAGACAGCCAGCAGGGTGAAATCCTGTTCAAAGGCGAGCCTGTCAAATGGTCGGGCGATAGCCATGGGCGTCGCCCCGCGGACCCCAAGCAGGTTCTGCGCATCCGCACCAACCTGTCGATGGTGTTTCAGCAGTTCAATCTGTGGGCGCATATGACCATCCTGCAAAATGTGATGGAAGCCCCCGTGACCGTTCTGGGCCGCGACAAGGCCGAAGTGGAAGACAGCGCGCGCAAATACCTTGAGAAAGTTGGGATTGGCGACAAATGCGACGCCTATCCGGCGCAATTGTCCGGCGGTCAGCAACAGCGTGCCGCGATCGCGCGGGGGCTGTGCATGGAACCGCAGGCGCTGTTGTTCGACGAACCGACCTCGGCGCTGGATCCCGAACTGGAACAGGAAGTGATCAAGGTGATCAAGGATCTGGCCGCAGAAGGGCGCACCATGATCATCGTGACCCATGACATGAAAATGGCGGCAGATATCTCGAGCCACGTGGTATTTCTTCATCAGGGCCTGATCGAGGAAGAAGGTTTGCCCGAAGATATCTTTACGTCACCCGAATCCGAACGGCTTCGGGGCTTTCTCTCCGCTACTCAAGCGGCTTAACTTCAAGAACAGAACCAAAACTGGGGAGTAACCAATGAAAAACCTGATTCTGTCCACTGCAGCCCTGGCGCTGACTGCTGGTATCGCGATGGCCGACACGGTCCGCATGGGCACCGAGGGCGCCTACCCTCCGTACAACTTCATCAACGATGCAGGTGAAATCGACGGGTTCGAGCGTGAAGTCGGCGACGAGCTGTGCAAACGCGCTAACCTGGAGTGTGAATGGGTCAAGAACGACTGGGATTCGATCATTCCGAACCTGGTCTCGGGCAACTACGACACCATCATCGCCGGTATGTCGATCACTGCCGAACGTGATGAGGTCATCGACTTTACCCAAGACTATTACCCGCCGACCGCGTCGGCCTATGTCGCGACCTCTGACTCGGCAGACGTAACCGGTGGTGTCGTTGCTGCGCAAACCGCCACGATCCAGGCAGGCCACGTTGCCGAATCCGGTGCAACCCTGGTTGAATTCGCGACCCCGGAAGAAACCATTGCAGCCGTCCGTAACGGCGAAGCCGATGCCGTTCTGGCCGACCGCGACTATCTGGTGCCGTTGGTCGAGGAATCGGGCGGTGAGCTGGTCTTTATCGGCGATCCGGTTCCGCTGGGCGGCGGCGTCGGCATGGGCCTGCGTGAAAGCGACGGTGAACTGCGCGGCAAGTTCGACGAAGCCATCACTTCGATGAAAGCTGACGGCACGCTGAACGAGATGCTGATCAAGTGGTTCGGTGAAGGCACCGCCACATACGGTTCTGACGGTTCGGTCGTCACCAACTAAGACCTGACCAATCCCGGTCCGGTGCTTTGGCGCCGGGCCGCTTCCGGCCTAGCCGGAACAGACGTTGGAAAGACGCCATATGTTCTCGTACTGCGCTGATCCTGACACGCTGGGCACGTTCCGCTGGTTTTCATGCTACCTGACCAATGGCGTCCACTGGTCGTTCTACCTGTCTTTCATCAAGGTTTTGGCCTTGCTGGCTGTGACCGCGCCCGTCGCTCTTGGCTTCGGGTTTGCAGGTGCCATGGCGGCGCGCTCGCATTTCCCCCCGCTCAGCTGGCTGGGCAAAGGGTATATCGCGATTGTGCGCGGCGTGCCCGACATTGCGTTTTTCCTGTTCTTCGTCATAGCGTTGGATCAGGCGTTTGAGTGGACGCGGCATAAGATATTGTGCCCGGACTGGACCGACCCAATCCGCCAGGGCAATGACTTCCTCGTTTGTCAGGCCGCCAAGCTGCCGCTCGGAACCGCGCCTGAATGGGTGCATGAAACCTATGGGTTTTTCCTTGCGGTCATCACCTTCTCTATCGTTTTTGGTGCTTTCGCGGCCAATGTCCTGTTCGGCGGAATGCGCGCCGTACCACATGCGCAACTGGAAACGGCCGAAGCTTATGGCATGAATCGCCGCCAGACCTTCTGGAAAATCCTCGTACCTCAGATGTGGGTTTACGCGCTGCCCGGCCTGTCCAATCTGTGGATGGTGCTGATCAAGGCGACACCCCTGCTCTTCCTGCTGGGCGTCGAAGATATCGTGTATTGGGCGCGCGAACTGGGCGGCACCAAAACCTCGAAATTCACGCAATACCCGCATGGCGACTGGCGCATGTGGTATTTCCTGTTCCTGCTGATCTTTTACCTTGGCATGACCCGTTTCTCGGAACTTGGGCTTGAAAAACTGATGCGGCGATTGTCCCACGGACAGGCCACTTCCGGCGGAGAGCTTCTGCGCAAGGAGACCACGGCATGATGATCCGCGTTCAAGACCGCAACCGGGTGCCGCACGCGATTGCACAGCAATCTCTCTCGCGCCCGCAATCTCCTTTCCAAGGAGCCCGATCATGAGCTGCATCCAGACCATTCAGGATTACGGCCTGCGGTCGCTTGGCTTTGGCGAACGCCTGCTGCCCAAGACCGATTTCACCCTGTGCGAACAGTTCACCCTGATCGGCTCGGGCATGATCTGGAACATCTATTTCGGCGTCATGGCGCTGGCGACCGGGTTCTTTCTGGCCACCGCGCTGGCCGTCGGCAAAGCCTCGACCAACAAATGGCTGCGCAAACCTGCCGAATGGTTCATCTTTCTGTTCCGGGGCTCGCCTCTCTTTATCCAGTTCTTCTTTGCTTATTTCTTCTTCCTGTCGCTGAAGAAAACATATCCGATGTTCGACGCCTTCACCTCGGCCTGGCTGGGGGCGCTGATCGTGCTGTTCCTGAACACCGCAGCCTATTCGGGTGAGATTTTTTACGGTGCCCTGCGCTCGATCCCCAAGGGAGATATCGAAGCGGCAGATGCCTATGGCATGTCCGGCTGGTCGCGGTTTCGGCGGATCGTCTGGCCCACCATGCTGCGTCTGGCCTGGCCGGCCTATACGAACGAAGCCATCTTTCTGTTCCATGCCACCACGCTGGTCTTCTTCTCGGCCTTTCCGGCCTGGCAACAACGTGGCGACGCGCTCTATTACGCAAGTTATTTCGCGGACAAAACGTTCAACCCCTTCATCCCCTATCCAATTCTGGCGTTCTATTTCATCCTGCTGACATTGGTGATTGTCGGGGGATTTGGCCTGATCAACAAACGCCTGAACCGCCACCTGCCCACCGCCAAACGGGCAAAAATGCGGTTCAAACTGAACCTGGCGCGCTAAAGGACAGCGCGCCGTAAATTCCGGCATTCAAGCCTACACTACCCTTGTAATACGCTTGGTGATGCGAACACGGACAGTCGATTTGGGGGGAATGGTACCGCCTCCCTGGCTTGAACAGGGGACCTCTGGATCCACAATCCAGCGCTCTAACCAACTGAGCTAAGGCGGCACTTTGTGAGGGGCGATGTACCGAACGCGCCGGGGGAATGCAAGAGGATTAAAGCCGAATTCTCCAGCTTTGTTCGACAAGATCGACGCCAAAGGAATGCACCGGTTTGCTGTCGATCAGTTCCCAGCCAAACGCCCCGTAAAGCGCGCAGGCAGCCGTATGACTTTCATGGGTCCACAAAACCATTTCCCGATATCCAGCCTCGCGTGCGAAGTCTGTACAGGCCTGTAACAGCCGTTTTCCCAACCCAAGTCCGCGCGCCTCGGGGACAAGCAGGAAGAGGCGCAGTTTGGCGGTTGTCTGGTCAACACGCACGCAGAAAATGCTACCCAGTCTTTGCCCAGCCCGTTCAGCAATCCAGCCTTTTTCAAAGGACGGGTCATTGTCGGCAATGAACTCCTCAAGGATGCGCGCAACCAATGGGGCAAAGCTGTCATCAAATCCTTCGTCGCGCGCATAGAGTAACCCGTGCTGTCCAACCAGCCACGCGGCATCATCGGGGCGAAACGTTCTGAGAACCACATTTTCCATGTCTTATCTGACCGCAAAGGTGACTTGATTCTCAACCCCGTGCGCGCTAGCACGAATGCTCAGTCTCGGAGGCATAGATGGGCATCAATACCGAACGCGATATTCAGGCCAACCTGCAAATCGGTCCGACCGATCAGGGGATGGTACGCTTGTTCATCGAAGCCGACGGCATCGAGATTCCGATGGATTTCGACCCCGAGGAAGCCGAAGAAATCGCCGATGAGATCCGCGCCGCGATACAGGCCGCCCTCGCCGTCAAAGGCTGAGCTTTTACAAGCGCGGATCGCGCAGCGCATGCAGACGGCGTGCTGCATCTGTTGCAAATTTCTGGATCATCTTCTTGCGCCGCGCCGGGGCAAGCTTGTCCTCGGGCGCCATGCGCACGATCTCGGCATCATAGGCGTCAGCAATGATCAAGCCCGTTTCATCAGGTAACAGATCGGTCGGAAACTCGGTATCCACGGCCCAGAAGAATCGATCACACCATTCCAAATAGCCCTGCCATTTGGCATCCGATTGATAATCGGCACGGCTGGATTTGCATTCGATCACCCAAATCTCACCTTTGGGACCCAGCCCCATCACATCGACACGCAAACCACGTGCCGGAACGAATTCTTCAACAGAAACAAAACCATGCGCGGCAAGGTGGCGTGCGACGCCACGCGCGAGCTTCTGTCCGGGCTGCAAATCTAACAACATACCCCAAATGTGAACAATTGGTGAACAAAAGTAAAGTACTGCATCGCGCTTGACATGGTACCATTTGGTATCGCATTAATATGATACCAAATGGTATCTGTTCTGGGGTTGCTTATGGATAACCGAACTCAAAACGCGTTCCGTGCGCTGGCCGATCCCACACGTAGGGACATTGTACAATTGCTTTCGTCTCAGGACATGACCATCGGGCAGTTGACAGACCGGTTCGACATGACCCGGGCCGCGGTCAAAAAGCATCTGACCGTGCTATCCGACGGCGGCTTGATCACCGTTGAAACCCGTGGCCGCGAACGCATTAACCGACTTGAACCACAAGGCATGGCCCCCGTTCTGGACTGGCTCAGATATTTTGACCAGTTCTGGGACGATCGCCTCAACTCTCTCAAGGAAGCTGTTGAAAGGAAATCGAAATGACCGATGCAGTTCTGAAGAAATCGATCTTTCTGAGGGCCGAGCCGGAAACGGTTTGGGCTTATCTTACAGACCCGGATCGCCTGGCGGAATGGTTCCACAAACCGAAACATCCTCTGACCGCGGGTCAAAAGCTGGAGATGTTTGGCACAACAAGCGGCGACCTGTTGATCTGGGGTGAGGTTCGCGTTGCCAACCCTCCCAAGTATCTGGAATACACGTTCACCGTAAAACCGATGGGCGACGCGGTGAGCGTCGTCAAATGGACCCTGGAACCCGTCGCAGGCGGGACGCGCCTTGACCTGCGGCATGAAGGCCTGCCGCAGGGGGCCGATGCCTTTGGCCTGATCCTGGCACTGGACAAGGGTTGGGACGAGCACTTTGGCAAGATGCGCACGGCATTGCATGAAACTGTTGATGCCTGACCCCTTGTGCGAACCCGTCAGACGCCCTACTTAAGCGCGTGGCGGGTTCTGCCCTTCTTGTGACAGGTAGCATTCTGGTGGCCTTAAGCAATTCCGAGGGGGCTGGCTCTGTTCAGGTCCTGGCCTGATTACCTGGCGCCCACCTGTATATACAGGTCCTCGGGAATCAAACCACACGGTTGTTTGGTGGTCCCGCCACATTGCTGAATTGGCTCAGAGCACCACCAACGTCGGTCTTTACACGCCTGGATGTCATGCAGATCAAATTAATCCGCTCTGATAGCCCAATTCTTCCAAAAGCAATGCTGACTTAGTGTACCAGCCTTCCTGTTGAAACATAGCACCCATTCCCTGGCCCCAAGAATATTCATGCAAACTGGTTCAAGGCTATCCTTCGATGAGAGAAAACAATTCGATTGGATTAGCAAGGCCACGAACTTCGTGAACCCCACAAGGCAAAAACAGATCAGGTGAGGTCCCAGCAATCGCTGATGTTACCAGCACTCTGTGACCGATAGACTTGGTTAGACCTTCTATGCGACTGGCAACGTTCACTGCGCCCCCGAGAACCGTGAAATCAAGCCTTCCCGGACTGCCGATATTGCCATAGCTGACTTGCCCAACATTGATCCCGATTCCTACATCCAAAGACGACTTATTAGCCTCAACGCGGCGACTGTTGAGCGTCGTCAAACCGGCCAATACACTTTGTGCGGCTTGCGCAGCCTTTCGGCATCGGTCGGCGTGGTCAACCTGAGTTGCGATGGTGAAGATCGAGAGAATACCGTCACCCATAAACTTGAGAACATCGCCGCCGTTCTCTTCTACGGATTGCACAACCAGATCAAAGTAACCGCTCAGCGCGTCAAAAACATCCACCTCGGGAGCGGCTTCCGAAAGAGCCGTGAAACCTCGCAAATCAGAAAACATGACAACTGCATCAACTGTCGTTCGTTCGCCCCGCTTGATCCGCCCATTCCAAACCGCATCAGAGGGCCCATCACCAAGATATGTTCGCAGCAGCCCCTTGGCTGACTTGCGCATTGTGACGGGTTCCAAGGCGGACGATAGAGCAGGCAGAGCTTCCTCAATCAATTCCAGATGTTGCGGTGAAAAACCGTCTGGGTCCTGTGTAACAAATGTACAGCCGTGCAGAGATCCATCACCATAATACATAAGGGTGGCATAGTAGTCTGTGCCACCCGACTCAGCGAATTCAAGATACGATGAATGCTCGGTCCTTGGATCAAGTTGTCGCAGACTTTTATGAAGTGGCTTTCTGTGCTCCAGAATGTACTCAAATGAGCTGCCAACATACCCGTCTGTCGACATCGTTTCATGAGTTACGTCGTAGCTGTCGGTCCGGTCAGGGGTCCAGACTATCCCCCATGCAATAAGTAACGGATTGGCGAACCGCTGACCAATATTGACTCGCCAGAGTGGAACGCCTTCGTCAACTAATGACGAGCAGAAATGAGAAACTACTTTCACGGGGTCGCCTGAGCGGCGTCCTTCGGTAATCATCCAGTCGGTTAATTGTGGTACGGAGGCCATGTTGTCAAACTAGTCGCATGGACAAGATGATCAAAGTCCCTTCCTATTAGCAGGTTATTCAAAGCGCTATATTGAAGGAATATGTTCAGACCAAGGCCCCAGATACGCCATTCTGAATATCCGCGATAGGCTGAAATCAACCGCATACAAACGTGACAGCGGCTGCATCTGCTTTGAAGCTGCAACAGTCAATGTCGGCGCAACCATCTCACGTTATGCCAGAGAACCCATAAGAGGCTTGGTGTGATTAAGCCTGGCATCAAAATTAGCGTGAAACACTCGCCTCTTGCTTGATCGCAACTGGTTTCAAATCATCTAAAACCGGTGTTCCCCGGCGCGGGCCTTGCGGCTTTTCTGCCATGCTCATGATCTTGTAGGCGAACTGGACACCGGCAAAGACAATGCCGTTCATGAACCAGATCATCACCAAAGCGATAAGACCGATTTCCGAACTGGTTATCAGATGGCGCAGGTTTGCGACATTCAGCGCCAACAGGACGCCGACAAACACAGCCGAAATGACAAAGCCCCAGGCAACTTGCGTGATATAAAGGCGGATCAGTTTGGGCATGGCGAACCTCTTTGCGCTATGACATTCAAGTTAGCGCATATCTGGTTCTCGTAAAGGCGTCAGAATGCCTCGGGCTGTGCCTCGCGGGCCATATGATCCAGCACAGCATTGACGAATTTCGGCTCTTTGCCTTCCGGGAAAAACGCACGCGCAACGTCAACAAATTCAGTGATGACAACCTTTGGCGGCGTGTCGCTTTGGGTCAGCTCTGCCCCAGCCGCACGGAACAGCGCCCGCAAGGTCGGGTCAATCCGAGCGATCGGCCATTTGGCGACCAGCGCACGGTCCGTCATCTGGTCGATGGCCGCCTGATAGTTCACCGCATTATCGACCAACGAGCGGAAGACGCTGATATCACCGTCCAACATTTCCTCACCCTCATAGACAGCGCCAAAACGGTGATCCAGAAACTCATTCACGACAGCTTCGGTCGTTTGCCCGGACTGTTCCATCTGGAACAGCGCCTGCACGGCATAAAGCCGGGCGGCGGATTTCATCAGGCGTTTCTGGTTGGCCGGTTTCGGCGCGTCTGTCTTGGTCATGCTGTCGAGGGTCCGTTGCTGTCGCCCGCCACGAGGATGGACTCGGACGGCGGTTTGAAACCAACGCCCTTTTTGGAAGAGCCCCACTTACGGCTGAGCGCGATCAGATGCAAGGCCGCAGCAGCAGCCCCACCCCCTTTATTCATCTTTTTCGGGTTCGCGCGGACTTCGGCCTGCGCGTCGTTTTCCACAGTCAGAATGCCATTGCCGATGCACAGGCCCTGTAGGCCCATCAACTGGATGGCCCGGCTGGAGTCGTTGCAAACAGTTTCGTAATGCGTAGTCTCGCCGCGAATGACGCAACCCAGCGCGACGTAACCGTCAAAGTTGCATTGACGGTCGGCCATTGCGATGGCGGTCGGGATTTCCAGCGCGCCGGGCACCTCGACCACTTCGCAGGTTCCACCCGCGGCTTCGATTTCGGCCTTCGCGCCCGTGATCAGGTTATCGGCAATCGCACGATAAAACGGCGCCGCCACGATCAGCAGCTTGACCGGCTTGTCAAATTTCGGTGTCGGCAGAACGCCATGTTCGTCTTGAGCAGCCATGATCAGTCTTCCTTCAAAATCGAACGGGTACCGACGATGGACAGGCCAAACGCGTCAAGCCCCAGATATACGGTTTCTGGCGAGTCGGTCAGCAGAACCAGTTCCTGAATTCCCATCTTGGACAGGATCTGGGCCCCCAGACCGGTTTGTTTAATGGTGCGCGGTCCCTCGTCACCCGTCGCATATAGCGAGTTGCGCGGTTGACGGAACAGGCAGACCACGCCCCGTCCTTCTTCAGCAATCTTTTCCATGGCACGCGGCAGTTCGCGCGAGGATTTCGGACCAAGACCCAGAATATCGGGGGCCTCGTGCAGAGCATGGGTGCGGGTCAACACCGGTTCGGGTGTGGTGATATCGCCCTTGATCATGACCACATGTTCGATGCCATGGGTCTGATCGGTGAACAGCCGCATCTCCCACTCGCCGCCATATTCTGACGTCACCATCTGACGCGAGGTTTCAACCACCAGATTGTCGTTGCGCGACCGGTACGCGATCAGGTCACTGATCGTGCCGATCTTCATGTTGTGCTCTCGCGCAAATTCAACCAGATCGGGCAGACGCGCCATGGTGCCGTCGGGTTTCATGATCTCGCAGATCACGCCCGAGGGGTTCAGGCCGGCCAGACGTGAGATATCAACGGCAGCCTCGGTATGACCGGCACGCACTAGCACCCCACCCCGCTTGGCGCGCAAGGGGAAGACGTGGCCGGGCGTTGCGATATGAGCCATCGTGTTTTGCTCGTTGATCGCAGTCGCCACGGTTAGCGCACGGTCGGCGGCAGAGATCCCGGTGCTGACCCCTTCGCGCGCCTCGATGGACACGGTGAATGCGGTTTCGTGCCGGGATGAGTTGTTCACCGCCATCATCGGCAGCCCAAGTGCTTCGACCCGTTCTGCCGTCATCGGCAGGCAGATCAGGCCACGGCCATGGGTGGCCATAAAGTTAATGGCCTCGGCATCGGCGAACTCGGCAGCAATCACCAGATCGCCCTCGTTTTCGCGGTCCTCGTGGTCGACCAGGATATACATCCGGCCCGCACGCGCCTCTTCAATAATGTCTTCGATCGGGCTGATCGCATCGCGCAGCCGGGCCTCGACCGGGCCGGGTGTCTCAAAGCTCATTGGGCAGCCTTTCGCATGGCATGTTTGAACGGCGGAATAGACCACTGAGGGCACAAAGACCAGTCCACAAACGGCGCAGGTCTGCTCCGACGCGACGTATGGTATCAGGACATCTCGGCCAGACGCGCCACATAACGGGCCAGCGTATCGATCTCAAGATTGACCCTGTCACCGACCTGCACGTCACCCCAAGTGGTGACCTCTTTGGTGTGTGGAATGAAGTTGATGCCGAAATCGCAATCTGTCACGTCATTGACCGTCAGGGATGTGCCATTCAATGCCACCGATCCTTTGGGCGCGATGAACCGTGCAAGATCCTTTGGCGCGCGCAAGGTGACGCGTGTGCTGTCGCCGTCTTCCTTAATCGCGATCACCTCGGCTACGCCATCCACATGGCCCGAGACGATGTGACCGCCCAATTCGTCACCAACCTTCAGGGCACGTTCAAGATTGACACGCTTGCCGACAGTCCAGGTGTCGAGATTGGTTTTCGAGACGGTTTCCGCGCTGATCTGGACGTCATACCAATCGTCGCCCAGCGCGATCACGGTCAGACAAACACCGTCACTGGCAATCGAAGCCCCGATATCGATGCCCGCAGTGTCATACGCAGTCCTGATCCGCGCACGCAGGTCTCCCTGCTGCTCCAGCTCGGCGACGGTGCCCATGTCGGTGACGATCCCTGTAAACATTCCGTTAACCCTCAGTTCCTAACCTGTGCCTGACTATCACCGTCGAGGTAAGGCCAACGGGCCGCGCGGGCAAGCCCTGCCTTGCCGTACACCGACCAAACGGGCATAGTTTTGGCAACAACAACAATACGAGCAGTTCGGATGCCGCACCCGCCTTCAAGGTCTCATGATCGGGTCTTCCTGTTCCTTCAGGGCCCGCACGGACCTTTTTTCCCGGCCTTGGGGCGTATGTTGCGCGCCACGGGGGCTCGGGTCTGGCGGGTTGGGTTCAATGCAGGCGATCAGGCGTTCTGGTTTGACAAGGCAAGCTACATCCCGTTTCAGGACAAACCGGAAAACTGGCCCGCAACACTGTCCTCTTTGATCGCTGAAAAAGCTGTTACGGATATTGTTCTATATGGCGACACCAGACCCATACATGCGCGTGCGGTCGAAATCGCGCGGTCTTGCGGAGTTACCGTTCATGTATTCGAGGAGGGGTATCTGCGCCCATGGTGGGTGACTTATGAGCGGGACGGATCAAACGGAAATTCCCGGCTGATGTCGCTGGACGTTCAGCAGATGCGCCAGGCCTTGGCCCTGTCCGACCGAAAGGCGCCGCCGCCACCGTCGCATTGGGGAGACATGCGGCACCATATCTTCTATGGCGCCCTTTATCATTGGTTCGTGATGGCCCTGAACAGCCGCTACCGCAACTTTCAACCGCACAGGGAATTACCTGTCTCGCAAGAATTCAGATTGTACCTCAAGCGCCTGTTTTTGATGCCTTTTCATCGCCTTCAACGAAGTGTGGCAACGGCGCGGGTCAGATGGGGCGGATACCCCTATCATCTGGTACTGTTGCAGCTTGGGCATGACAGCTCGGTGCAGGCTCATTCCAGCTTTTCGGGCATGTGTGAATTTCTTGAGCTGGTAATCGAAGGATTTGCGCAGGGCGCGCCTGCCCATCACAGGCTGGTGGTAAAGGAACACCCGTTGGAAAACCATCGCGAACCGTTGCGACGCCGGGCCCGCGAGATAGCCGGAAAACATGGCATCGGCGACCGGGTTCATTATGTGCCGGGCGGCAAACTGGCCAGATTGCTGGATGAGGCGAATTCGGCCGTCACCGTGAATTCCACCGCCGGACAGCAGGTTTTGTGGCGAGGCATTCCATTGCGCATTTTCGGGCGTTCGGTTTATGACAAGCCCGATTTCGTCTCGCAGCAGCCAATCGCGGCGTTTTTCGCCGATCCCCATCACCCGGATGCCGAAGCCTATCGCTGTTATCGTCAATTTCTTCTGGAAACCAGTCAGGTACCCGGCGGGTTCTATTCAAGGCGCGGCCGCCGTCAGCTGCTGCGCCGCGCCGTGGATATGCTTTTGGACACCAACGACCCCTACCAATCGGTTCTGAACACGAACGAGGCGCGAACGACACAGTTGAAAGTCGTCGAATGAAACGGGTGGTGTCTGACTGGAAGTTAAGCAACTTACCAGCTAGTCTGCACGCAACTACAAAAGACTGAGGATATCGGGCGGTGAAAGTCTCTCCTAGGCGATGGATGCGGGGTGTGTCCCTTGTGGCTGCAATTGGTCTGCTGGCTGCGTGCCAGCTACCAAAATCCGGACCGAACAAATCCGAAATTCTGGCCGGTTCAGTTCAAAACGGGGGCAACGCATATGTCGTTGAAGTTGACGACAATGTCACACGCGCGACGTCCGCCATTCCTCAGTACGGCTTTTCGTCCTCCTTCAGCAGTGCCCAGACATTGACCGCAGATACCGTCCGCCCTGGTGACGTGCTGGGGCTGACCATCTGGGAAAACGTCGACGATGGCTTGCTGTCAGGCGAAACCGGTCTTGCGACCGCGTTGAACGAGGTTCAGGTTGATAGTGACGGATTTATCTTTGTCCCCTATGCAGGCCGGATTCGGGCCGCGGGAAACACGCCGGAACAGCTGCGCGTTCTGATCACAGACAAGCTTCAGGAACAAACGCCGGACCCGCAGGTCGAAGTACGGCGCGTCGCGGGTGACGGGTCCACCGTCTCGCTGACGGGCACGGTCGCCGCACCGGGCATTTATCCGATTGAACGGCCAACCCGATCGCTGCTTGGTATGTTGTCCCAGGCGGGCGGGGTCTCGGTCGCGTCGGACATCGCGCTGGTGACCCTGATCCGGGGCGATCAGAAGGGTACCGTTTGGTACGAGGACCTGTTCCGCAACCCCAAGCTGGACGTCGCCCTGCGCGGTGGCGACCGCATTCTGGTGGAAGAGGACAGCAGATCGTATATCGCCCTTGGCGCAACCGGGGGCCAGTCGCGAGTGGCGTTTGAAAGTCAGGATCTGTCGGCACTGGAAGCCTTGGCGCAGGTCGGCGGTCTGCTGACGCTGTCCTCGGATCCAACGGGTATCTTCATTCTGCGCAAGGAACGTCAGGATGTCGCCCGCAGTGTCACCGGACGGGCCGACCTCAAAGGGGATCAGCGCATGATCTACCTGCTGAACTTGACAGCCCCCAACGGCCTGTTCATTGCACGCGATTTCGTGATCCGGGACGATGATACGATCTACGTGACCGAAGCGCCCTATGCGCAGTGGAGCAAGTCGATCTCACTTATCGCAGGCGGTCTGACTCCCGTTGCAAACGTTGCCACGCTAACCGGCAATTGATGCATGCGGCCCGATCCCGACACGTCAGCCGGGAGCGGGCAAAATCGGCTGTTTGTTTATAACGGCGGCTTTCTGACCCAGAAACGTCTGAGACGAATTCTGTCGCTTTCGGGTTACGACATTCGACTGGGATTTCCGAAAGAAGGCGATTGCGTAGGCGTCTGGGGCAACAGCCCGACAGCACATCGCGGTCTTAAGATTGCTGAAAAACACGCTGCCCCGATTCTGCGGGTCGAGGACGCCTTTCTCAGATCTCTGCACCCGGGCCGGAATGGCGAGCCCCCTTTGGGGCTGTTGCTGGATCGTTCCGGCCTGCATTTCAATGCCGCCACGCCGTCTGAACTTGAAACAGTGCTGGCCACGCACCCTCTGGATGACACGGCCCTGCTGAACCGTGCCCGCGCCGCGATCACGCGGATCAGAGAGCTTAACCTCAGCAAGTATTCCGCCTTCGATCTCGATCTTGAACCACCCGATCCGGGTTATGTTCTGGTGATTGATCAGACGGTCGGCGATGCGTCGGTAACAGCAAGCGGAGCGGACCGCGCCCGGTTTCTTGAAATGCTTGTGTTGGCGCAGGAGGAAAACCCCGGCGCGCGCATCCTGATCAAGACGCATCCTGAAACACTGGCGGGTCACCGTCAGGGGCATTTTACCGATCAGGACCTGTCAGACCGGATAACGCAGTTCAGCGACGCGATCAGCCCATGGCCGTTGCTTGAAGGGGCTGTTGCTGTCTACACCGTGTCCTCGCAACTGGGGTTCGAGGCAATTCTGGCAGGCCACAAACCGCGTGTGTTCGGCCAACCTTTCTATGCCGGATGGGGCCTGACGCAGGATGACAGACCCGTTCCGCACCGCCAGCGCAGCCTGACACGGGCGCAATTGTTCGCGGCCGCCATGCTGCTTTACCCGACTTGGTATGACCCCTATCGCGATCAGCTGTGCGAACTGGAAACGGTACTGGACACGTTAGAGGCAAAGACCCGCGCCTGGCGACAGGACAAGAACGGCTGGACGGCATCCGGGATGCGCTTGTGGAAACGCAGGCATCTGCAACAGTTTTTCGGGCAACATGGAAAGCTGCGCTTTACGGCATCTCAACCCGGCACACTGGACCGCCCCCACATGGTCTGGGCCAGCCAGGCAAGGAACACCGAAGGGGCGGTTCGGGTCGAAGACGGGTTCATGCGTTCACGCGGGCTTGGGGCGGCACTGGTCCCGCCATTGTCGCTGGTGACGGACGAGAGCGGAATTTATTACGACCCGACAAAACCCAGCCAGTTGGAAGAGCTGATCACTTTGCGTGAAACGTTGAGGCCGGATCAGGACCTGCGCGCGGAACGTCTTGTCGAAAACCTTTTGGCCGCCGGCCTGAGCAAATACAATACCGGCAATCCGACCAGCACCCTGCCCGAAGGCCATCGTATTCTTGTGCCCGGACAGGTCGAGGACGACGCCTCGATCCTGTTGGGTACCAGCGCGGTCCGCAACAATCTGGACCTGCTGAAAACTGTGCGCGATGCCAATCCCGACGCGATCCTGATTTACAAACCCCACCCCGATGTCGAAGCGGGTCTGCGCGAAGGCAGGATCGATGCCGAGGCGATTGCAGACATTGTCGTAACCCAAACAGACCCCGCATCATTGTTGCCGCACGTGCAGGAAGTATGGACCATGACGTCGCTTCTGGGGTTCGAGGCTTTGCTACGCGGCGTGAAGGTTACAACTCTGGGCGCGCCCTTTTATGCGGGTTGGGGGCTGACCACGGATCTGGGGGCTGTTCCCGCCCGGCGAGGCGCACGACCGACGTTGATGGGCCTCGTCCATGCCACCTTGATTGATTACCCTCGTTATTTCGACCCGGTCACAGGGCAACCCTGCCCGGTCGAGGTTGCCGTTGAACGTCTGGCGCAGGGCACTTGTGCTCCGACCGGTCCGTTCAATCGAGTTCTGTCAAAACTTCAGGGCGTGTTTGCGACACATGCGCACTTGTGGCGCTAAACCTAGTCAGACGCCCTGCGCCAACGGTGCAGGATATCCCCACCCACCACTTTCGCTTCAACCAGTTCGAACCGTGGCGCGGCGTCCAGTGTCGTTAAAGCCAATGTTCCCACAGCAGCCAGACCTTCGGCCCCAATGGTCAATCCAGCGGTAAATCCGACCAATTCATCCACCAGATCCTCGGCCAGCAGCGATGCAGCCAGCGCCGCCCCGCCTTCGCAGAAGACGCTGGTCAGACCGGCTTGCCCCAACTGTTGGAGCAGATCGACCGCGTCAATCTGATGATCCTTCAACGCGCAGGGGATCAGCCTTGCGTCCAATCCTTCCCAGGCTTTCGCGCGCTCGGCATCCGGGTGATGCGCATGGCAGAGCCACACAGGTGTCTTTGATGCCGTGCGGGCCAAATGCCCCATCAGGGAAATATCCATATGGCGCGAAACCACAACGCGCACGGGCTGATGATCTATGCCAAGATCCCGAACTGTCAGTGAGGGATCGTCAGCCCGCGCTGTACCCGCTCCGACCATCACCGCGTCGTGTCGCGCACGCATGGCATGGACAACGCGGCGCGCCTGTGGCCCGGTAATCCATTGGCTGTGCCCGGTCGAGGTTGCGATCCGCCCGTCAAAACTGCTGGCCAGCTTGAGGGTCACGAAAGGTCGTCCCTGTTCGGTCTTCAGAAAAAAGCCCGCCAGATCACGTTCCGCCTGCTCTGCGAGGACACCGGTTACGACCTTAATTCCGGCCTCGCGCAACTTGGCAAAGCCCTGCCCCGCGACACGTGGGTCGCTGTCTTCCACGGCTGCCACGACACGGGCGACACCCGCAGCAATCAAAGCCTCGGCACAGGGGGGTGTTTTGCCGTGATGGGCGCAGGGTTCCAAAGTCACATAGGCGGTCGCGCCATGTGCGGCCTGCCCGGCTTGCGCCAAAGCCTCGGTTTCGGCATGGGGGCGGCCGCCCGGCTGGGTCCAACCGCGCCCGACAATCCGGCCTTTGCGCACGATAACACACCCCACCGCAGGGTTTGGCCAGCACATCCCCTGACCGCGCCGCCCCAGTGACAGGGCCAGCGCCATGAAACGCTTATCTTTTTCGCTCACTCGTCCGTCGGTGGCTGCGGCGGGCGCAGTTCGTGGACAAACTCCTCAAAATCATCGGCCGCCTGGAAATTCTTGTACACACTCGCAAAGCGAACATACGCGACGGTATCGATCCGCGCCAGAGCTTCCATAACGATCTCACCGATCTTGTGGGACGGGATATCCGTGTCGCCCATGCTTTCCAGCCGACGCACGATACCCGAAATCATCTGATCGATCCGCTCGGGATCAACTGGCCGTTTCTGCATCGAGATGCGGATCGAACGTTCCAGTTTATCGCGATCGAAATCCTCGCGCTTACCATTGGTCTTTATGACAACCAAATCACGCAGCTGCACACGCTCATAGGTCGTGAACCGCCCGCCACAGGCCGGGCAGAACCGGCGTCGGCGGATTGCCACGTGGTCCTCTGCCGGACGTGAATCTTTTACCTGAGTATCGATATTTCCGCAAAACGGGCAGCGCATCCGCCGTCTCCTCGTCCCTTGTTCCGCCTCTTTTTGTAAGCGCTGCGACTTACTTATCCACAACTATAGGGCAGCAACTAGAGTTTGGGTAGTCGGAAATTTCAACCGCTAGATAAAGGGTCAGACAAGGTGCGCTGCAATCCGTCTCTGGTGTGGTGCCGTGCGGTGTTCAAACAGATATATCCCCTGCCATGTTCCAAGGCACGGGCGACCCTGCACCACAGGTATCGACAAGGATACCGGCAACAGCGCAGCCTTTATATGCGCTGGCATGTCGTCGGGGCCTTCATAAGTATGCCGAAGATACGACATTGCCGGGTGATTGGACGGCGGCACCAGCCTTTCGAAAAACGCCCGAAGATCAGTTTGAACTTCGGGGTCTGCGTTTTCCTGAACAAGCAATGAACAGGAGGTGTGGCGAACAAAAAGCGTCAGTAAGCCATCCGTCGCCACCTGCCCCAGCCACTGCGTCACCTCGGACGTGAATTCGTAAAGACCTGATCCTTGGGTCCGGATTACAAATTCAGTCTGCATTCGCGGTGTCTCGCCGTTTTGTCAGTCGTTATAGAACGGTCGATAGTTACACCTGGCATTCGCGCCTTGTACAGACATGCTGGTGCCAGGTTGAAAACCGATTGTAACAAAGCTGCTTGGCTGTGCACCCACATTCTGGGGCGGCTTGGTCGAGAACTGAACCGCCGTTTTACGACCGGTGGTGACGCTTGGCCCATACCCGCGCAACACGTAGATCCGATCGCGCCAGCCCGCGCCCAATGTACGCCGTGCATAATCCGCTGCCGCGCACCAGTATCCTTCGGTACGCTGGTCGCCGCGCGGAATAACTTCGAAATCGGTGGCGTTTATCGGCTCGGTCCGGTACCCGTGCGGTGCCGCGTCAGCCGTCATTGGAATGCTGAACGCCAGGGCGGCAATCGCGGCAAATGTCCGTGTATGTTTCATTGTCATTTCTTCCCTGATTGTGTGTCTCAAAAAGGTTAGGCCATAAGCTTCGTCGGCACAGGGTCGCTCACGTTCTGTTTAATCCGTCTCATGCGTTGCGTGAACCGGCGTGAGCCATCCCTGGTACCTGATCAACAACCCCAGTCCCGGCGCGTCCGCAGACACATCAAACCGAAAGCGCCCCGCTTTGTCCTGCCATTCGTGCGTTCTTGAACGCGGCAAGGAAAAAGATGGCATCGGGATGCCAAACACGGTCAGGCGGAGAATTTTGATATGCATCCCGTTTTCCTGCCAAATGGGCTGCAACCAGATCGAGATCGCGCCAAAAGATTCACGGACACACTCTCTTTTTGTATCATATTTCAGAGTTGATCGGGTTTTGTGGCCCGCAAAATTCCGATTCCATGACCAGAATTCGCCATTAATATCAATGTGCAGGGAGACGGGGACGTCTTTGCCGCTTTGCGGAAACCCGGCCAGACGTGTTGCAAGGGCAGCCCATATCCCTTTGCCACGTTCGATATCGCAGCGTCCTGCAAAGCAGCCCTCGCTCATGTGCAGATCTCGAACCGCCTTTGGCAACCTTTCGGTCGATCCTACCGCCTTAAGAAAGGGATCGCCCATCGCTAGTACCCGTTTTCGGCAAAACGAGCCCTGATATCGGGACTGGGAACCAGACATGTTTCGGAACGCCCAAAGAATGCATATCTGTTTCGTGCGATCAGGCGATAGGTCGGATCCTTGATGAGCCAAGGCAGAAACCGACACATTGATAACAGCGACCATGGGCCGCGCAACTGTCGCATCGCCGCTGCAAATGCATCCAGATGCTGAAAAACAGCGCCATTCACGACCACCAGATTTGTTGGAAAATCCTGTGTGGGAAGGCCGAGATCACGATATAGCTTTTGCCCAAGCGGGGACTGCGCCGTTGCAAATTGAAAAACATGGCGCTGGTCACGTTTCAGCATAAACTGGAAAAACCCCGAACACAGCACGCATTCGCCGTCAAACACAATTAGGTTTTTGTCATAAACCGCTGTATTCTCAAAAATATCCTGCAAGGTTTTACACCGGAACTATTGACTTAAAGCCAGCCTGACAAAACCACCTGAGCGAAGCAATGCGACATGTATGAAAGGTGTGGGGGCGTGCCGGGGAGCCTTAACCAGAGGCTGGTGATTTCCCCGAGGCTCTGACCTCATCCCCATAAAGGTCTGGACCCGGCAACACCACTGAATTGGTTCGTTGCACATGGCGATGCTTGTCCATACCGGTCAAAAAATTTCGAGAAACTGCCACCGACGGCTTGTTTCTGTGTGAAATCCACTTGTCAGCACCGTCGATCCTGAAAGACAATTCCGCAATAGTTTGTGTATGTAATTGAAAATTTGAGGTACTGTTTCGCGATGGATGTCGATATCGGCCGACTTCATCTGTTTGTTCAGGCGCTGGACCGCTATTCCGGAAATGGCGACATGTCCTGCGATGTCCTGAAAATGGCAGGGCTGCGCCCTCAGGATATCGCGCCGCCGGTGACCACCTACAGCGTACAAAGCGAGGCTTTGTTTATCCGTTATGCATGTGACGCCACCCATGACATAACGTTTGCGGCCCGCACGGGTCTTGAGGTTACATCAGCCTCGACCGTGACCGCCTATATCAGCAAGTATTCCCGCGACCTGAAACAGGTGATGGAGAACCTCTCGCGCTTTCACGGTATCATCGACCCTGCCATCGCGCTTAACCTGCGCGTCGCGGATAACTTTGCGACCTTGGAAGCCGAGTGGAAAGACCCCGGATTTGCGCGGTATCACAGACGCACCGAATTCCTGATATTTGCTGCCCTGGCCAGAATGCGGAACCTGACGCAAGTCGATCTTTATCCGATAGAAATTCGGTTTCAGCACAGGGTCGGTGACCACGCCCGAAGATTTGAAAAGCTTGCCGGTTTTCCCGTGACCTTTGGGGCTGAGAACCTCGAGATTATCCTGCCTCTTTCAGCGCTGGACCTGCCTGTACCGACTTATGACCCCCAACTCAGAGAGCACTTGCTGGAATATGCAGATCGCCTGCTTTCTGAGAGAGGCGCGCCCAAACATCTGACCCGTGCCAAGGTCGAAGGGCTGGTTACCCGATCCCTGCCCGGCGCAATCCCGCAGGCCGAAAGCCTCGCGGCTGATCTGGGGATGAGCCTTAGAACCTTCAGTCGGCGCCTCAGGGACGAAGGCACCAGCTATCGCGATGTTGTCGACGATCTGCGGTGCGACCTGGCGCAGACCTTTATCAAGAATGAAATGCCCTTGTCCGAAATCGCCTATTCGCTGGGCTATGCCGATCAGGCCGCATTTTCGACCGCTTTCAAACGTTGGACAGGCCAGCCGCCCAGCGCGTTCAAGACGCGAACAGAACACCCGATACGGACGTGAGACCGGGGGTCATCAGCTTGAAAAACCTCGCCCCGGCCCGTCCCATGAGTGGACAGAACGGATATAGAAGGACAGAAGGTCCAGCCCTTGTGCGTTCCCGCCAATGTGATGGGAGAACAGGCCATCGTGAAGAGTGTCCGGAATAAAAAAAGGCGCCTCGGGAGAGGCGCCTTGATACTTACTGATCCAGGAAGGACCGAAGTTTTCGGGATCGGCTGGGGTGCTTCAGCTTCCGCAGCGCCTTCGCTTCGATCTGGCGGATACGTTCGCGGGTCACGCTGAACTGCTGACCCACCTCTTCAAGCGTGTGGTCGGTGTTCATACCGATGCCGAAACGCATCCGCAGCACACGTTCTTCACGCGGGGTGAGTGAGGCCAGGACCCGTGTCGTGGTTTCCTTGAGGTTCTCCTGAATGGCGCTGTCCAGCGGCAGCACAGCATTCTTGTCCTCGATGAAATCACCCAGCTGGCTGTCTTCTTCGTCACCAATCGGAGTTTCCAGCGAAATCGGCTCTTTGGCGATCTTCATCACCTTGCGAACCTTCTCAAGCGGCATTTGCAGCTTTTCGGCCAGTTCTTCTGGCGTCGGCTCGCGGCCGATCTCGTGCAGCATCTGGCGGCCGGTCCGGACCAGCTTGTTGATCGTTTCGATCATATGAACCGGAATACGGATCGTGCGTGCCTGATCCGCGATTGAACGCGTAATAGCCTGACGAATCCACCACGTTGCATAGGTCGAGAACTTATAGCCGCGACGGTATTCGAACTTGTCTACCGCCTTCATCAGGCCAATGTTACCTTCTTGAATAAGATCAAGGAATTGCAGGCCGCGGTTCGTGTATTTCTTGGCGATCGAGATCACCAGACGCAGGTTGGCTTCGACCATTTCCTTCTTGGCCTGCCGCGCCTCTTTTTCGCCCTTCTGGACCTGCTGAACGATGCGGCGGAATTCGCTGATGTCCAGACCTACATATTGGCCGACCTGAGCCATGTCGTTGCGCAGCTCTTCGACCTTCGCGGTCGAGCGTTCGATGAACATCTGCCAGCCCCGGCCCGGCTTTTCCGCCATTTCGGCCAGCCAGTTGGGGTCCAGTTCACGCCCGCGGTATTCGTCGATAAACTCGCGACGGTTTATCCGTGCCTGATCGGCCAGCTTCACCATCGAACTGTCCAGCGACATGACGCGACGGTTGATACCGTAAAGTTGGTCGATCAGCGCTTCGATCCGGTTGTTGTGCAGGTGAAGACCATTCACCAATTGCACAATCTCGGCCCGCAACTTCTGATAGGTCTCTTCGTCTTTTTCGCTGAACGTGCCATCCTCGTTCAAGGTGGCCGAAATGCGGCTGTCCTGCATTTCGGACAGCATCGCGAAATCGGTTGAGATCCGCTCCAGCGTGGTCAGAACCTGATCCTTCAATGCAGCTTCCATCGCGGCCAGCGACATGTTGGCCTGATCGTCTTCGTCATCGTCGTCGTCGCTGGTGATCGGGTTGCCATCGGCATCCAGTTCCGGCCCGGCCTCTTTCGCGGGTTTCGCAGCCTGCACCGCCGACGCGTCAACAACTGGCGCGTCCCCATCTTCGTCCAGTTGGTTGCCGAATGTGGTTTCCAGATCGATGACATCCCGCAGCAGAATATCCTCGGACAGCAATTCGTCGTGCCAGATGGTGATTGCCTGAAAGGTCAGTGGGCTTTCGCACAGGCCCGCAATCATGGTATTGCGCCCTGCTTCGATCCGCTTGGCGATGGCAATCTCGCCCTCACGGCTCAGCAGTTCAACCGAACCCATCTCGCGCAGATACATGCGAACGGGATCGTCGGTGCGGTCCAGCTTTTCAGTGGCGGCCCCGGCCAACGCAACCTCGCGGTTGCTTTCGGTGGTCGTCAGTTCGGTCGAGCCCTTGTTCTCTTCCTCTTCGGCCTCTTCATCTTCGATGATGTTGATGCCCATCTCGGAGAGCATAGACATAACGTCTTCGATCTGTTCCGAGCTGACCTGATCGGGCGGCAAAACCTGATTGAGCTGATCGTAGGTGATGTAACCTTTCTCGCGGGCCTCGGCGATCATCTTCTTGACGTTGGCCTGGCTCATGTCCAGCGAGATTTCCTGGTCCTGCTCGTCGGATTTGCGATCTTCGGTCGTGTCTTTGGCGGCCATTCAATGCTCCTGCAGGGATGGGTGATTCGATTGAACCGAATCATTAGCGCGTAGAAGTGATTCGGCCACCCGTTTACCCGTTTTTCTTTTCCAGTGCCTTACGAAAACACCATTTTACCGGCGTTTCCGCTCGAATTTGATGCCGGACATGATTGCCTCGAACGCGTCTTTCTCGTCGCGGTTGATTCGCGCCCCGTTGTCGGCGATGTCGAATATGGCCCTGTCTTCATTCTGGCTTCGGTTTGTCCGGTTGCGTTCTTCTGCCGCTTGCGCCAGCCGATATGTCAGCGCCTCATCGGCCAGATCGGACAACTCCTCTGCGGCTTCGGCAATCTCAGCATCCAACCCCCGGAGCGCTTTGATTTTCGCGAGTTCTTCGGCCAGAGTCATCTCGGCCTTTTCAACGTCGCCCGGTTTGAACACACAGGGGATTACGGCGACATGGCGAAGGGCCAGCAGGTTTTCAAGGGCCTCAGGCCCTAAAGTTTCGGCAATGTGGTCCTTCAGATTGTCCGGGTCATCGATCGCGTGGCGCAGAATTGCAGTTCGCAATGCGGCGTGATCAACATCGCGGCATTCCATCTCTTCCAGTTGGTGTTCGAACTGCACGACGACTTGGGGGTTAAGCGCGGCAATAGCCAGAATGGCCGCTTCGCGCAGTTGAATCTCGGCATTCTCGGACGAGGCCAGAAACGAGGACCGCGCGCCGGGCGTGGCGGGTTGTTTTGGCGGCACCCATTTGCCGCGCGGTTGCCATTGCCGGGATTGCGGCTGCCGTTGCGGACGGAACAACTGCCAGCGCAGGTCCTTGATTTCTTGCCCATAATGCGCCCGTATCGATGGGTCGCGGATCAGCTTGATTTTCTCGCGCAGGGACTTGTCCAAAGCCGCCTTGCGTTCAGGACTGTCGAACACCTTGCCGTCGGTCTCGCGCTGCCACAGCAGCTTGACCATCGGAATGGCACCATCCAGCACGGCCTTCACAGCGCCTGCCCCTTCGGCGCGCAGCAGGTCGTCGGGGTCTTTGCCCTCGGGCATCAGGGCAAACCGCAGCGACTTTCCAGCTTCGAGCATCGGCAAAGCCAGATCAACCACCCGCATCGCAGCGCGCAGACCTGCTGTGTCGCCGTCCAGCGCAATGATCGGCTCGTCCGATATCCGCCAGAGCAGTTGCAGCTGATGTTCGGTTATGGCGGTACCCAATGGGGCAACCGACGCGCCAAAGCCTGCTTCGGCCAGCGCGATCACATCCATATAACCTTCGGCCACGATCAGCGGCTGCCCCTTACCTGCCGCCTGTCGAGCCGGGCCTTGATTGTAAAGACTGCGCCCTTTGTCGAACAGCTCGGTCTCGGGCGAGTTCAGGTATTTCGCGTTGTCATTGGGGTCCATCGCCCGCCCGCCAAACGCGATGCAACGTCCGCGCGGGTCGCGGATCGGGTACATGATGCGGTTGCGGAAGGTGTCATAAGGCTTTTTGCCCTTGTTTGACGGCTTGGCCAGCCCGGCCCCAAGGATCAGGTCCTCGGCCACGTTCTTGCCGCGCAGATGGTCCCACAGCGCCTGCCAATCGTCCGGGGCAAATCCAATCTCCCACCGGTCCAGCGCTTGCGCGTTCAACCCGCGGCGCGTGAGGTAGTCTCGTGCGGCGGCTCCTGCCCCCGTCTTGAGCTGCAGGCGGAAGAACTGCGCTGCCTGCTCCATCACTTCAGCCAGCTGTGTGCGGTGGTCCTGTTTTTCCTGCGCCTTCGGATCGCGCGCAGGCATCGGCATCCCGGCTTCGCGGGCCAGAATCTCGACTGCTTCGATGAATGAGACATTCTCGGTCTCTTTCACAAAACTGATCGCGTCGCCTTTGGCGTGACAGCCAAAGCAGTAATAAAACCCCTTTTGGTCATCCACGTGGAACGAGGCCGTCTTTTCATGATGGAACGGGCAAGGCGCCCACATGTCCCCTTTGCCCTGATTGGACTTGCGCTGGTCCCACATGACTTTGCGCCCGACAACCTGAGACAGGCTGAGCCGCGTGCGCAATTCGTCCAGAAATCCGGGGGGCAATGACATCTGCTAAACCTGCCAGAAATGAAAACGCGCGCCAAGAGGAAGGCGCGCGGTTGTCCACAGGGAAATGTCCGAGTTGTGGATTATTGTTGCAGGCACAGTTCAAGCCACGCCGCGCCCAGGTCTTTCTTGCGCACGTCCCGCATCTTTTGCTCATAAACCCAAGGTGTGATCAGCGGGATTGCAGCATTGTAGTTTTCGGGCCATGTCGGGCCGCTATCCGCCACCGCTTGTACAACGTCACGTTCTTTTACACGGTCCAGTCGCGCCTTTTGAACCGCAGCCACCACATCAGCTTGGTACTTGCAGCTTTGTTCCTTGGTTTCCTGAGCGGCCAAAGGGGTGGCCAACAGAGCCGCGACAAAAGCGATACGCAACATGGAATTCTCCGGAGATTCGTTTCTTTGAAGTAGATTGCCCGTCAACCTAACGGGCTGTCATGGACATTCAAGCCGCAGCGCGTACTGGCGGGATGAAATGATCACCCCGCCCACCTAATTCACAGCCCCTTGGCGCGGTAGCTTTTCGCAACGCGGTCAATCGCCACGATATAAGCCGCCGTACGCAGGTCCTCGACATCATCACGGCCGTGCCAAACCTCACGCATCGACTGATAAGCAATACGCATTGTGTCATCGAGACCCGAGCGCACCAACTCAAGCTCATCCGCGCCTTTGAGGTACTTGGCCTTGAAGTCCGGCGACATCGACCACGCATCCCCCAGGTACCGGTCCAGCCTTTCCAGCTCGCTGACGATCAGTTCGTGACGCGACTCTTCCTGACGACGCTGCATCCGGCCAAAGCGGATATGGCTAAGGTTCTTGACCCATTCGAAATAGGATACTGTCACACCGCCTGCGTTGGCATACATGTCGGGGATGATCACTGTGCCCTTCTTACGCAGGACTTCATCCGCGCCAGCGGTTACCGGACCATTGGCAGCTTCGATAATCAGCGGTGCCTTGATCCGATCGGCGTTCGACAGGTTGATGACACCTTCCAAAGCCGCCGGGATCAGAATGTCGCATTCAGCCTCCAGCACTGCCGCGCCTTCAGCGGAATGGGTCGCATCGGGATAGTCCTTTACGCCACCGTGTTTGACAATCCACTGACGCACGGCTTCGACGTCAATCCCGTCGGGATTAAATAGCGCACCGTCCCATTCGATGATTCCGGTGATGCGCGCGCCATCTTCCTCGCTGAGGAACTTTGCAGCGTGATAACCTACATTACCAAGCCCCTGCACGATAATGCGCTTACCATCCAGTTTACCTGACAAGCCTGCTTTCTGGATGTCTTCAGGGTGGCGGAAAAACTCGCGCAACGCGTATTGAACACCGCGCCCAGTCGCTTCGACCCGCCCCGCGATACCACCGGCATTCAGCGGCTTTCCTGTCACACAGGCGCGCGCATTGATGTCCGTTGTGTTCATCCGCGCGTATTGGTCAGCCATCCAAGCCATTTCACGCTCCCCAGTGCCCATATCGGGCGCAGGCACGTTTTGCGATGGGTTTATCAGGTCTCGCTTTGCAAGCTCATACGCAAAGCGCCGCGTGATCTGTTCAAGCTCATGCTCTTCATATTCTCGTGGATCAATGCAAAGCCCACCCTTGGAGCCACCAAACGGTGTTTCGACAAGTGCGCACTTATACGTCATCAGCGCAGCCAGAGCTTCGACTTCGTCCTGGTTAACCGCAGTGGCATATCGAATACCGCCCTTGACCGGTTCCATATGCTCCGAGTGGACAGACCTGTAACCAGTGAAGGTATGGATTTCACCACGCAGCCGCACGCCAAATCGAACTGTGTAGGTTGCGTTGCAGACACGGATCTTTTGCTCCAACCCCGGCGGCAGCTCCATAAGGGCGGCTGCCCTGTTGAACATCAGGTCAACACTTTCACGAAAGCTGGGTTCTTTGATGCCGGTCATAAAATCCTCCGTAGCGGTACATGACGATGCGTCACGACGTTTTGTCGCACCACTGGCGGCCTGCTGCAATCAAACAATGCACTTTTTTTAATCATTTTATGAACGCACGCTTAGTTGCCCTAGGGTGAGTCGCTCAGATCGGCCAACTCCTTAACGAATTGTTTTCATTTCATCGACAGATCACCTGAAACGGTCCAAATTATACCCCTTCGGCGCGTAAAAAGGCCAAAACCAAGCCTTTTTCGCCCAATTCACGCCACGTTTGAAAATTAACTTTGTCCCAAATCTCTTTTTCTTTGACGCACGAATTCGACGTGTGAGGCGGAGTAACCAGAATGCTAAATTCCTTGCTTTGTAACGACGGCTCGAAACCGAAGCGCAAAACGTTCAAGTTAGAGCAGTTCGCTCGGAACGAAGATGGCGTCTTCACTATCTTCGTATTGTTCATGGTGGTCCTGATGCTGGCAATTACCGGCATGGCCATGGATGTCATGAAGTATGAGCGTGACCGCGCCAGCCTGCAATCCACCCTGGACCGCGCTGTGCTTGCTGCCGCTGACCTTGACCAGGATCTTCCTGCCAAGGCGGTTGTCGATTCTTACATGGACAAGGCCGGGCTGGGCAATCTGAACGCCATTACGACGGTTGTTGAAGGGTTCGGCTCTAAAAAAGTAAGTGCTACAGCCGAAGCGGTTGTTCCGACCCGCTATCTGAGGTTCGGCAAAGTCACTGAACTGGGCCTTGTTGCCAGCAGTGCGGCTGAAGAATCCATTGGCGCTGTAGAAATCTCGTTGGTTCTCGACATTTCCGGCTCTATGTCGCGCTCGTCTGCCACACCATCGAAGACAAAAATCGCAGTGTTGAGAGAAGCTGCGTCGGAATTTGTAAGGCTCATGCTGGACAAACCTGATGAAACACAGATTTCAATCTCGATTGTTCCTTATGCAACGCAGGTCAACGCGGGTGCGCCAATCCTGGACAAGTTCACAAATGTCACGCAGGAACACAGCTATTCGCACTGCGTAAACTTCATTCCGGAACAGTACAGCGATTCTGATCTGGAACGCGATGACACGTTGGAGCGCACCGCCCATTTCGATCCTTTCACCTATTCTGAAGGGTCAATCGACCTGCCCGTTTGTCCGGTCCGCGCAGGAAGTGCAATCACCCCTGTCACCGACAATATGAACAAACTGCTTGCTCAGATTGCGTCCCTCACCCCCGGTGGGAACACGTCGATCGATATTGGGATGAAGTGGGGAACTGCCCTGCTGGACCCGAGCATGCGCGGAATTGTTCGCGACCTGTCGCTGGAACAGGACCCATCCTATGCAGGTACAACAATTGTGCCATCAAAATTCTCGGTCCGTCCCTCGGACTATGGCACCGACGTTCTGAAGATCGCCATTGTTATGACCGATGGTCAGAACACCGATCAATACATGCTTAACCCATCGCTGCGCGAAGGTATGTCAGACGTTTGGTACAACCCGGAAGCTGATGAATACACCGTGTACCATTCTCAGGGTCGTCCGAATTTTTTCTGGCCTCAGCAAGACGTTTGGGCGGATCATCCCTACGGAAACCCGGAACCTGAGACGCAGCTGAACGAAGAACCTGGAACAGCCGTTCGGTTGTCATATCCCGAACTGTTTAACCGAGTATCTTTGGCATGGAACGCACGGTACAACTATTACTGGCAGTCCAGCGGTTGGGCGGAATGGTATTCCAAGGCCTACGCGAAAGTTGAAACGTCGGCCAAGAACCAGCGCACCAAGCACATTTGTGATGCGGCCAAGGATCAGGGCATCATCGTTTACGGTATCGCGTTCGAGGCGCCCAGAAGCGGGTACAGGACCCTCAAAGACTGTGCCAGCTCTGACAGCCACGTCTATGACGTAAGTGGCCTGAACCTTGAGAAAGCCTTTGAATCCATCGCATCGTCGATCCGCAAGCTGAGGCTAACCCAATGATCAGCAGAAAGCTGTCGATGCTCCGCCTGTTTCGACAATCCGAGGCAGGCAATGCGACAATCGAGTTCATCATGCTCGTACCCTTCTTCCTGGCGCTTCTCGTGGCAGGAGCCGAACTGTCCATCATCACAATGCGGCATGCTGCTTTGGAGCGTGGGGTAGACCTGATCGTAAGGGATATTCGGCTGGGCACCGGTACGAACTGGGATCACGACGTAATCAGAAATCGGATTTGCGAAGTGTCCGGAATCAAGGATTGTACAGGGAATTTGCGACTGCAAATGGTCAAGCAGGACGCGTTCGCTGGTATCGTACTTTCAGACAACGTTCCCTGCACGGACAGTTCCGAAGATCCCAAACCGGTTCTGGATTTCAAAAGCGGCCAATCCAACGAGTTGATGATCTTGCGGGCCTGTTTGCGCATAGATCCGGTTCTTGAGACCTCAGCCATTGCCAAGCTTGTCCCGGACGCTACCGGTCACTACGCGGTGACCGCAACAACGGCATTCGTACAGGAGCCACTGTAAGATCATGTCTGTATTCCGAAACCTGAAGAATCGCTTCAAAGTCTTCAAGAAAGACGAAAGTGGCATTCTGACCGTAGAAGCCCTCATGATTTTTCCGCTGATGTTATGGACGATCACGTTCACGTTCACAGCATTCGAGGGGTTTCGTCAAAGCGCATCCAATCTGAAGGCAGCTTATACGATCAGCGACCTGATTTCGCGTGAAACGCAGGCCGTGACCGATGTGTATATTGACTCGTTGCACGATTTGGCGGGCAAGATGATCAATAACCGGTCAGAAGTGAAAATGCGGGTTTCTCTTATCGTTTACGATGAGGACGATAAACGCCATTATGTGCGCTGGTCGACCGTACGCGGCTTTGATCAGGAATGGGATGACAACAGGATCGATGAAATCGAAGACCGCCTGCCGCCAATGCCCAATCAGGACACCGTTATTCTGGTTGAAACGTCCAATGAATACATCCCCACGTTCCGACCGGGCTGGGATTTTGCGACAGGTATCACCTTTGAGAACTTCATCTTTACCCGTCCCCGCTTTACAAACGAAGTTGCTTGTAACTTAACCCAGACCCCGTTCGTCTGCACAAATAGCGGATAGAATTTCGGACATGAACTTGGCCTCGGCGGCAGATGTCATGCCGCCCACGCCAACCCGGTGACCAACCCGCCACCACAATCCCGGAGCCCAACTGTTCGCCGCCTTGTTTCGCGTACGGACCAGAAAGCCGTTTGACGGTTTGAAGGCGAACACACCCCGATCTACCGTTTCAATGTCGGCCACTTCTGCGATGATCTGACCCGACCCCGTTCGCAACTCGGTCCGCGTCAGTTCGATCCAGTCTTCTGTGGCGCGCCAGACGCGAAGCGCCAGCCAAAGCGATGCACCGCCAACGACAAACAGAAACACCTGCCAAACCGGTTCGGGTGGCGATGCCAGCGCGACATAGGTAACCAGCGTTCCAACCGTTGTCAGCATCCCTACCCCGGTCCATCGTCTGGGGGATGAGGCCTGAATCGTTGCCAACACGTCGTCCTGCATGGAAGTCTCCTGTCTGATCCGCTTCGATCTAGCCATTTTGCGCCGGAAACAACAGAGGCTTGGCCGCAAAACAATTTCGCACAGGTCCGGTTATTTCATGCAAATTGACTGCCGTGGCGCAGAGATTACATGCTGCCCGGATGAAACGGAGGTGAACATGTCCCTTAGACCGACGTTAGAAACACGCAAAGCCATCCCCACAATGGAAGGGGCTGGTGTCAAACTTCACCGTGCATTCGGGTTTCAGGATCCGTCCGAACTGGATCCTTTTCTGCTGTTCGATGATTTCAGAAACGACCGCCCGCAGGATTACCAGGCCGGGTTTCCCTGGCACCCGCACCGGGGAATTGAAACGATCACTTACGTTCTGACCGGCACAGTCGAGCATTCGGATTCGCTGGGTAACACCGGCACGCTTGGCGCCGGTGATGTGCAATGGATGACCGCAGGATCCGGTATCTTGCATCAGGAAATGCCAAGCGGCAACATCTCGGGCCAGATGCACGGCTTCCAGTTGTGGGGCAACCTGCCCTCGGATCAGAAGATGACCGCCCCGCGCTATCAGGACGTTCAAAGCAAGGACATCCCCGAAATCACCGATGACGATGGCACCACAGTGCGGGTGATCGTAGGTGAGTTCTGGGGTAAGACCGGACCCGTTGACGGGATAGCTGCTGACCCGCAGTATCTGGATATCTCTGTCCCGGCAGGTGTGAAGAAAACCCTCCGGATCGATACGTACCGCCGTGCCTTCGCCTATGTGTTTCAGGGTCAGGCCGCCTTTGCCGATGCCTCGCAGCCGACAGGTGTGCTGTTGGAAAAGGAAATCGCCGGGCAAGAGGTCAATATCCGCGACATGTCAGGGGATCGCACGCTTGTCCGTTTTGGCACGGGCGATGAAATCACCGTTCAGGCTGGCCCCCAAGGTGTGCGGTTCCTGCTGATCTCTGGGGCTCCGATCAACGAACCCGTCGCGTGGCATGGCCCCATCGTGATGAACACGCGGGCCGAACTGGAACAGGCATTTCGCGAGCTGCGCAATGGCACGTTCATTCACCCCGCGCACTAACAGCGTGACGGTTTGACCCTGTCAGGCCGTCACGGCCTTGTGCACCATGTTCCAATAGATCTCTTCGACCTCGTCCAGTGACAGGCGACCACCCGAACGGTACCAGGTCATCACGCCGTTCAGCATGGCAATCACGGCCAGCGTTGCAATCTTCGTGTCCGAAATTGCGAATTGTCCGGCCTGCTGCCCTGAGTCAAGGATGCTTTCCAGCACGTTTTCGTATTGGCGCCGCAAGTCTTCGATTTCAGCAAAGTTTTCGGGCGAAAGATTGCGCAACTCCATATAGGCGATGAAAACTTCGTCGGGGCGTTGCAAATGGAAGCGGATGTGAAAGCCGATAAACTGGCGCAAAGCGTCTTCGGCATCGTCGCAACGGCCCATTGCATCAAGCGCCTCAAGCAGGTCCTGCATGTGTTCGCGCATCAACCGGTGCAAAAGGCTCTGTTTGTCGGGCGTATAGTTATAAAGCGCGCCTGCCTGTACGCCGACCTCTTTTGCGATCTGCCGCATCGAGACAGCGGCATACCCATAGCGGGCAAACAGGTGCAGCGCGGCCTTGCGGATTCGCGGGCCGGTTATGTCGGAATGTGAGCCTTGAGTGCGTGCCATGGGTCTACAGTATATGAACAGATGTTCATATAGAACCCCGCTTGAACGATGTCGTCAAAACGTGCATCACGATGGGGCAACAAAGACCGAAAAGCCTGCGACATGAAACTGCTGCCTGTTTTGCCCCTTATTCTATTTTGCGCCGCCTGTGCGGACATTCCCGAGTTGGAAGGCAGCGAACCGGCTGCAGTCAGATCCGCCCCCTACCCGCGCCTTATTCCGTTGCAGGAAACCTTAGGGCCACCGGTGGACCCGATCCATCAGGCAGCAGCAGTCGAAGACGATCTGACCCAACGCAGCAATGCCTTGGCCCAAAAGGCGCAGGCGCTACAAAACGCGCAAACCAACTGACGCGTCATAAATCACCCCTACTATCCCCCAGTGACGGATTGCACCCTTGGCCTGAACCCGCTAAGGCAGCGCTGATTGGACAAGCATCCGACACCAGAAAAATTCGAGCGGAAAAGGACCCACGACATGACACAGGCACTGCGGCTGGGAATTGCGGGCTTGGGAACGGTCGGCGTGGGTGTCGTCAAGATCGTCCGCCGCCATGCAGAATTGTTGCAGGCCCGCACAGGCCGTTCGATTGAAATCGTGGCTGTATCCGCGCGCGACCCGAACAAGGACCGTGGCGTGAACCTGTCGGATTATGCCTGGGAAACCGATCCGGTTGCACTGGCAAAACGCGACGACATAGACGTTTACGTCGAATTGATGGGTGGCGAGAACGGTCCTGCCAAAGCCTCGGTCGAAGCAGCATTGGCCAGTGGCAAGGATGTGGTCACCGCCAACAAGGCGTTGCTTGCCATCCACGGGCAGGAACTGGCTGAAAAGGCCGAGGCCGCCGGTCGTGTGATCCGGTTTGAGGCCGCTGTCGCTGGTGGTATCCCGGTAATCAAATCCCTGACCGAAGGTCTGGCGGGCAACGAAATCACCCGCGTGATGGGTGTCATGAACGGGACGTGCAACTACATCCTGACCCGGATGCAATCGCAGCGTCAGGGCTACAATGCCCTTTTCGATGAATGCGCCGAATTGGGATACCTTGAGGCCGACCCCAATCTGGATGTCGGAGGTATCGACGCTGCGCACAAGCTGGCTCTGCTATCCTCGATTGCGTTTGGGACCAAGCCGAATTTCGACGGGATCGAGATTGAGGGTATTCAGCAGATCAGCCTGGACGACATTGATCAGGCCGAAGACATGGGCTTTCGCATTAAACTGCTGGGCGTGGCGCAGCGCACCGCACGCGGGCTGGAGCAACGCATGCAGCCTTGCCTGGTACCCAGTGAATCGCCACTGGGCCAACTGGAAGGCGGCACCAATATGGTCGTGATCGAAGGCGACGCGGTTGAGCAGGTTGTTCTGCGCGGCCCCGGCGCAGGCGAAGGTCCGACAGCCAGCGCTGTGATGGGCGATGTCTGCGATCTGGCGCGTGGATTGCATATCCCGACCTTTGGCCGCCCAGCCACCACGCTTGAAACCGCAGTTCCCGCCGTCACCGGCCGACCTGCGCCGTATTATCTGCGGCTGGGCCTGCTGGATAAACCTGGTGCATTGGCCAAGGTTGCGGCCATTCTGGGCAATGCCGGGGTGTCAATCGACCGGATGCGCCAATATGCACATGCCGAAAGCACCGCGCCTGTGCTGATCGTCACCCATAAGACCACCCGAACGGCGCTGGACGTCGCGTTGGAGGGTTTCCGCGAAACCGATGTGGTTGCAGGCGACCCAGTTGCATTGCGGATTGAGGCGGTTTGACCTTGCGGCCTGCATGAAACGCAAGCTATGCCGGAAGACACGGCTATACTGACCAGAGGATACAGAAACATGAGTGCTGCCAAGACCGATTTCAATGACCGCCTGCTGTCTCTGGGGCTGGCCAGGGTGGCGGAACAGGCTGCACTGGCCTCGGCTTCGCTGGTAGGCCGGGGCGATGAGAAAGCCGCGGATCAGGCCGCTGTGAACGCAATGCGCGAACAGCTGAACCTACTGGATATCGCAGGTGTTGTAGTCATCGGGGAAGGCGAGCGTGACGAGGCGCCGATGCTGTATATCGGCGAAGAGGTTGGCACCGGAAATGGCCCCGGCGTGGATATCGCATTGGATCCGCTGGAAGGCACCACGCTGACCGCCAAGGATATGCCAAACGCACTGACCGTCATCGCCATGGGCCCGCGCGGCTCGATGCTGCACGCGCCGGATGTGTATATGGACAAACTGGCGGTTGGCCCAGGGCTGCCGGAAGGTGTCGTGAATCTGGACATGTCGCCACGCGAGCGTGTCGAAGCACTGGCCAAGGCCAAGGAGTGCAAGCCGGCCGACATCACCGTCTGCATTCTGGAACGCCCGCGCCACGAGGCGATGATTGCCGAAGTGCGCGAAACCGGCGCCGCGATCCGTCTGATCACTGATGGTGACGTGGCGGGTGTCATGCATTGCGCTGAAAGCGAAGTAACCGGCATCGACATGTATATGGGCCAAGGTGGCGCGCCCGAGGGTGTGCTGGCCGCCGCTGCGCTGAAATGTATGGGCGGGCAAATCTTTGGCCGCCTGTTGTTCCGTAACGATGACGAACGTGGCCGGGCCGCCAAGGCAGGCATCACCGATCTGGACCGTGTTTATGCACGCGATGAGATGGTGACGGCGGATGTGATCTTTGCCGCCACCGGCGTGACCGGTGGCTCTTTGTTGCCCCGGATCAAGCGCGAGCCCGGCTGGGTGGAAACCACGACGCTGTTGATGCGGTCCAAGACCGGGTCGGTGCGCCGCATGTCCTACCGCACGCCGACATGGCCGCATGACAACACATAACGGCTTGCGCCGTTGCCTTCGGCGAGAGTATTTCTGAAAAGGTGAAGAGGCCGGGTCCGCAAGGGTCCGGCCTTGGCGCATGAGAGGCGAGCAATGAGTTTTCTTGGAGTCGAGCAATCACTGACGGGACGGCTTTGGGTTGGACCCAGCCCGGAGATTGAGCGGGCGGCCGAGATGATGGCGCAACAAACCGACCTGCCCCGTGCCGTTTGCCAGGTTCTGGCCCGGCGCGGCGTGCCGGTATCGGAGGCGCCCGGCTTTCTTGACCCAAAGCTGAAGGAATTGCTGCCTGATCCGCGGGCCATCAAGGATATGGAAGTTGCCGCCACGCGCTTTCTGGAAGCCGTCCGCAATCGTCAGAAAATTGCGGTGTTTGCGGATTACGATGTCGATGGCGGCAGCTCTGCCGCGTTGCTGCTGGTCTGGCTGCGGCAGATGGGCGTGCAGGCGACGCTTTATGTGCCGGACCGGATCGACGAAGGGTATGGCCCCAACGTTCCCGCGATGCAGGAGCTTGCGGCTACGCATGATCTGATCATCTGCGTTGATTGCGGCACGCTCAGCCATGATCCGATTGCGGCGGCTACGGGGGCGGATGTGATCGTTCTGGACCACCATCTGGGGGGCGAGACGCTGCCCGATTGCGTCGCGGTGGTGAACCCAAACCGACAGGATGAAAGCGGCGATCTTGGTTATCTTTGCGCGGCGGGCGTTGTGTTCCTGATGCTGGTCGAGGCCGGTCGGCAGCTGCGTGACGCGGGCGCAAGGGGACCGGACCTTGTGGCCCTTCTGGATCTGGTGGCCCTGGCGACCGTTGCCGATGTGGCACCACTGATCGAGGCCAACCGCGCCCTGGTGCGACAGGGGCTGAAAGTGATGGCACAGCGGCAGCGCCCCGGCCTTGTCGCGCTGTCCGATATCTCGCGCATGGATACCGCGCCGAACTGTTATCACCTCGGGTTTCTGCTTGGGCCCCGCGTGAATGCCGGTGGACGGATCGGTCAGGCCGATCTGGGCGCGCGCTTGCTGAGCACCGATTCCCAGCAAGAGGCGCAGGCGTTGTCCGAACGTCTGGATGCCTTGAACACTGAGCGCCGTGACATTGAAAACACGGTACGTGCCGCCGCGCTGGAGCAAGCCGAGGCGCGTGGCTTGGACGCCCCTTTGGTCTGGGCAGCAGGCGAAGGCTGGCACCCCGGTGTCGTTGGTATCGTGGCCTCTCGGCTGAAGGAGACAGCCGATCGACCGGCGATTGTGATTGGCTTTGACGGGGATGAGGGCAAAGGTTCGGGCCGCTCGGTTTCCGGCGTCGATCTTGGGGCTTCGATCCAGCGTCTGGCGGCCGAAGGGTTGCTGGTCAAAGGAGGCGGTCACAAGATGGCCGCAGGTTTGACCGTCATGCGCAATCAGTTGGAACCCGCAATGGAACGCCTGAGCGAGTTGCTGGCCAGACAAGGGGCGGGCCAGGGTGGGCCTGCGGATCTGAAATTGGATGGCGCGTTGATGCCCGGCGCGGCAACCGTGGAACTGATCGAGCAGATCGAACAGGCCGGACCGTTTGGCGCCGGTGCCCCGGCCCCGCGCTATGCGTTGCCTGACCTGCAGGTTCGCTTTGCCAAGCGGGTCGGTGAATCGCATCTGAAACTGTCGCTGACCGATGGAATGGGCGGCGGGCTGGATGCGATTGCCTTTGGTGCTTTTGACGGGCCGATGGGCGAAAAACTGTCAAATCACGGCGGTGCGCGCTTTCATTTTGCGGGTCGGCTTGAGGTCAACACCTGGGGCGGGCGCCAATCTGTGCAGCTCAGGCTGGAGGACGCGGCAGAAGCCCGTTAACACGCGGCTTTGGTGTGCTAAAAAACTTTCCCGTCCCTGCGTTTTTACGCTTGCGGGGGTCACGGCGAAACCGTAAAAGGCCCTCCACAAGCCAGCGTGGCCCGTTCGTCTATCGGTTAGGACGCCAGGTTTTCAACCTGGAAAGAGGGGTTCGATTCCCCTACGGGCTGCCATTTGCGCTTGTGACCTTATACCAAGTGGCCCGTTCGTCTATCGGTTAGGACGCCAGGTTTTCAACCTGGAAAGAGGGGTTCGATTCCCCTACGGGCTGCCACTCTTCCTTAGCTTCTTCCATCCCAAAGCAGCAAGATCATCCGGGCCGCGTCTGGAATCAGCAACCTAGCTGTCATCAGCGATCTGAATTTCGATGCCCCAACGGTCAAGGAATCTGGCCACCCCACCCTTTGGCACAGCATCCGTGACCAGCGAATGCACCAGCCGAGGATCCGGCCCCACATAAGGTGCCCTTTCACCAAACTTGGAATGTGCTGCAGCCATGACAACCTGGTCCGCACACCTGACCACCACCGATGCAAGATCCGCTTCGACCGCGCTGTGGTAGAGAAACCCTTTGCTGTCGGAAATCGCGTCCGTGCTCAGGATCACGATGTCAAAGGCATAGCGTTGCAGCTGCTTGTGGGTGACGTGACCAAACGTCCCCCTTTCATCGATCTGCAACTCACCCCCCAAAAGGTGCACCCGGTTTCCGTTGACCCCGGCCAAGGTCTGAACGACACCGACGGAGTTGCTGACAACCGTGAGGTTGCTGACCTGGCGCAGCTCTTCAGCGACGAAAGCGGTTGTCGATCCCACATCCAGGAAAACGGTCATCTGATCGCGAACCAGTTTCGCGGTATGCCCGGCAATCAAACGCTTTTCATCCGCGTCTTGTGATATCCGGTGAAAGAAGTTGGGGGCACCCTGCACTCCGGCAAGGTAAGCTCCGCCATGAACGCGTTCGACCGTACCCGCCTTTGACAAGGCTTTGATCGTTCGGCGCACCGTCTCTTCGGATACGCCGAGCATATTCGCCAAATCCGAATTCCGGGCCGTTCCACCCAAACGTCTGAGGGCATCAAGCAATTCCAGCTCACGATGGGTGTTGAGGGTATTCTTCTTCACGAACCGGCTCCGGAATTTTTCTTTATATGGACACGGAATACCGTGAACGGCAAGGCAGTGCTACATCCGCATTGCCACAACTGGCCTTTTGTCGGAACGGATTGGTGCCATGTGAGCACTGAGTTTCAGCAGTAGTGATCCGGGAAGCTGGTTTGCCTGACTTCTCACGAGTGCCGGATCAGTGTCCATGCCTCTCGCAACGCGAATGCAATTCAACGCACCCTCTGTCATCTCTTGCTTGCAATGGGTCTCAGTGGAGTTCCCTATTTCCCTCGCGGAGAAATTTTGAAATTTCGATAACATAATTATATAGTTACAATCATTTACAGCGTTGGATACAAACTCAATTCATGCGGCTCCGGAGTGCCTGAACGTCAATTACTAAAAATTTAGTTTGACACATACGCAAAAAATCGCTGATGCTGTTCTGCATCCGGTTCCCGCCGGAGAACCATAATTTTTGGGAGGAGACAGATGCGGAGACATCTACTTTCCGCAGTGGCGGCGGCTGCCGTCATTGCGGGGCACGGGTCCGCTTGGGCCGACGAAGCCGCAGCACAACGTTGGATCGACGACGAATTCCAGCCATCGACCTTGTCGAAGGACGAACAGATGGCCGAGATGCAATGGTTTATCCAAGCTGCACAGCCCTACGCTGGCATGGAAATCAACGTCCTGTCCGAAGGTATTCCGACGCATTCCTACGAGTCGGAGGTTCTGACCAAGGCGTTTGAAGAAATCACCGGCATCAAGGTCAATCACCAGATCCTTGGCGAAGGCGAAGTGGTCCAGGCTGTTCAGACCCAGATGCAGACAGGTCGGAACCTGTATGACGGCTATGTCAACGACAGTGACCTGATTGGTACCCACTCGCGTCTGCAACTGGCATATCCGCTGACCGACATGATGGGCGGTGACTGGGCGGCGACAACCTCGCCGACAATCGATCTGGATGACTTCATGGGCATTCAGTTCACCACCGGGCCGGACGGCAAGCTGTATCAGTTGCCCGACCAGCAGTTTGCGAACCTCTACTGGTTCCGCAAGGACTGGTTCGATGACGAAGCCAACAAGGCCGCGTTCAAAGAAAAATACGGCTATGATCTGGGCGTTCCGGTCAACTGGTCGGCCTATGAAGACATCGCCGAGTTCTTCACCAATGACGTGAAAGAAGTCGACGGCGTGGCGATCTACGGCCACATGGATTACGGCAAGCGCGCGCCTGACCTTGGCTGGCGCATGACTGACGCCTGGCTTTCGATGGCCGGTGCCGGTGACAAGGGCGAGCCGAACGGTATTCCGGTTGACGAATGGGGCATCCGCATGGAAGCGGGCACCTGTAACCCGGTCGGCGCCTCGGTGTCGCGCGGTGGTGCTGCAAACGGTCCGGCTGCAGTCTATGCGATCCGCAAATGGGATGAATGGCTGCGGGCCTATGCGCCTCCGGGTGCGGCGTCTTACGACTTCTACCAGTCGCTGCCCGCACTTAGCCAAGGCAACGTGGCCCAGCAGATTTTCTGGTACACCGCCTTTACCGCCGACATGGTGAAGCCGAAGTCCGAAGGCAACAACACCGTGGATGACGAAGGCACGCCGCTGTGGCGGATGGCGCCCAGCCCGCACGGCCCCTACTGGGAAGAAGGCCAGAAGGTTGGCTATCAGGACGTGGGTTCGTGGACGTTCCTGAAATCGACCCCCTCGGATCGTGCGCAGGCAGCCTGGCTCTATGCTCAGTTCGTGACCTCCAAGACTGTCGATGTGAAGAAGTCCCATGTGGGTCTGACCTTCATCCGCGACAGCTCGGTCAACCACGAGTCGTTCACCGAACGCGCGCCCAAGCTGGGTGGTCTGGTCGAGTTCTACCGCTCGCCTGACCGCGTGGCATGGTCGCCGACCGGCATCAACGTGCCGGACTATCCGAAGCTGGCCCAGATCTGGTGGCAGCAGATCGGTGACGTGAACTCGGGTGCCTTTACACCGCAAGAGGCGATGGATCGTCTGGCCGAAGAGATGGACATCACCATGGCACGTATGCAGGCCGCGGATGAAAGCGCCGGTGTCTACGGCGGCTGCGGTCCACGCCTGAACGAGCCGCAGGACCCATCTTTCTGGCTGGAAAAAGCGGGTTCGCCCAAGGCCAAGCTGGAGAACGAAAAGCCGCAGGGCCAGACCGTCAACTATGACGAACTGGTTAAGCGCTGGCAATCCCAGTAAAAGCAACATCGTAGGCCGGGCTTAAGCCCGGCCTACCCCTGAATGCCCCGCGAGTTTCCCAGATGATTGAACTTCAAGACGCGACCAAACGGGTCGGCAACGTCATCCATATCAAGCCAACCAACCTGACGCTGCAAACCGGCCATTTCAACGTGCTATTGGGCGCGACAGGTTCCGGAAAAACGTCACTGATCAAAATGATGGCCGGGTTGGACCCGATCGCCTCAGGCAAGGTCCTGATGGACGGGCAGGACGTGACACGGTTGAACACGCAAAAGCGGCAGATCAGCCTGGTGCACCAGTTCTTCGTGAACTACCCGCATATGACTGTATTCGACAATATCGCCTCGCCCCTGCGCGTGGCTGGCATGGCTAAATCGGAGATCGATGGCCGCGTGGAAGAGGCCGCCGATCTGTTGCAACTGCGCCCCATGCTGCACCGCCGCCCACACGAGCTGTCGGGCGGGCAACAACAACGAACCGCGCTGGCGCGTGCCATCGCAAAAGAAAGCCGCGCCGTCTTCCTGGATGAGCCGCTGGCGAACCTTGATTATAAACTGCGCGAAGAGTTGCGCGAACAACTGCCCGATCTGTTCGCTGGTCGCGGGGCCGTCGTTGTCTACGCCACCTCGGAACCTGAAGAGGCATTGCTGCTGGGAGGCTACACCGCGCTGATGGAAGACGGCCGCGTGACCCAGTTCGGCCCAACCACCGAAATCTATCGCAATCCGGAAAACATCGCCGCGGCGCGTGTATTCTCGGACCCGCCTATCAATGTGGCCCGTATTACTGTTTCCAGCGCCCGGGCGCAATTGGCAGGCAATGTCGGCTGGGCAGCCTCGGGCATGGCCGACGGGGAATATATGATCGCCGTTCGCCCTCATCGCGTGACGCCATTCCGTACGTCTGACGCCGATGTCGAACTGACCGGACGTGTGATCGTGACCGAACTGTCAGGTTCGGATTCCAGCGCGCATTTCCAGCATGGTGACGAAGCCTGGGTTTCACTCGCCGCTGGCGTGCATCCTTATCAGGTCGGCGAAGATCACAGTTTCTACATGAACCCGGCGCATTGCCGGTACTTCAGCCAAGACGGCAAAAGGGTGGCCTGACATGGCACAGATCAAGCTTTCAAACCTTCGACACAGCTATATGCCATCGCCAAAAGGCCCCGAGGACTATGCCCTGAAGGAAATCGACGTGACATGGCGCGATGGCGGGGCCTATGCGCTGTTGGGGCCGTCAGGTTGTGGCAAGTCCACGCTGCTGAACATCATATCCGGTCTTCTCACCCCCTCGGAAGGCCGGATTCTGTTCGATGATCAGGACGTCACCGCCCTGCCCCCGGACCAACGCAACATCGCGCAGGTCTTCCAGTTTCCGGTGATCTACGACACGATGACCGTGGGCGAGAATCTGGCGTTCCCGTTGAAGAACCGGGGTGTCGACGCCGAAACCATCAAGCGCCGTGTTCTGGAAATCGCCGAGATGCTGGACGTCACGGATATGCTGGACACCCGCGCATCAGGCCTGAGCCCGGACAACAAGCAGAAGATCTCGATGGGTCGCGGCCTTGTTCGCGACGACGTGAATGCAGTGATGTTCGATGAACCACTGACAGTGATCGACCCGCACCTGAAATGGAAACTGCGGTCCAAGCTGAAAGAGCTGCATCAGCGCGTGCAGGCCACAATGATCTACGTGACACACGACCAGACCGAGGCGCTGACCTTCGCCGACGAGGTGGTGGTAATGCAAGACGGTGAAGTGGTTCAGATCGGAACACCTGTCGAATTGTTTGAACGGCCCCAGCACACATTTGTCGGCCATTTCATCGGCTCGCCGGGCATGAATGTCCTTCCATGTGAAGCCAAAGGCGACCGCGCCGTTTTTGAAGGGCACGAGGTCATGCTGGAAGGTCCCACACATGGTGACGGCGGACGCACCGATCTGGGTATCCGCCCGGAATATGTAGGTTTCGGCGACACTGGCATTCCGGCGCATGTGACCAAGGTCGCCGATATCGGCCGTCATTACGTGGTTAGCGCCGTGGTCGGCAACACCGCCCTCAAGGTCGTGACCGAACACGGTGTACCGGAACCGGGATCACAGGTCTTTTTGCAATTCAAACCCGAACAATCCCGCGTCTACCGCGACGGCTGGATTGCAACTCAGGAGCGGGCGCAATGAGAACGGAAAACCAAAAGGCATGGTTCTTTGTCCTGCCCGTTCTTGCGCTGGTGGCGTTCAACGCGCTGGTGCCCATGATGACGGTGGTCAACTACTCGGTGCAGGAAACCTTCGGCAACAACCAGTTCTTCTGGGAAGGTTTGGGCTGGTTCGAACAGATCCTGCGATCCGACCGGTTTCAGGCAGCACTTGGTCGGCAATTCCTATTCACCTTCCTAATCCTGCTGATCGAGGTTCCGCTGGGCATCATCGTTGCCCTGTCTATGCCGCGCAAGGGCTTTTGGGTGCCGGTCTGTCTGGTGCTGATGGCTTTGCCGATGCTGATCCCATGGAACGTTGTGGGTTCGATGTGGAACATCTTCACTCTGCCCAAAATCGGATTGCTGGGATATTTCCTGAATGACGTGCTGGGCATCAACTATGACATGACGCAACAGCCGCTTTCGGCCTGGATCACCGTCATCGTCATGGATGTGTGGCACTGGACGTCGCTGGTCGTGCTGCTGTGCTATGCCGGCCTCGTGTCGATTCCCGACGCCTATTATCAGGCCGCCAAGATCGACGGCGCCAGCCCGTGGTCGGTGTTCCGCTATATCCAGTTGCCCAAGATGAAGACGGTTCTGACCATCGCTGTTCTGCTGCGGTTTATGGACAGCTTCAATATCTATACCGAGCCTTTTGTTCTGACCGGCGGCGGTCCCGGCAACTCGACCACCCTGCTGTCGATTGACCTTGTGAAGATCGCACTGGGACAGTTCGACCTTGGCCCGGCGGCAGCGATGAGCCTGATCTACTTCGCCATCACTCTGCTGGTGTCGTGGCTCTTCTACACTCTGATGACAAAGGACGACGCAGAATGAAAAAGCGGTCCATCATCCCGATCCTCTATATCGCGTTCCTGATGCTGCCGATCTATTGGCTGGTGGCGATGTCCTTCAAGACAACGAACGAGATCCTGTCGGGCTTTTCCCTGTTTCCCCAGACTTTTACGCTGGAAAACTATATCACCATCTTCACAGACCCAACCTGGTACTGGGGTTACATCAACTCGATTACCTATGTGACTCTGAACACAGTGCTTTCCGTCTGCGTTGCCCTGCCTGCGGCTTATGCGTTCTCACGCTATCGGTTCCTCGGTGACAAGCAGCTGTTCTTCTGGCTGTTGACCAACCGTATGGCTCCGGCGGCCGTGTTCGCCCTGCCATTCTTCCAGCTTTATTCGTCGATCCACCTTTTCGACACGTATCTGGCCGTGGCTTTGGCCCATACTCTGTTCAACGTGCCACTGGCGGTGTGGATCCTGGAAGGCTTCATGCGTGGCATCCCAAAGGAGCTGGATGAAACCGCCTATGTGGATGGATATTCGTTCCCGCGTTTCTTCGTGACGATCTTTCTGCCCAACATCAAGGCAGGTGTCGGTGTCGCGGCGTTCTTCTGCTTCATGTTCTCATGGGTAGAAATGCTGCTGGCCAAGACCCTGACCGCGGTTGAGGCCAAACCCATCGCTGCCGTGATGACCCGCACAGCATCCAGTGCCGGGTACGAATTGGGGCTGCTGGCCGCCGCGGGCACCCTGACCATCATCCCCGGTGCCATCGTCATCTGGTTTGTTCGCAACTACATCGCGCGTGGCTTCGCGATGGGACGTGTGTGAGGTTCAACATGCGAAAACTGCTTCTCACCCTGCCCTTCTTGCCCTCAGCAGCCTTTGCCCAGGCCAAGGCCGGATGGGGCAATGTCGGACAGGAGGCCGAAAAAGGGTTCTCGTGGACGGACCCCCTGTGGCCCGATTTCTGGATGGCATGGACACCTGCCACGCTGGCCGTGTTTGTCGGTATCTTCTCGGCCATAGCATGCATTGGCTTGCTGGAAGGCTTCAAATTCCGCGACGGAATTGAACGGCGCGGGGTTCTGGGGCTGACAACCACACTGGGGGATCGCCTGTTCATCACCCTTCTGGGGTCCGCATATATTTTCCTGGCGTGGCTTGGGCTGGTCGGGCAACCCGTCTGGACACCGCTGTTCCTGTCCATTGGCTGGGGCGTTTTTGTTTTCTGGAAAGTTTAGACTTTGAGAAATCGCGAAAGGATGCTTGTCTGTCAGGCATACTAACCATGACGACACCGAGACCAATGCGAAAGAAAAAGACAACAAATCTGCTGACCGAGGTCGAACTGGAGTTCATGAACGAGCTCTGGGCCCTCGGGCAAGGCTCGGTGCGTGATGTCCTGGACCGCCTGCCGTCAGAACGCAACCTGGCCTATACATCCGGGGCCACGATCCTGCGCATTCTGGACGAGAAGGGTTTTGTGGAAAGCCACAAGTCGGGAAAGACCCTGATCTATACGCCGCTTCTGGAAAAGGACAGATATCAGGCCCGTTCGCTTCAAAATCTGTCGCGCACGCTTTTCGACGACACCCCCGCCACACTGGTGGCGCGGCTGGTCGACGACGCGGGGCTGAGCGAAGCCGACCTGGAGGAAATTCGAGCACTGGTAGAGAGGAGACTGCAAAATGACAGCGGTTAGACCGGTTCTCGACGCATTCATCGAACTCAACATCGTGCTGGCCTTTTCGGCGGTGATCTGGCTGGTGACCCGCACGGCCCTAAGCCGCACCGCCCTGCGCAATGGCTATGTCGCACAGTTGCGGGCGCTCAAGACCTTGTGCATCTGTGTTCTTGCCAGTCCGTTTCTCGCGGTTTGCGTGTCGTCGCTGGCGACTTACGCTTGGCCGGGCAGTGCCGTGGCCCTTGGCGATATCGCCGTTGCAGCCTATCTGCGCGGTGACATCGCAATGCCTGCTACTCAGTTCGAAGCACTGCTGAACACCCGCGAAAGGTGGGTTGATCTGGCATTGTCCGGGCGGCAGCCCGTGATCACCCTCGTTACCGCCATACTTGCCTGTATCGCAGCCGTGTACGCCGCGCGTGCCTTGCGGGACGCAATGACGATCTGTCAGACTGTCAATTCCAGTTTTCTTTGGCGGCGGTCCGCCAAGGTGGATATTCGACTGTCCGATCGCATCACTGTGCCCTTTGCCGTGCGAGGACTTCGCCGCCGCCACGTCGTTCTGCCCAGCCATCTGCTGGACACCCCGCGCGAGTTGCGTTTTGCACTTGCCCACGAGTTTCAGCATATCCGTACGGGTGACGTCGAATGGGAACTGGGGTTTGAGCTGCTGCGTCCGCTGTTGTTCTGGAACCCCGCCTATCTGATGCTCAAGTATCAGTTCGGCCGGCTGCGCGAGTTGGCCTGCGACCAGTCGGTTGTTGCGCGCAAACGGATTGATGCGCGGGAATACACGGCGTGCCTGCTGGACTATTGCGCCCGGACAATCTCAACCAACAGCCCACGCGTTCTGAATGTTGCCTTTGTGACAGGCGGTAAGGCAAAGCGCGTATTGCGGCAACGTGTAATCGCGCTGACCGATGTTCAGCCATCGGTACCTGCCCTACCGGCAGTGTTCCTTGGAATGACGCTGATCTTTGGTGCGCTTTTGGCTCTGGGGTCGGCCTCAATCCAGCAGACACGGGATTGGAGCCATGACCGTCTGATGCTGTCGACAGTGGTCAACCTGGAACGGCTGGAAGCGCGCAATCAGGGGAACTGACCTGATCGCTTACCAGCCGCGACGCCCGAACAGCGAGTGAAGCCGCCCCTGGTCGGCAAAAGGCTCGGGCGTTTGCACCCGTTCCAGCCGCGCAACAACGCGCGCGACAAGAACCCATCCTATGACAGCAAAGATGACGCCCCCAAAAGCCTGACCCAGCAGAACGCCCGACGCCCCGGCGATTTGTGAGCCAATCGTGGCAAACACCCATGTGCCAATGGTGTGACGACCCCAGTTTATCCATGTGGAATAGACCGGATGGCCCAGATTGTTGAAACTGGCATTTGTCACAAAAATCACACCGTTGAAGAACGACGCCAATGCCAGCGGGCCGCAGAACAGATAAATCAGTACGCGCGTTTCCCCCTGGGCTGCGAACAAATTCGCAATTGGCGAACGCAGTAAAAACAAAATGGCCGACATGCAAAGAACATAGATTGCGGTGAACTTGATCCCGGCCAAAAACGCAGCGCGCACGCGATCAAATTTTTCTGCCCCGAAATTTTGCCCGATGATTGGCCCTATCGCACCGGACAGCGCAAAGATGACCGAAAACGCCACCGGCAACAGCCGCCCAATCACCGCCATGCCCGCAACCGCATCCGTTCCAAACTGTGCAATTTCCCGCACTACGATGGCATTCCCGATCGGCGTGGCGACATTCGTCAGAACGGCAGGGATTGCGATGGCCCGCACGGGCCGAAAATCCTGTGCCACCTGTTTCAGCGATGGGCGTGCAAATCCCTGATGCACCCGCAGCGCGGGCCACAATGCTGCTCCCAACATGCATAGCCGCGCCAGAACCGAGGCTATCGCGGCGCCATCCAACCCCAGCCCGACGGCAAAGATCAAAATCGGGTCAAGAACTGCATTCACAATGCCGCCGTAAATCGTTGCCATCATTGATCGGCGCGCATCGCCGTGGGCGCGCAGCACAGCCATCGCTGCCATCGCAATCGACATCACCCACATGGTCGGCAGAATGATCGACACATAGCGCGTCGCCAGCCGCAAAACCTCGCCTTCTGCGCCAAGCAGCGACAGCAGAAAGCTGACGTTCAGCAACACCAGAACAGAGGTTACCAACCCGACGATCAGCCCCAGAACGGCGACACTGGATGCGTATTGCCTTGCCTGTTCAGCCCGCCCGCCGCCCAACTCACGCGCGACCAGCGCCCCGGCAGAAATCGACAGACCGATATTGATTGCGTTGGTGAAAAACAGCAGCGTCCCGGCATAACCTACCGCTGCGGCCAGCGCGTCGTTGCCCAGCATCGAGATAAAGACCATATCGACAAAATCGACAGCAAATATCGCCATCAATCCAATGCTCGTGGTCAGCGACATGCGCGTCACATGTAGCATCAGGTTGCCACTTAGAAAGATTGCCTTACCTGCCGATTTTTCCACCAAGTCTTTGGTCGTCCCACCTGCGCGACCCGGACGGGCCCATGATGCCACTGCGTTCGACAAGGGAAAGCCCCGGACAACGCCTAAGTAAACTCACGCGTTTCCGGGGCTTTGTACACCGAATATTTCAGTTCAGGCTCAGCCGACCGAAATTACACAAAGCGGTTCGCGTAGTTCTCAAGCACTTCCTGACGCCCCGAGCGTGGCTGAGGATTGAGGTCTTCGGCAAGCACCCGCGCTGCAATCTCGTCGAGGCCAGAGGTTAGCATCGCCTGAGCTTTAGGCGTTTTCCAGCCTGCATACCGGTCGGCCAGCGCCTGTTCCAGACCACCATCTTCAAGCATCGCAGCTGCCGCTTTCAGGCCCCGGGCGCAGATATCCATCCCGCCCACATGCGCCGCGATCAGGTCTTCGGCATTGATGGATTGCCTGCGAAGCTTGGCGTCGAAATTGGTACCACCCGTGGTAAACCCGCCCGCTTTCAGGATGTGGTAATAAGCCAGCGCGACTTCAGGCGTGTTGTTGGGGAACTGATCCGTATCCCACCCGGACTGGTAATCGTTTCGGTTCATGTCGATGGACCCAAGCATACCTTCGGCCGAGGCAACAGCGATCTCATGTTCAAAGCTGTGTCCTGCCAGGATTGCGTGCCCTTGTTCCAGGTTCAGCTTTACCTCATCCTCAAGGCCGTACTTGCGCAGGAAACCGATGCAGGTTGCTGCATCGAAATCATATTGATGCTTGGACGGCTCCTGCGGTTTGGGTTCTACAAGGATCGTGCCGTTGAAGCCGATCTTGTGCTTGTACTCGACCACCATGTTCAGGAACCGGCCCATATGATCCAGTTCGGCCTTCATGTCGGTATTGAGCAGCGTCTCGTAGCCCTCGCGCCCGCCCCAAAGCACATAATTCTCGCCGCCCAGCTTGTGGGTCGCGTCCAAACAGGATTTCACCGTGGCGGCGGCAAATGCAAAGACATCAGGGTCGGGGTTGGTGCTGGCACCCCCCATCCAGCGACGGTGGCTGAACATGTTGGCTGTGCCCCACAACAGCTTGGTTCCGGAAACCTGCATCTTTTCACCGATATAGTCAGTGATCTCATTCAGCGTTCGCAGGTTTTCTGCAAAATTGCCCTGTTCGGGACGGATATCCGCGTCATGCCAGCAGAAATAGGGCTGACCAATGATCTCGAACATCTCAAAGGCAACATCGGCCTTCATTTTAGCGCGGCCCATGTCATCTTGCGGATGCCATGGACGTTCAAAAGTCGAGCCACCAAACGGATCCCCGCCTTCCCAGGCAAACGAGTGCCACCACGCCACGGCAAAACGCAGGTGATCCTCCATGCGCTTACCCATCACGATCTCGTCCGGGTTGTAGTGACGGAATGCGAGCGGGTTCTTACTGTTCTCGCCCTCGAACTGGACCTGCTCGATCCCCTGAAAGAAACCGCTCGTCATCTCGTTTACCTCATTCCGTCTTTTCGCCGGGCTTCTTGCCCAAAATGATCATCGACAACAGATCGTCATCCGTGACATCGGCGATGTCGACAGTGCCAACCAGTTGCCCGTTTTTCATGACCGAAGCCCGGTCGCACAACTCCATCACTGCATGCACGTCGTGGTCGATCAGGAAAATCCCGATCCCCTGCGCCTTGAGCTGCTGGATCAGGTCCGCCACCATCTGTGTTTCGTGTGGGCCAAGCGCGGCTGTGGGCTCGTCCATGATCAGGATACGCGCGTTGAAGTACACCGCACGCGCGATGGCCACCGACTGCCGCTGACCGCCGGACAGCGCCGAGACCGGGTCATTGAACTTCTGAAAGTTCGGGTTCAACTGTGCCATGATCTTGCGGCATTCGGCCTCCATCGCGGCATCGTTGACCAACCCGAAGGGCGTGACCATCTCCCGCCCCAGGAAAAGGTTCGAACTTGCATCCAGATTGTCCGCCAAGGCCAGCGTCTGATAGATCGTCTCGATATTGTTTGCACGCGCATCGCGGGGGTTGTTGATCTCAACCCTCTTGCCGTCGATCAGGATCTCTCCGTGGTCCTTCTGATAGGCACCCGAAAGCACCTTGATCAGCGTAGATTTACCGGCCCCGTTGTGGCCCAGAAGGCCCACAACCTCGCCCGGGTACAAGTCGACCGAGACACGGTCCACCGCCTTGATGCCGCCGAACGAAATCGAGATATCGCGCATTTCGACAAGCGGAGGCTGGCCGGACCCACGGCCCGAAGTTTGGTTCTGTGTTTCTTGTGCTTGCATCATTTCGCTCCCAGACGTTTGCGATAGACGATGTCGATATAGACGGCCAAAACCAGAACGGTGCCCACGACGATGTTCTGAAAGGGTGCGTCCACGCCAACCATGGCCATGCCCGATTGCAGCGCCTGCATGATCAGCGCGCCTAGGATCGCGCCGTAGATCGTACCAATACCGCCGGACAAGGCGGTGCCGCCGATCACGGCCGCAGCAATCACGCGAAGCTCATCCAATGTGCCGATATCGTTCGAGTGGTTGGCCAGACGGGCCGAGGCCACGACCGCCGACAGCGCACACAGGAACCCCATCAGCGCAAAGATCTTGACGGTCATCATGCGGGTGTTGATGCCCGACAGTTCCGCCGCATCCGGGTTGCCCCCCGTGGCAAAGATATAGCGGCCAAATCGGGTTTTGCGGGCCACAACAGTCAAGGTTACTGCAACAAGGATCAGGATCAGAACCGAGATCGGGATACCATAACCCACAACAAGCCCTTCAGGCATGGTCTCGCCCCGCGCTTCGAACATACGTTCCAGCCTGCGTGTGGGGATCGAGTAACTGTTGACGATCAAGACATAGCCCATAATGGCGATGCCAATGATCCCCGCCAAAGTTGTTTCGGCCCAAACCGGTTTCACAGGGAACCCATGGGCAGCCTTGGAGCGGCGTCCGCTCCACAACGCCCAGACCGCAATAGCGGTGGCGGCAAGGCCGAACAGAAGGCTGACCGTTGTTCCCAACGTCCCGTTGGTTCCGCCAAATATCAGGAACGTGCTGTCCAGCGGGCCGATTGTCTGGCCGTCTGTCATGTACCAGGCGACGTTGCGCCAGACCAGAAAACCGCCAAGCGTCACGATAAAGGCCGGTATGGTCAGATAGCCTACCATCCAACCGTGGAATGCGCCGATCAAGGTTCCGACTGCGAGGCCGACAACAAGGGTGATTGCCCAAGTCGCCGGGTGATTTAAACCTAACCCCAGCACGTTCGGCAGAAGTTCGGTCTGTGTCATCGCCATGACGGCGGATGTGGTCGCCAGCAGCGCGCCGACCGAAAGATCAATGTGGCGCATCACGATAATGAACACCATGCCGCAGGCCATTATCGCGACCGAGACGGTCTGGATCGACAGGTTGAACAGGTTTCTGGGCGTCAGAAAACGGCCATCCGTTACGATGTTGAAGCCGATGCAAAGGATGATGAAGGCGCCGATCATGCCCAATAGCCGCATGTCCAGTTCCAGTTGCTGGAACAGGTTGGCCTTTGCTTTTTGGGGTACCGGCTGAGACGAAGTTTCGGTCATATCCGATCTTTCATGTTCAGCTATGGTCTCTGGCCCGGCCTTGCGGGCCAGAGACGTTATGGTTTGGAGACTTGACTTAGTTGCAGGGTGCAGGGCCGTTTTCGACGCCTTGGCACAGGTCTTCCAGCGGAATCCAGCCAGCATCGACCACAACGGAAAGGTTGTCTTTTGTGATCGGCACAGGCGCCAGGAAGACAGACGTCATCTCAGTCCCACCGGGCGAAGTCCAGCTGACCGCGCCTTCGACGTCCGCCGCAGCCGTTCCACCGCTCAGCGCGACCGCGATTTCACCTGCGGCCTTGCCCAGCTCACGTGCGTCTTTCCAGACCGAAACGGTTTGCGTGCCTTTGGCCACCCGGTTCAGCGCCGCATGGTCGCCATCCTGACCCGACACCGGAATACCGTCCATACCTTGCGCGGTCAGTGCAGCAACTACACCGCCTGCGGTTCCGTCATTTGACGCGACTACAGCATCGACTTTGTTTTCGTTGGCGGTAAGGATCTGTTCCATGTTGCGCTGCGCGTTCGCAGGCAGCCAGCCATCGGTATAGGCTTCGCCCACGATCACAATGTCACCACTGTCAACAGCGCCCTGAATGATCTCCTGTTGACCACCGCGCAGGAAATCCGCGTTCGGGTCGGTGGGCGAGCCCTTGATCATCACATAGTTGCCCTTGGGCATGGCGTCGAACACCGCGCGCGCCTGCATACGACCGACTTCGACATTGTCAAAGGTCAGGTAGAAGGCCCGATCATCTTCGATCAGACGGTCATACGCGATGACTGGGATACCTTCGTCGGCCGCTGCCTGAACAGCTGGACCGATGGCCTGGGAATCCTGCGCCAGTATAATCAGAGCATCAACGCCCTGGGCGATCAGGCTTTCAATATCCGACAATTGCTTGGCCGACGACGATTGCGCATCTGCCGAAATATATTCGGCACCGCCCGCCTCAAGCGCGGCTTTGATTGCCGCTTCGTCGGTTTTCCAGCGCTCTTCCTGGAAGTTCGACCAGCTGACACCGACCGTGGTTTCTGCAAACGCAACCGTCCCCATCAGGGCGGCCACAGCAGAAGCGCTGAGAATTCGTTTCATGATTTCCTCCCGGTTTATCGAGCCATCGCTTCATGATTCGTGGCTCTCACAATTCTGAGTAGCATAATTATTTCAGTCAGTAAAATATTTATGCTACCCGAAAGAAGAAAAACCGCTTACGCTTGGGAAATCATCAGATTCGCGAGGGCAGGATGCTGAAAAGCAAGGTTTCTTCAAACGCTACGGATCAACGAAACATCACCCGTTTGCGCGTGCTGGAACAAATCCGGTCGACCGGGGCGATATCGCGGATCGACATTGCAAGCGCGCTTGAGACCAGCCCGGCGACAGTGACAACGGCAACGTCAGATCTGCTTTCAGCTGGTCTGATTCAGGAAATCGAAGGCGAAACACCGTCTAAGTCCGCGCGCCGCGGCAGACCACGTGTGTTGCTGAAACTGCATGGCGGATGTCACCTGATTGCCGGTGTGAAAGTGGCCCGGCACCAGATTTCAGTCATCCTGGTCGATTTTGAAGGCACCGAGATCACCTCTTACACTCATCCGCTGGAAGAGGCCCGGATGGCCCCAGAGGTTTTTGCAAAAAAGATATACGCGGCGCTGGAACAGGCCTGCACCTCTGCAAGCAGGTCCCTGACAGAGGTTTCCGGCGTCTGCATCGGAATTGCCGGACTGGTCGACGCAGAGCGGAATTTTGTACATTGGTCATCTTCGCTGACAGTGCGCAATGTGGATCTGAGCCCGCTTCTGTCCCAAGTGCTCCCCTGCCCCGCGTTTATCGAGAATGACGCCAATCTGGTTGCAAAGGCCGAACAGCTTTTCGGGCTTGGCAAAGGGCTGAAGAACTTTCTGGTTGTCACGATAGAACACGGCATTGGTTTGGGCATTGTGTTGGATGGCAAACTATATCGCGGCGAGCGCGGCTGCGGCGCGGAATTCGGGCATGTCAAAGTTCAGCTGGATGGCGCGTTATGTCAGTGTGGGCAACGCGGATGCCTTGAAGCTTATGTTGGGGAATATGCCCTGATCCGCGAGGCAACCATTGCCAGCCAGGCTACTGACCCGCACACTCTTGCTGATATTCACGCCGCCGCCCAATCCGGTGATGCCCGGTCCATTTCAGTTCTGTCCCGCGCTGGCCAGATGTTTGGAATGGGGCTTTCCAACCTGATCAATCTGTTCGACCCGGAATGCATCATTCTGTCCGGCACCCGAGGCAGCTTTGAATACCTGCATTCCGACGCAGTGATGACCCGCATCAAAAACGGTGTCGTCAGCGTTGACGCGCCACTGCCTGAAATCAACGTAAACCATTGGGGGGATTCAATGTGGGCAAAAGGGGCAGCGGCCTATGGGATCGAACAAGTCTCGATCCTGAAAGTCAGGGAACTGGCGGAAAATGCAAGTTGAACTGACGATCCTGCTAGCGACAGCTTCCACCGCCATGGCTGACATCAGCCTGCCGCAGTTTCACAGTATCGACGTCCCGAGCCATGTTTACGACGGAGGATGGGAGCACTTCGTCGGCGGAGGCGTCGCCGTTTTCGATTGCAACGGCGATGATCGGCCCGAGCTGTTTGCCGCAGGGGGAACCAATCCGGCGCAATTGTTTGTCAACACATCAGGACCCAATGTCAGTTTTCGGCCAGAAACGCCAAGCGCACTGTCCCTGACCGGCGTGACCGGCGCCTACCCACTGGATATCGACGGGGACGGATTTGTGGACTTGGCGGTTTTGCGTGTTGGTGAAGACGTTTTGTTGCGTGGCAAGGCGAATTGCGCATTCGAACCGTTCACCTCGCTGAATTTCCAGTCTCAGGAACACTGGACCACCGGTTTTTCCGCCACTTGGGAAAGCGGTCAATCCCTGCCGACACTGGCTTTTGGAACATATGTCGACCGAACCAATCCCGATGGCCCGTTTGAAGCCTGCGGGCCGACGCTTTTGTATCGCCCCGAAGGGACGGCTTATGGCCCACCTCTCCACCTGGTACCGGGACATTGTTCCTTGTCCATACTGTTTTCCGACTGGGCGCGCAGCGGGCGCGCGGACCTGCGTGTCAGTAACGACCGCCATTACTATGTACGCGGCGGGCAAGAGCAGCTTTGGGCTATGGAAGACACGCCACGCCTTTACGCGCCGGAAGATGGGTGGCTGCCCTATTCGATCTGGGGCATGGGGATTGCATCAAGGGATATATCAGGGGACGGCTTCCCTGATGTTTACCTGACCTCGATGGGGGATCAAAAGTTTCAGATCTTTGATCCCACGGCCGAGGGGCCGACATGGCGCGACGCGACTTATGACCGGGGGACAACGGCGCACAGGCCGCATGTCGGTGGCGATGGTCGCCCGTCAACCGGCTGGCATGCGCAGTTCGGCGACGTCAATAACGACGCGCGCGACGACATATTTGTCGCCAAGGGCAATGTCGAACAGATGCCTGATGCGGCGCAAACCGACCCCAACAACCTGTTGCTGCAATCCGCAAATGGCCAGTTTTTCGAAGCTGCCTCAGCGGCGGGTGTCGCCTCCATGGGCAAGTCCCGCGGTGGAGCCTTGGCCGACCTGAATGGGGATGGATCGCTTGATCTGGTCGTGGTCAATCGCGGGTCAGCGCTTGAGGTATTTCAGAACGAACAACAGCTTGAAAACTGGATTCAGGTTGATCTTGGCCAAGATCGACCCAATCGCGCAGCTGTCGGAAGCTTCATCGAGGTTAAAACCACCGACGGAAATCAAACGCGGGAAGTGACCATTGGCGGCGGTCATGCAAGCGGCATCTCCGGGCTTCACCACTTTGGCTTGGGCCACGCGGACGAACTGGAGCTGCGGGTTATCTGGCCAGACGGCACGGTTGGTGATTGGCAGACCTTCAGAAGCAACCAAGTGCTTCGCATCGACCGCTGATCATTGATCAACAGGCAAACCGCTGGGAACATGCGCTGGCACACCCAGCCGTACTGCCGGGTCTTCCAATGTGCTGAGAAAGCTCAAAATGGCGTTTACTTCATCATCACTCAGGCTGATTGGGGCCAGATCATTCGACGCTGCAATCGCCTCGGTCAGCGTGGGGTCGAGCAAGGCTTTTTGATCTTCCGCGCCCGGAAACTCTGGCAACGCTGCTTTTTCGACCGAGTAGCTGCGCAAAGCTGCGACCGGATCCAGATGATGACGGACAACATCTTCAAGCCGCGCGTAGGCTCCGTTGTGACCATAGGGTGCCGTAAGGGTCACATTGCGCAAGGATGGCGTGCGAAATGTGAAGGCGTCATCCGCATTGCCCGTCACACGCAATCGCCCGTCGTCGCGAAAATGGTTCTCGAACCGGGCGGCTTTTCCCGGCCCGATTTGCGGCATGGCGATAGAATGAAATCCATGATCCGTCTGGAACCAACCGGAATGGCAGGTGCTGCACCCGGCTTTGCCGTAAAAAAGGTCGAGCCCCATTTGTGCCTGTTCGGGCAGCGCCTCTTTCCCCTGCATCGCGCGATCAAACAGGCTGTTGTCAGCGCGCCATTCAAAGGCGATGAAATCGGCAATGATATTGGCGATTGCGGTAAAAGTGATCTCTTCTCCGGGCGCGAGCTGGTCAAAGCGCGCCCTGTATTCCGGGATTGCGGCAACACGCGCCGCGATAAGCTCCCATGCGCCGTCCTTTTGGGTCAGCAACCCAAGACGTACGGCTTTGCTCACTTCGTTTTCCGAATAGTGGCCGGCCATTTCGTCAGCCGACAAGACCGGGAACATCGCTTGCGCGGCCAGTGCAGATTGGAAGCCCGGCCTCATATCTGTGCCCAAGGGCGTTCGGAACCCGTCAGGCTGTGACGGGTCTGCCTCAAGACGCCCGTCATGAAAGAAGGTGGTGAATTCCAGCGCCCCAAGGTTCCACAGCCCCGGTGCATTTCGGGGAATGCGCTGCTCGGGCATGTTTTCCTGATCAAGCCTGCGCGCTGCCCCCAGCCCCACACCGCCTTCGCCGATACCCAGAGACAGCGCGTCTGACGTTCCCAGTTTCGGATGATGACAAGTGGCGCAGCTGATGTTTTTGTTCCCCGACAGGATCGGGTCGTAAAACAGCAACTGTCCCAGTTCGACCTTGGCAAGGTCCCGTTCTACAAATTGAGGAAGCGGCCCGAGGTCCTGCGCCTGCGCCGCCGACAGTGTCACGCAAAAGGCCAGAGCATACACCGATATCGCAACTTTCATGCCTGATCCTCTGCGATTTCCAACGTCAGAACTTGTTTATACGGATTGTCCGGAGAATAGATGACGGACGGAAACAAGGGGTGGTTCACAGCGTCCGTGTAACCGGAAGGCTCAATGCAAAGCCCTGCGCATGGCGTGAAAGGATCGGACAGGTGCGCGGCGGAATAGACCTGCGCGCCGGGCTGATCAGAGTAGGTATTCATGCGCAAACCTGACGGTGTTTCGACTGTGGCAACCGGTCGATCGAAATTGCCCGCCTCTTCAAACACGAAGTAGTGGTCAATGCCACGCCCCTCATCACCGATAACGCGCGGGGATGAGAAATCCAGCGCTTGGTTTTCGATCTCATCCACGACGCCTGTCGGAGTGGAGCTGTCGTCCAGTTCCAGTACCCGCTTGGAATTCAGGGTCAATCGGCTGTCAAGAATACTGCTATGACATCCCAGAGAATAGTAATTGTGCTGCGCAATGCTGATCGGCGTAGGACGGTCCGGCCATGCGGTGATCGTGTAAGTCAGCCGTGGAAAAGCCAGCTCGACATGAATCACGAACCTGATTTCTCCGGGAAAACCGTCAGCGCCGTCAGGTGACGTCAAGGACAGAACCGCACGGTTCGACTTGGTCTTCCTGATAATCCAGTGGCTGCGTGACAGCCCGACCACACCGCCATGAAGCGTGTTTTCCCCCTCATTCGCCGTCAAGCGATAAGCGGCATCCTGCATATTAAACTTTGCGCCACCGATCCGATTGGCGACGCGACCCACGATTGCACCCAGATAATATGGGTCCGTCAGATATTCCTGCGGGTTTTGATAGCCCAGGATCAAGGGCGTTTCACCGATCCACCACCCTTGTGTGATCGCCCCATAGCTCAGCAGGGAAACCGACATCGCACCATCTTCCAGAACAACCTGTTCGATGGGTAGGGAAGTGACGCCCTTCATCATGGCGCAGACAAGGGGGATAGTGCCGCATAAAATTGGCGGTATCTTTGATATTCAGCCTCATAGGCGTCGAATAACCCCGCGCGCGGCTGAACAATTTCAGAGATTTCTGGCGATGTCATGAGCTCCACCGGGTCTGCGCCGTTTACTGCACAGGCAGCAAGGCGTGCCGCGCCTATGGCGGCTCCGAATTCACTGCCTTTAGGCAAGGCAAGCGGGACGCTCAGAACAGTTGCCAGCGTCTCGACCCAGAACCGGGATCGTGCGCCCCCGCCCACGACCATCAGGCTTTCAGGTTTTGTTCCCGTGCTCCTGAGAGCCTCAAGGCAATCGCGCAGCGCGAATGAGACACCTTCCATCACGGACTGTGCAAGATCCGCTGGATCCGACGCAATATCCAACCCAAGAAATGCCCCCCGGATGGCGCTGTCATTATGAGGGGTACGTTCCCCCGACAGGTATGGCAGGAACTTGGTCTTCGACGGCCCGGTGACGGTATCCGGTAAAGCCGATGCGAGTACACCAACGGATTGGCCGAGATTCCGGGACAGCCAGTTCAGGCTGTTGGTCGCCGAAAGGATGACACCCATTTGGATCCAGCGCTCCGGCAACGCGTGGCAGAAGCAGTGAACCGCCGTTTCCGGTGCGGGCGCGTAACTGTCCTTGGCAACCAGCAGCACACCGGACGTTCCCAGCGATAGAAAACCGCGGCCTTCGGCGATGCTTCCAATACCACAGGCCGCCGCCGCGTTGTCGCCTGCCCCGCCCGCAACGACTACGGGTCCGGTCAGGCCCCAGTGCTGCAAAATCTCCGCCCTCAGCTCGCCCCCGGCGGCGCTGCCTTCGACCAGTTCGGGCATCTGATCCCGACGCATGCGGCTGAGCTCAAGCGCTTTTTCTGACCATTCCCGACGTCCGACGTCCAACCACGCTGTACCCGCGCTGTCAGACATGTCGCTGATGTATTCTCCGGTCAGCCAGAAGCGCAAATAATCTTTGGGGAGCAACACTTTGGCAGTCTTTTCAAAAACGTCAGGTTCATGCCTGCGCACCCATTCCAGTTTAGGCGCAGTGAAGCCGGGAAAAACGATGTTTCCGGTGATCGATCGCATCGCGGAATGCGCATCCAGTTCGGCAGCTTCGCGGGCAGACCTTGTGTCGTTCCAAAGGATACAGGGCCTCAAGACGCTACCCTGTCGGTCCAGAAGCGTTGCGCCATGCATATGTCCGCTCAGACCAATGCCGCGCACTGCCGAAAACGCAGCGTTGTTTTGCCCGCGCAACTGGGCAACGACCTTTTGACACGCTTCAACCCAATCCGCAGGTTCTTGCTCTGACCAGCCCGGATGCGGTGTCGATGTATTCACGCTTGCTTCGGCCTCGGCAACGACGCCGCCGTCTTCACTGACCACAATTCCCCGAAGACCTGACGTCCCCAAATCAAGACCGAGATACACCTGTTCCTCCCACTTGTAAGCCGCAATACGTAGGCAACAGAAACCCAGTTTTGCAAAGGTATCAGGTTTCACTGGCACAGTTTGCGCTAACATAACAAGGTGAAACAACACAAGGCACATAAAAATTGATGCCGTGCTGGACAGCACCGAATGACCGGGACCCAGACAGCGACCAATGCGAAGGCACCCGGTGAGAGGTGACCTGAACTAAGCCGCAGGAGAGATTTTTTGCGATTGTCTGGCGCCATGTTTCCGTAAAAACTTCGGAACGTTCTCATCTTACTGATTTCGGGCAGGCAGAGCGTCTGACACTATGATCAGTCGCAAGAAGGAAATCGGCAAATGAAGTCACATGCCAAAGTTGTTGTCGTTGGCGGCGGATGTGTGGGCGCGTCCATTCTGTATGGGCTGACACAGCACGGCTGTAGCGATGCGGTGATGCTGGAACGGACCACGCTGACCTCAGGCTCGACCTGGCATGCGGCCGGTCTGCTGGTCACCTTCGTGCGGTCCCGAAACGTGTCGAAGATGACGATGGAAACCATCCGCATCTATTCCGAAGTCGAACAGAAGATGGGTGCATCTGTAGGCTTGCGCAAAGTGGGTCAGCTGCGCGTTGCCAACACCCAGGAACGTTGGGATGAATTCCAGTCATATATCTCGATTGCCGAGGCCGCCGGTGTGCCCTGCAAACTGTTGACGCCGGCGGAAATTGCCGATGTTCACCCCCTTTTGAGCCAGTCCGAGCATATTCGCGGCGGTATCCTGCATACCGAGGACGGCTATGTGAACCCGGCCGACATCACCATGGCAATGGCAAAACTGGCGCGGGATGCAGGCGCCACAATCTGTCAGAACACCGAAGCACAGGCGTATGAAAGGCTGGAAAGCGGTCATTGGAAAGTGACCACCAATCAGGGTGAGATCACGTGCGAGCATCTGGTTTTTGCCACCGGCAACTATGCCCGTGAAAATGCCCGGCGCGTTGGGCTGGACCTGCCCTGCATTCCTATCGTTCACCAGTACTGGACCACGGAAACCGTTCCACTGCTCAAGGAACGTCGCGCGCAGGGTTTGCCCGAGTTCCCGATCCTGCGGGATGAGGATTACGGCGCATATCTGCGCGAAGATGTCGGTGGCATTCAGTTCGGGCCCTATGAATTCACCAAGGACCTGAAACTGTTTGCCGAAGACCGCGTGCCACCTGACTTTGGCGCAGACCTCTTGCCCGAGGATTTCGATGCCGTGGAAACCCAATGGGAACGGGCAATCGAACGGGTGCCAGTTCTAGGCGAGGTGGGCATCAAGGCCAACACGCGCGGCCCCTTCCAAATGACGCCGGACGAATTGCCACTTGCCGGGCCAGCGCCGGGGCACAAAAACCTGTGGCTGGCCGAAGGGATGCCCGGTGGCATTCTGTGGGGCGGCACCGTGGGCGAACGGCTGGCCCGCTGGATCGTCGATGGTGATCCGGGCATGGACATGTCGGAACTGGACCCGCGTCGTTTCTCTGACTACGCCTCCAAACGCTGGACCATGGACAAGGTTCGCGAAACCTGGGGCACACATATGAACGCGCACATCCCCGGCGAAGATTTCCCGGATGCGCGCCCAATGAAAACCGTGGGGTCTTACGATCTGCTGACGGCGCATGGCGCAGTCTGGACCAGCTTCAACGGCTATGAATTCCCGCGTTGGTTCGCCAAATCGCCGCAAGAGGCGATCCCCGAACATTCTTTCCGCCGCGCCAATCACATGGAACGCGTTCAGGAGGAAGTACGTACCACCCGCGAAGAGGCCGGGTTCATCGAGATGTCGCCGATGACCAAGTTTACTATACGCGGTCCCGGCGCTGCGCGGTGGCTGGATGGTCTGATGGCAAACAAATTGCCCAAAGTGGGCCGGATGAACCTGTCGCTCTTGTTGAATCCAAAAGGTGGCATGGATGCGGAATACACAGTTGTCCGCTATGCCGAGAATGATTTTTACCTGGTCTCTACCCCGAATTGGCGCGCCTATAACTGGGATCAGCTGCAACGCCTGCTACCACAAGATCAATCGGTTATCCTTGAAGACGTTTCGGAACAGTTGGGTGTGATCGCGCTGGCCGGTCCCAAGGCGCGCGAGATTTTGCAACCATTGACCGACAACGATTTGTCGAATGCTGCTTTTCCCTGGCTCTCTGCACAAATGGGTGAAGTGGGCTATGCCAAAGACGTTCATCTGCTTCGGGTATCTTACACAGGCGAGCTGGGTTGGGAACTGCACCATCCGGTCGGGTATAACCGCCACCTTGTCGACCTGCTTTTGAAAACCGGTGTAAAACCCTTCGGTCTTGAGGCTTTGGAATCCATGCGCCTTGAAAAATCCTATCGCGCCATCAAACGCGAGATTTGCAAGGACATGACACCGTATGAGGCCAGCCTTGATCGGTTTGTTGTCACCGAGGGGCGAGAGTTCATCGGAAAAGCGGCGTTGGAGAAGCAGAGATGCGAGGGCAATCACAAACGGCTGGTCACGTTGAAACTTCCCTTTGGTGAAACTTCGGTGATGTTCGATGAAGGCGTTTATGCAAACGGTGAACTGATCGGGCACGTTACGTCGGGCGGGTTCTCTTATTATTGCAACCACGACATAGCGATGGCACTTGTACCAAACGATATGACCGCGCCGGGTAAACGGATGCAGGTGTTGGTCCATAACGAAATGCGCGATGCCGAGGTGATCGATACTTGCGCCGTTGATCCCACCAGCGCGCGTGCGCGTGCCTGACCCCTGAAGTAAAAAGACTGGATTTGAAAAGATGACCGAACAATCGACCAATACGCTTTCTCTTGCCGAGGTTCGGGCGCTGGCGAAATCCGTACTTGTTTCTGCCGGTGTAAACGCGCAGGGCAGCGATATTCTGGCCGACATTGTTACCCGGTCCGAGCGGGACGGTCCGCGCAGCCACGGATTGCGTATGCTGCCGGTCTATGTCCAAAGCTTCACCTCGGGCTATGCAAACGGCAATGCGAAACCCAAGATAGAAAAGGTTGCCCCGGGCGTTCTGCGCTGTGACGCAGATAACGGGTACTATCAGGTCGCCGCAGCAGAAGCCCGCGACGCGTTGATCGAAATGACGCAGGAAAACGGCATTGCCGCTTTCTCCTGCGCAAATTGCCACCATCTGGGCGCGTTGCGGTTTGACACCGAACCGCTGGCCGAAGCGGGTCTGGTAGCTTTCGCCGTGATCAACTCTTTGTCCATGGTGGTGCCGCAAGGCGGGGTGCGCCCGGTATTTGGCACCAACCCGATGTCTTTTGCCTGCCCGCGCGAAGACGGCGCGCCGATAGTCTGGGATCAGGCGTCTTCAATGGTTGCTTTGATGGATATCCGCATGGCCGCAGCCGAAGGGCACGACCTGCCCCGCCCTGCCGGGCTGGACCCTGACGGCGCACCCAGCACGGACCCGAACGCCATTCTGGAAACCCGCAGCCTGTTACCTTTTGGCGAGCACAAGGGCGCCGCAATCGCTTTCATGGTTGAGGTGTTGGGTGCCGCCCTGGCTGGTGGAACCCTTTCCGTAGACAATCAGGAACGCGAGGCGTTCGGGGCCCTGAACATCAAAGGCGGCGCAACACTGATTGCGATTGATCCGACGCGGTTCGGCAACGCGGCCTTCAATCAATTTATCACGCGCATTTGCGCAGAAATTGTCGGCAATGGGGAAGCCCGTGTTCCGGGTGACGGGCGTCTGGCCAAACGGGCGGCAGCCGAGGCTGACGGTGTTGTGGTCAGCACCGAGGTTCTAGCCGCGTTAAACGCGTCCTGAAATACCCACGCTTAGCTTCCTGGCTAGAGAGCCTTCCTGCGACACGGGCGGCTTCAAGCGCCAATCCAGATTTGCCCAGGCGGCAATCCTGCAGAACCAAGCACGGATGCGACAAACCATTCTCCCCTCGGAACGGCGGTCCGTTGTGACCAGAGACGTCGTACTTATCGACCGCCGCCCGAAACAAATAGTCTGGAGAAGAAGTCACACAGGTCAGCGTGACACTCCAGAGGCAAAACATGCGCCACATATTGGTCCGGTCTGACGACGACCATACAGCCCTTTGTCCGGTTAATTCCGCGCATTTCGTAGATGTCTTCGCGCCTCTTGTGATCAACGCAAAAAACCTTCTCGAAGTCGCGCAGGCCATACCTGCCCTTCTCGGGTTTCAAAAGAGACGGCATATCCTCATAGGCCAGCGAATTGAAATCCTGCGGGAAGATGGCCCGTAGATCTATCAAACCGTCGATGTCTTCGTCAGGGCGCGCAAACCGTCGCAGAGGAGAGTTCGGATCGCTTTGCAAAGCCTCGCAAAGGTGATGGATCGATCCGCCTTGCGTACCTGCGTCTCCCTGTCCAGCGAAGGCATAGAGCCTCCAACGCGCATCCGCTTCGGCCACATGTCCCAATTGCATAGGCATGGCATCCGCAAGCCGGACAACTGGTGCGGAATGAAATCGCTTGCCTATAACCAGCCCACGCGCCAGATGCTGGTGAACCGGTTCGGCGACCAAGTCCGAAGGCCCATAGTGAACCGAAAGCCCGCCAGTGAATTCCAGATTTTCAATAAACTGTTTTTGAAATCGGGGCATGTCGGTGCCGTCAAGCTCTGACTCGCCCGGTGGCGCACTCATGATCCGGGCCCATCTATGGTCGGTTTCGACCAGTCTTTTGGCCTCTTGCAAACGCTCGGCCGAGTAGCTGTGAAGAAGGTCAGGCTTTGACCTTCCTGTCAGCACATGCACCAGTTTCCAGCCCAGGTTGAATGTATCGCCCATCGACACGTTCATCCCCTGACCCGCCTTGGGGCTATGGGTGTGGCAGGCGTCGCCCGCCGTGAACACGCGCGGGGTGCGTGTCGCAATTTCATGCTGCGGAACATCGTCGAACTTGTCGGTCAGCCTGTGGCCAATCTCGTAGACCGACCACCAAACGACTTCTTTTACGTCGATGGAATAAGGACGCATGATCCGGTTCGCGGCAGCGATGATATGGTCAGCCGTCAGATTGCGGTTGGCGACCCGCTCATCCGGGTTCAGTTTGTCAAGCTCGACATACATTCGGAACAGGTATCCGCCTTCGCGCGGAAGGATCAGAACGTTTCCTTCCGAAGCCGATTGAACAAGGCATTTCCGTCGCAAATCGGGGAAATCGGAATTCGCCAATATGTCCATAACGCCCCACGCCTGGTGTGCGGCGTCGCCTTGCAGCTTACCCCCGATAGCCCTGCGCACATTGCTGCGTGCACCGTCACAGCCTACGACATAGTTCGCACGTACTGTAAGCCGTTCAACGACGTCACCATCATCGCCCAGGCGTTCAAGCTCTGCCCTGACAGGGTGATCCGTGGAACCGGTATCAATCGTCAAATCGCTGACACGAAGCCCGTAATGGGGTTGCAGCCGCGTTGGAGCGTTTCTCATCACGTCCAGAAACAGCTCATGAATCCGGGCCTGATTCATCAAGGTATGTGGCATCTCGGATTGATCGTCGGCCACGTCCTGCACCGTGCCCGCCCGGCGGATGTGGTCCGGGTATGCGGGATTGGGCGTCCAGAATGCCGTTTGGTTGACCCAATACGCTTCGCGCTTCACTCTCTCAGCGAAACCAAACGCCTGAAACATCTCCATCGAACGGACGTTGACACCGTCCGCCTGGCCTTTCTCCATCGGACCCGGCTTTTGATCCACGATCATTGTCGAAACTTCGGCGAACCCGGCCAGTTGCGCCGCAAGGCAAAGCCCGGCCGGTCCACAACCCGCGATCAGAACATCAACCTTTTCGGGGAGGGTTGTGGGGTGGTTGTGGTGACCGAACGCAGCCGGTTTGATATCCGGATCACCCGGACGAAATCCATCAACGTAATATTGCATTGCCCCCTCCTCCGCAGGTTCACGCAAGTTTAATAACTATACTTACTAATTCCTGTCAACAAAGATATGTACACTCACTAATTGCCGCGGTAGTTCTGAAAAAGTGACGGCGTAAAGTGATTTCGGAGGTTTTGAATGAGTATTTACGGAATGGCGGGTCACCTCATCCGCAGGCTCAATCAGATTTCAACCCACGTGTTCTCGGTCCGGATGCAGGAGGCCGGGATCGACCTTACATCCGTTCAGTACGCAGCACTTGAAACAATTCGCGCCGAACCCGGCATTGATCAGGCGACAGTCGCAGCGAAAATCGCCTATGACCGCGCAACAATCGGCGGGGTTATCGACCGGCTGGAGCAGAAAAACTACGTCAAACGCTCGGTCAGTCAACGTGACAGACGCGCGCGAGAGGTCACCTTATCCGAAAAAGGAAAAGACATCCTAGCGGCAGCTGCGCCAGTCGTAATTGACCTGCAAAATGAGATCCTCGAAGGGCTAACTCCGAATGAACGCGAAACTTTCCTGAAGCTCGCAGGCAAGGCAGTTGAAGCTGTCACCAACGATAGCACACGGTCTTGAATTCCACCGCGGGCGCTGGTCCAATTGAAACAGGGAAAGCAAATCCACCGTTTTCGCTCTTTAGTTACCGAAAACAGAAACTAAAACCTAAGAAATCTCAATTTACCTTTGAGCCAACCGAGGGCAATGTAATCCTGAGAGGATAACTTGGCGTCCGCGCATAACCTGTCTGTTGCGTAGCGTTTCGACGAAAAGGTTCACATGTGTGAGCATTCTGTTTTCCGAAAAGGACCTGAAACCAAACACTAAGAAAGTGGATCAAAATCGTTATAAAACATAACTAATATGAGCAATCATGAACAGGGATGATACTCATAGGTCATCTAGGGAGGAGACCATGACCAACTTGCGCAGAACCATACTCAAATCTGCAGTGGCGGCGATTGCTTTTGGCGCCATGTCAACCACTGCCATTGCGGCCGAAGTGACACTGCGGATGCACCAATTCCTGCCAGCACAAGCCAACGTACCCAAGAACGTTCTGGATGTCTGGGCCGACAAGGTCGAAGCGGATTCGGATGGCCGGATCGAAATTCAAAGGTTTCCGTCCATGCAGCTTGGGGGCAAACCCCCCGAACTGATCGACCAGGCCATTGATGGTGTGGCCGACATTGTCTGGACGGTGTCCGGATATACGCCGGGCCGCTTTCCCCGGACCGAAGTGTTCGAACTGCCGTTCACCATGACGAATGCAGAAGCCGTCTCACGCGCCTATTGGGATCTGGCCGAAGAAACCATGATGGACGATGACTTCAAGCAATTCAAAGTTCTCGGGCTCTGGGTGCACGGGCCCGGTCTAATCCATTCAAAAGAGCCGATCGAAAGCATCGAGGATCTGAACGGTGTAAAGCTGCGCGCACCTACACGCGTAACGAACGGCCTTTTCAGCTCGCTTGGGGCAACCCCGGTTGGCATGCCTGTTCCCGCGGTACCTGAAGCGCTGTCTAAAGGCGTGATCGACGCAACTGTGATTCCCTGGGAAGTGACCGGCGCCCTGAAGGTCAACGAACTGGTCGGAAACCACACGACCTTTGGCGACGACACGCTATATACCACCACCTTCATCTTCGCGATGAACAAGGACCGCTGGGATGCATTGCCGGATGATCTGAAGGCCGTCATCGACGCCAACTCGGGCGCTGAATTCTCGGCCTTCGCAGGCAAGCAGATGCAGGCCGATGATGACGGGCCACACAAGCAGGCGATGGAACGCGGCAACAACATCATCACGCTGAGCCCGGAACAGGTTGCGGAATGGAAGGCAGCATCACAGCCGACCACTGACGCCTGGATCGCCGAGATGGATGAAAAAGGTCTGGACGGAACCGGCTTGCGCGCCCGCGCGCTCGAACTGATTTCGCAATACTCCGGCAACTGATCCGGTCGCTCTTCCGGCGCTATTTCCCGCTGGGAGAGCAATCCCTTTGGAGTTGATCATGCAGAAACTGGTTGAGCGCATCGCGCGCTTCATGGCCGTTCTCGGCGGTGTGGTTCTGACTGCGCTGGTCCTGCTGACCTGTGTCAGCGTGCTGGGGCGCGGCTTGAACACGCTGGGTCACTCGGACATTCTGACGTCACTGTCGGAAGCAGCGGCAAATGCGCTGATTGCATCGGGCGTCGGGCCGGTGAATGGCGATTTTGAACTGGTCGAAGCCGGCGTTGCATTCGCCATATTCTCGTTCCTGCCGATCTGCCAGCTCTACGGCTCTCACGCCACGGTCGATGTATTCACAAACGCCCTTCCGGCTAAGGTGAACAAGGTGATCATCACGTTCTGGGAAATCGTCCTGTCGCTTGTCATCCTTTTGATTACATGGCGCCTGTTTGTCGGCATGCAAAACAAGCTGGACTATGGTGAAACGACCTTTCTGCTGCAATTTCCTGTTTGGTGGGCCTATGGGCTAAGCTTTGTTGCCGCCCTTGTCGCATCACTTGTTGCTGTCTATTGCGCCGTCGCGCAGGTCATCGAGCTTGTCACCGGGCGTCATATCCTGCCCTATCGCGGGGAGGCCGCACATTGACCATGCTCGAACTGGGCTACGTGTCCTTTCCCGTACTTCTTATAATGATTTTCCTGCGCGCACCGATTGGCCTTGCCATGTTGCTGTGCGGGATTGGCGGGCTGTATTTTGCCATGGGTGGCACCAGCATGTTCATGGCCAAGCTCAAAACCGAAACCTACTCTACCTTCTCCAGCTATTCGCTGACGATCATTCCGATGTTCCTGCTGATGGGGCAGTTCGCGACATTATCGGGCATGTCTTCGGCCTTGTTCAAAGCGGCCGAAAGCTGGTTGGGCCACCGTAAAGGGGGCGTCGCCATGGCGGCAGTTGGCGCTTGTGCCGGATTTGGCGCAATCTGCGGGTCCTCCCTGGCCACCGCCGCGACGATGAGCCGTGTCGCGCTGCCCGAACTGCGCCGCTACGGCTATTCCGGCGGGTTTTCGACCGCAACGCTTGCTGCTGGCGGCACATTGGGCATTCTGATCCCGCCTTCGGTGATCCTTGTGATCTATGCAATCCTGACGGAACAGAATATCGCCAAGCTGTTTCTCGCGGCCTTTGTCCCCGGCATTCTGGCAGCGCTCGGCTATATCATCACGATTTCGATCTATGTGCGCATGTATCCTGACGCCGCCGGCACCCGCGAAGCGATCCCTTATCCTGAACGCGTACGGGCACTGCTGGATGTCTGGCCTGTCCTGCTGGTTTTTGGCCTTGTTGTTGGTGGCATCTATCTTGGCTGGTTCACCCCAACCGAAGGCGCAGCCGTGGGGGCGGCGGGAACCGGGTTGATCGCTCTGATCTCGGGCAATCTGAACTGGCAGGTCTTCGTCGAAAGCATCATTGCCACGGCCTCAAGCACGGCGATGATCTTCTTCATCGTGTTGGGCGCAGGGCTGTATAACAGTTTCCTAGCGCTCACTCAGGTACCGCAGGAACTGTCTGGCTGGGTCGTTGGACTTGGGCTCAGCCCGTGGATGGTGTTGTGCCTGATCCTGGTGTTCTATCTGATCTTCGGATGTCTTATGGACAGCCTGTCAATGATCCTGCTGACAATCCCGATCTTCTTTCCGGTCATCAGCGCACTGGATTTCGGCATGAGCCCCGAACATGTGGCCATCTGGTTCGGTATTCTGGTTCTGATCGTTGTCGAGGTCGGGCTGATCACCCCTCCGGTCGGAATGAATCTGTTCATTATCAACGCTATGGATCGTTCAACCCCGATGACCCAAACTTACAAGGCAGTGATGTGGTTTGTCACCTCTGACATCATTCGGGTCATGATCCTGGTGCTGTTTCCAGCCATTACCCTGTTCCTGATCCCCTAGCTTAGACACCAACAGCGGTCCGGAGCAGGCCCATCCGAAAATAGGTATGAGATACAACAATGATTGAGCATAATAAATTGGAGAGAGCACCATGCAGCTAAGTGGATGTATCGCCCTGGTCACCGGCGGTGGAAGCGGACTGGGCGCTGCAACGGCAAGGCATTTCGCCGCCAGCGGAGCAAAGGTTGCCGTTTTGGATTTCAATGCTGCAGGTGCGAAGGCAGTCGCTGACGAAATTGGTGGTCTTGCCCTGCAAGCCGATGTCAGTGACGAGGCCGCCGTCAGTGCCGCGTTTGAGACGGCAGTATCCCATTTCGGGTCGGCGCCCAGAATCGCCGTCAGTTGTGCAGGCGTCGGCATGGCGGCCAGGATCGTTGGGCGCGAAGGCAAGCTGTCATTCGACGTGTTCGAGAAAACTCTGCGCGTGAACCTTTTTGGCACCTACAACGTGATGAGCCACGCGGCGAGACACATGGCCGGTCTCGACCCGTTGGCTGACGGTGAACGCGGTGTGATCATCAACACGGCGTCGGTTGCGTGGCAGGACGGTCAATTGGGTCAAGCCGCTTATGCCGCGTCCAAAGGGGCAATCGCTTCGATGTGCCTGCCTGCCGCGCGGGAACTCGCACAGTCGGGTATTCGGGTGATGGCCATCGCACCCGGCCTGTTCCACACGCCAATGATGGAAGGCTTGCCGGAAGAGGTCACTGCCAAGATCACTGCGAACATTCCTTTCCCTGCCCGCCTTGGCGAAGCGCGCGAGTTCGCAATGCTCGCCGAACAGATCGTTGAAAACCCGTTTTTGAATGGCACCACTATTCGACTTGACGGCGCCGTTCGTCTGCCGCCCCGGTAAGGAGTTCCCCATGGACAGCCAAATCCTGAACATTGAGGTCAACGGATCCATCGCGACCCTGACCATGAACCGCCCAGACAAGCGAAACGCGATGTGCGAGGAACTGTTGGGCGCGCTGGATGATTTCTTTTCTGCACCACCCAAAAATGTGCGTGTGGTGATCCTGACCGGAACTGAAGGGCACTATTGTTCCGGGTTGGACCTGTCCGAGCATGTTCATCGTACAGCCGAGGAAAACCTGCATCATTCCCGTCACTGGCACAGCGTCATGGACAAGATCCAGTTTGGTGGGCTTGCGGTTGTCTCGGCCATGTTTGGTGCCGTGATCGGCGGCGGGCTGGAGCTTGCAGCGGCAACACATGTTCGCATCGCTGAACCTTCGACGATCTTTCAGCTTCCCGAAGGCCGCCGCGGAATATTTGTCGGCGGCGGTGCGACCGCGCGGGTCGGTCGCCTGCTGGGGGCCGATCGGATGACCGAGATGATGCTGACCGGCCGCAAATATGGTGCCGATGAAGGGGTATCGCTGGGGCTGGCACATTATAGCGTTGGTGAAGGCGAGGCTTTGGCGCTGGCCCAAACGCTGGCAGGTAAGATTTCCCGAAACGCGCCACTGTCAAACTATCTGATGATTCAGGCGGTCGCACGGATCAATGAAATGTCGCAAAACGACGGGCTGTTTACTGAATCTCTGGCTGCGGCCCTGTCGCAAACAACACCCGATGCGCAGGAGGGGCTGCGGGCCTTTCTTGAAAAGCGCGCCCCGAACTTCAGGTGAACACATGAAAAGGAAACATGAACACACGCCAGAAGACGGCGCGCCAAACACGATCAGCGATGCTACGCTGCGGGGGTTTGTCGGGTATCGCATGAAACGGGCCTTCAATGTGGTGCAGGAAGATCTGACAACAACTCTGCGCCCCTTTGATCTGCGAATGCTGACGTATACGGCACTGGTTCTCATCGTCGATAACCCCGGATTGCGGCAGTCCCAACTGGCTGATGCAATGGATATCGAGCGCCCGAACCTTGTCGTTATCATTGATGAACTGGAGCGCAGGGAACTGATCGTCCGCGACCGGGTACCCACCGACCGGCGCGCCTATGCCCTCAGGACGACATTGGCGGGAAGGCAATTATATGAAAAGGCCGTCGCCGCGGTTACCGCCCACGAAGGCAAGCTGCTGGCCGGTTTGGATGACGCAACCATCACCACCGTTTTCGATGCCCTCAGGACGATCGAAAAAGCGAGGGAAAGGGGCTGATCATGCAACGCACATCGGAATACCTGGTGCATTCTGTTTCGCGCGAAGATCGGGCCGACGGCTCCATCCTGCTAAAATCGAACCACACTCTTGGTCCTGTCGTCGACAAAACCGGTGTCTGGCTGCACGCCTGGGCCTCGGACGCGCCTGACCGCACGTTCATTGCTGAACGCAGCGGCGCGGGATGGCGCAAGGAAAGCTATGCGACCACGCTTGAAAAGGTGCGAGCCATCGCAAGCTCGCTATTGGGGCGTGGGATGGGGCCTGACACACCGATCCTGATCATGAGCGGTAACGGTGTCGATCACGGTCTGCTAAGCCTTGCTGCTCAGTATATCGGCATACCAACAGCCCCCGTGGCTGAGCAGTACGCGTTGATCCATGGCGCGCACGGCCGCCTGCGCCATGCCATCGAACTGGTGCGCCCGAAGATGGCCTATGTCGTCGATGGGGATCAATACCGAGAGGCGCTGGAACTGGATGCGCTTCAAGGGGTCGAAATCGTAGCCAGCCGACAAGGCAGGAACAGTCAGGTCACAGCGTTCGACGAACTTCTCAAAGGGGATGTCAGTGTCGATCTTGCGGCCGCCTATGAACTGGTTGGCCCCGATTCCGTCGCCAAGATCCTGATGACCAGCGGTTCAACCTCGGCCCCGAAGGGGGTCATCACGACCCAACGCATGATGTGTGTGAACCAGACCATGCTGGCCGACGCGTTGCCATTTCCGCGCACGCGTCCGCCCCGTGTGGTCGATTGGCTGCCATGGAACCACGTCTTTGGCGGATCACATAATTTCAACATGATGCTCGCCAACGGCGGAAGCTTCTACATCGACGACGGCAAACCGGTAGCTGGTTTGTTTGAGCGGACGCTGGAAAATCTGTCTATGGTCACCGGCACGCTCAGCTTCAATGTTCCCGTAGGTTACGGCATGCTGCTGGGCGCATTGCAGCGGGATGGCGATCTGCGTCGGCGGTTCTTCGAAGAACTTGATCTGATCTTTTATGCGGGCGCTTCACTGCCTCAGGACATCTGGTCTGGATTTGAACAGATGGCGCTGGATGTCAAAGGTGAGATACCGCTGATGACCTCGTCCTGGGGACTGACCGAGACAGCGCCCGCCACAATGATGCAGTCCGAGCCCATTGATCGTTCCGGGGTTGTTGGCGTTCCGATGAACGGCGTGACACTCAAGCTGATACCGGATGAAGACATGAGGTGCGAAATGCGCATCAAAGGGCCAAACGTGATGCCCGGGTATTTCAACGAACCCGAAAAGACGGCCAGTGTTTTCGATGAAGAAGGGTTTTTCATTACCGGCGACGCCATGCGGTTCATCGACCCGCAGGACGTAAACAAAGGTATGAAATTCGATGGCCGGATTTCTGAAGATTTCAAGTTGCTGACCGGTACATGGGTGCGTGCCGCGCAATTGCGGATGGACTTGTTGACCTGTCTTGCGCCTCTTGCTTCAGATCTGGTCATTACAGGTGCCGACCGAAATGAGATCGGCGTCCTGGTCTTTCCCGATGTCGCCGAGTTGAAGCGGGAAGGATTTGACCTGAGCGACGACAGTGGCGCCTACCGCTGCAAACTGCTGCAAGGTGAAATCCACCGCCGCCTGACAGAGCGCGCACGCGAGTTATCGGGCAGTTCCACACGGATCGGGCGCGCCATTGTCCTTAGCGAGCCCGCCTCGATGCCCGAGGGCGAAATGACCGCCAAGGGGAACCTCAATTTCCGCAAAATACTGACACGGCGGCAAAATTTACTTGTGCGTCTTTATGACGACGCCGACCCGGCAATCGTAAAGATCTGAGAAAGGAACGAACAGATGGTCGATATCTCCAAGGTTCGCGCAATCGACATTCACACCCACGCTGAAGAACCCTGCGGGTGCCACTCGGATGATGGCTATGACGACCTGCAGGCAACCATGGCCAACTACTTTGGCGCTCCGTGGAGCCACCCGCCTACGGTTCCCGAAACTGCACAGCACTATCGTGAGCAAAACATAGCCGCGGTGATCTTCCCGGTCGATGCCGAGCGGGAGACCGGCTATCGGCGCTACAAGAACGAAGAAGTTGCCGCTTTGGCGGCGGAAAATGACGATGTGCTCATCCCGTTTGCGTCAATCGATCCGCACAAGGGCAAGATGGGCGCACGCGAGGCGCGCCGCCTGATCCGCGAATTTGGTATCAAAGGGTTCAAGTTTCATCCGACGATGCAGGGGTTCTACCCCAATGACCGTATGGCTTATGACCTTTACGAGGCAATCGCGGAGGAAGGCTGCATCGCCCTGTTTCACACAGGCCAAACCGGTGTCGGTTCGGGCATGCGCGGCGGTAACGGAATGCGGCTTAAATACTCGAACCCGATGTTCATGGATGACGTCGCCGTCGATTTTCCGGATATGAAGATTATCCTCGCCCATCCGTCATTTCCCTGGCAGGAAGAAGCTCTGTCCGTGGCGCAGCACAAGCCCAACGTCTATATCGACCTGTCCGGCTGGTCACCAAAGTACTTCCCCGAGATTCTGGTGAAATACTGCAACTCGATCCTCAGGAAAAAGGTCCTGTTTGGGTCCGACTGGCCAATGATCACTCCTGAACGCTGGCTGTCGGATTTCGAGAAGATCAATATCAAGGACGAACTGCGCCCTGACATCATCAAAGGCAATGCCGCGCGCCTGCTGGGACTGACTGCGTGATGCTGCCCCCTGCCCCATCGCGCCCCTACCCAGTCACTTTGAACTTCGACTGTGCCGAACCGCCAGAACCGGGCCGCGTCGTGGCCGCCGAAATCACCAGCTGTCGGATGATTTGATCATGAAGCCATTCGAAGCCCCGCTTGCGGATATCTTATTCACGTTGAACCACGTTGCCCGGGCAACCGAGCTTCCAGATTGGGACGCTGACCTGGCTGGTGAGATCGGCGAACATTTTGCGGCCTTCGCGCAAGGTGAAATTGCCCCGCTGGACGAGCCGGGAGACAGGCAGGGATGCTCGCTGGAAAACGGTCGCGTATCCATGCCGGCTGGCTTTGCCCAAGTTTATGCCACGTATTCGGAACAGGGCTGGCCCTCTCTCACCGTGCCTGAGGAATATGGCGGTCAAGGGCTTGGAGCCTTGATGCTGGCCATCACGTCCGAGGTTTTTTCGGGCGCAAACCACAGCCTTCAGATGGTTACGGGGTTGGTTCCGGGCGCGGTGCGTACCTTGTTGCGCTTTGGCACAGAGGATCAGCAATACCGGTACATTCCGTCTCTGGCCTCGGGTGAAACTCTGGCCACCATGTGCCTGACCGAACCCGGGGCCGGATCTGACCTTTCACGCGTGCGCTGCCGGGCGGAACCTGCCGAGGATGGCTGGAGGATCACGGGCGAAAAAATCTTTATCTCTGGCGGTGACCAGGACATGAGCGATCACATCCTGCATCTTGTGCTTGCGCGCACGTCCGATGACGGCGTCAGAGGTTTATCGCTGTTTCTATGCCCCAGTTCCTGCACTGACGGCAGCCGCAACCACGCTACCGTAACGCGCATCGAGGAAAAGATGGGCCTGCATGCCTCACCCTCGTGCCAGCTGGCATTTGATGGGGCCAAAGCCGAATTGATCGGGGCCGAGGGTGAAGGTCTGATGGCCATGTTCACCATGATGAACCACGCCCGGCTTGATGTCGCCCTACAGGGCGTCGCGCACGCCGCGCGGGCCTATGACATTGCCAGTACTTATGCCAGTGAAAGGGTGCAGGGACGCAATGCCGACGGTCAACCGGCAACACTGGATCAACATGCCGACATCCGCCGCATGCTGGATCAAATCGACTGGCTGGCAGTCAGTAGCCGCAGTCTTGCACATCTTGCATTTGTCACAATGGAACGGGGCACATCGCCTGACCTGGTCGATTTTCTGACCCCGGTTGCCAAGGTCTATTGCTCCGACGCCGGTATCAAGGCCGCCGAATTGGGTATGCAGGTTCTGGGCGGCTATGGCTATTTGCGCGAATACCGGCTGGAGCAGACCTATCGTGATGCCCGTATTACCTCGATTTACGAAGGGGCCAACGGCATACACGCGCGTATGCTGGCAACACGTCTGGCCGCAGGGCCTGCGGGTGACGCCTTTGCCGAATTTGTTTCACAAGAAGCCGAGCATTGGACATGCGATGCGATTTCGGACGCACTGGACACTTGGCAATCCGCTCGCAGAAAGCTGAATCAGGGTGACAGCGCGGCGATGGCGCATGGGTTCATGCAAACGACGATTGATACCGCTCTGATCTGCTTGCGGGCGCGGCTGCGCAACGCCGCGAGCCTCCACCCATCCCCGGAACGGATCAAACGCATTTGTGGTTGAGGATTGATCCACACGCACCGATTATCGACAACCAATACCCACCGCCAGTCGGACAGAAAGGCAGGCAACATGACAGATCCAAAAGTGCTGATCGCGGGCGGTGGTATTGCCGGGTTGTCGCTGGCGCTGACACTGCATCAGATTGGCATCGACTGCACCGTCTTTGAAAGCGTTCGGCACCCGCGCCCGCTGGGTGTCGGGATAAATCTGCAACCCAACGCAGTGCGTGAGTTGTACGATCTGGGTTTCACGGCTCGGGACTTGGACGGGTTCGGCGTCCCAGCGCGGGAATGGGCGCTTGTTGGTTTGAATGGGCATGAGATTTATTCGGAACCGCGCGGAACTTTTGCCGGTTACAACTGGCCGCAATACGCGGTGCATCGCGGCGCGTTTCACATGGCGCTTTACAAGCGGTTTGTCGAACGCGCAGGCCCGGATGCCGTGCGCCTCGGGTCTCGGGCCACGGGGCACCAGACCAATGCGGACGGGACGGTTACAGTGCGGCTGCAAACTGATAACGGGGCCATCCACGAAACCGGTGCCATTCTGATCGGTGCCGACGGTATCCATTCAGCCATCCGCGCCCAAATGCATCCAAGCCAACCTCCGATCCATTGGGGAGGTGCCGTCATGTGGCGCGGCACAACACTGGCAAAGCCCGTGCGCACGGGTTCCTCCTTTGTCGGACTGGGTACGCATAAGAAACGAATGGTGATCTACCCGATCTCGCACCCCGACCCCGAAACCGGCTTGGCGCTGATAAACTGGATTGCCGAAGTCACCCACGATGACCCGGCCGCGCATGCGGCAACCGGATGGTTCCGGCAGGTTGAGGCCAAGGATTTTGCGCATCATTTTGACGGATGGACCTATGACTGGCTGGATGTTCCAGCTCTGATCCGCGGTGCGGGTGTGACATACGAAAACCCGATGATCGACCGCGATCCGGTTGAAACGTGGGTAGACGGGCCGGTTGCCTTGATCGGAGACGCCGCCCATCCGATGTACCCCACCGGTTCGAATGGGGCCAGCCAGGCGATCATGGACGCCCGCGTTTTGGGGGCCAGCTTGCTCAAGCATGGCTTGGGTCCAACCGCGCTGGCGGCTTATGATGACACGCTGTGCGGGCCGGTGTCAGACCTTGTCCTTCGCAATCGGGGTGCCGGGCCTTTTGGCCTGTTGAATTTGGTCAACGACCGCTGTGCCGGTGTGTTCGACGATATTGAAACGGTCATTCCCTTGGCTGAAAGGGCCAGTTTCATGGCCAAATACAAAGCTGCCGCCGGTTTCGCGCGTGATGCCCTGAACAGCGCACCGCCAACGATTGCGCCCGGCTCGCAACTTGTGCGGCAGGTGTAATGTATGAGCCGTCAGAAATAGAACACCTGCGCCTATGACAACAGCGTTTCGCCGGGCCTGTGTATCGCCCGCAAAATCACTCGCTGCCGTGAACGATTTTGCGGGACCACAGCTTGCCCCTCTGAATTTTCGTTTGTGGCGAAACGACCAACAGCTAAACGGAAAGAATGCACCGGATCAGACCTGTCTGAACGCCAGACATGGTTTGATCGAAGAAAATTAATTTCATTGCACCGCCTTCTCATGTTCAATTGCACGCAAGGCGGCATGACCAGCGAAAGGATTGATAATGCAGGATCATGGATATGCGTCAGGACGACTGAACCTACCTTTCGTTGGAATATCGACCTTTGGAAAATCTCCGTATGTCGAGGATTGGGATAATATTGATGCGGATGTTTGTGTCCTTGGTGCCCCATTTGATTTCGGCACCCAATGGCGCGCTGGGGCAAGGTTCGGACCTCGGGCCGTGCGCGAGGCTTCGACCCTGTTCAGTTTTGGACATGCCGGTGCCTATGACCACGAAGACGACGCAACCTATCTGGACAGTTCCGTGCGCATCGTGGATTTGGGGGATGCGGATATCGTCCACACAAAGACCGAGGTCAGCCATGAAAACATCGCCTATGGTGTCCGCAAAATCCTGACCGCCGGGGCGCTGCCGCTTGTGATCGGCGGCGATCACTCTGTCAACATTCCCTGCATTTCCGCGTTTGAAGATGATTGTGCACAAAATGGCCCGATCCACGTGGTTCAAATCGATGCGCATCTGGATTTCGTAGACGAGCGTCACGGTGTCACCAATGGCCACGGCAACCCCATGCGACGGGCGATCGAGAAAGACTATGTCTCGGGGATGACCCAGTTGGGCATTCGAAACGTCTCGTCAACCGCCAAGGAAGGATACGAGGACGCACGCGCACGTGGATCAGACATCCTGTCCGTGCGTCAGGTGAGAAAGCTGGGAACCGGGGGCGTTCTTGAACGCATTCCTGAAGGTGCTCGGTACTATGTGACAATAGATATCGACGCCTTTTGCCCCTCTATCGCGGCGGGGACCGGGACGCCAAGCCATGGGGGATTTTTGTATTATGACGTTCTGGAAATCCTTCAGGGCCTCGCTAAACGCGGCAATGTCGTCGGCATCGACCTTGTCGAAGTGGCACCAGCCTATGACCCCAGCGAAAGCACGCAGATATTGGCCGCGCAGCTATTGTTGAATTTCCTGGGTTTTATCTTTCACGAACGCGCCGGTCGCGAAAAATGAAGGGGGAGCGTTTGCTCCCCCTTCTTTGTATCAGGCACCGATGATGTTGTGGCCGGGCCCATATGGGAAGCCGGTGATGTTCTCGGCCCCGTCTTCGCCCACCACCAGAATATCATGCTCGCGGTAGCCCCCTGCACCGGGTTGCCCTTCGGGGATCCACAGCATGGGCTCGATTGAAACGACCATTCCAGGTTCCAGCACGGTGTCGATATCCTCGCGCAGTTCCAGACCCGCCTCACGCCCGTAATAGTGGCTGAGAATGCCGAACGAGTGGCCATACCCGAACGAGCGGTATTGCAGTAGCCCCTCATCGGCAAAGAAACGGTTGATCTCGGCGGTGATGCCTGAACAGGTCGCACCGGGTTTGATCAGGCTCAGGCCCAGTTCATGGGCCGCCACATTGGCCTTCCAAAGGCGCAGGCTGTCAGCGTCCGGCTCACCCAGAAACAGGGTACGTTCCAGCGCGGTGTAATAGCCCGAGATCATCGGGAAAGTGTTCAGCGACAGGATATCGCCTTTTTGCAGAGCGCGTTTTGTAACCGGGTTATGTGCGCCATCGGTGTTCAGCCCGGACTGGAACCAAACCCAGGTGTCGCGATATTCGGCGTCTGGATAAGCGCGCGCGATTTCCTCTTCCATTGCGTCTCGGCCCGCCATGGCAATCTCGATCTCAGTTGCGCCTTCACGGATGGTGGCATGGATCGCCGCCCCGCCAACATCCGCGGTGCGAGCCCCACCCTTGATCAATTCAATCTCTTCAGCGGATTTGACCATGCGCGCGGTCATTGTATCCGGCGCGATGTCAACCAGCTCGGGGGTACCCAGCATCCGCAGGGCGGTGTCGCGGGCGGCCAGCGTCATGTGGTCGCCTTCAATGCCGATCCGCTTGGCGTTGCCGATCAGACTTGCAACCGCACGCCAATAGTTGTCGCGCTTCCAGTCAGTATAAATCACGTTGTCTTCGACTGACCGGCGCCACGGTTGCCCGGCGTCGATGTTGGCCGAAACGGTGGTGCAGGCCTCTTGGGTGACCACGCAGCCATACGGACGGCCAAAGGAACAATACAGAAAGCCCGAGTAGTAGGCGATATTTTGCATTGATGTCAGCAGAACCGCAGGAATATCACGTGCGGCCATAATGCTGCGAAGCCTGCTGAGACGGCGATCATACTCACCCTTGCTGAACGGCAAAGGCGCTTTGTCACCATTGTGACAGGTAAAGAATTCGGGGCGTTTTGTTGTGTCGGTCATCACTTGGTCTCTCATCTTTGCCGGGCGACAAATCCCGGCCACATGTCCCGGCGTTCAGGACAGGCGGTCTCGGGGTCCGAGAGCCGATCATCCCCTTAAACGCCGCGACGCCATCGCAGCGGAGATGAACACGAGAATCGTTAGATCAGACAGAATGCTCCGTCAAGCGGGTGAAAGCCCCCGCAAACGTTCGGACCGACGACGCAGCAACTCAACCGTGGTCAGTAACGCAATCGACAGAACCACAAGGATCGTCGCAACCGCCAGAATGGTCGGGCTAATCTGTTCCCGCAGGCCCGTGAACATCTGCCACGGCAGAGTCTTCTGACTGGCCGAGCCCACGAACAGAACCACCACAACTTCGTCGAACGAGGTGATGAAGGCGAACAGACCACCCGAAATCACACCCGGCAGGATCAGCGGCATCTGGATCTTGAAGAAGGTCCGCACCGGCCCTGCCCCCATGTTGGCAGCCGCACGCGTCAGTGAACGATCAAAGCTCACAAGCGTGGCGGTCACAGTGATGATCACGAACGGGATACCCAGTACGGCGTGCGCCAGGATGACTTTCAGATAGCCCACAAAGTTCTTGTTCATGCCCAGGGTCCCTTCAAGGAACCGACCGATATCGCTGTAGAAAAAGAACATGCCAGTGGCCGAGATGATCAGCGGAACGATCATCGGCGAAATCAGGATTCCCATGATAGCACGGCGGCCGGGGACGTGGCTCTGGCTGAGGCCAATGGCCGCCAAGGTGCCAAGCGAGACCGAGATGATTGTGGCAATCGGGGCAATGATCAGCGAGTTCTTGAAGCTGCGTTGCCATTCATTGTTGGTAAAGAAATCGCGGTAGTGCTTCAGCGAATACCCTTCAGGGTCAAGCCGCAACATCTCGGGCGTGAAGGTAAAAAAGTCCTGTGCGTTGAACGACAGCGGCAAGACCACAAGGATCGGTGTGATCAGGAAGACAAAGATTGCACCGCAGATCACCCGGAACAGGTAGTGGTAAAACACCTGCTGCGCGGTCAGGTACGGCAACAGCTTGCGCCGGTATCGCCCTTCGTACAACCAATAAGTAAACCAGGCGAAGAACCAGCCCCCCAGCAGGCCAAGTACTCCCCCCATTGGGCCGGACATCAAAAAGCCCGCGATGCCAAAGCCGAGGATATTGATCCAGCGGGCCAACTGCTCATTCTTTAGAATGTTGATGTAAGTCCATGCCAGTCCGGCAATCACGATGGCACCGCCCACGATCCCTAGCAGGACCGAGCCGTTTCCGGCGCCGACAAAGATACCAGCGAACGCTCCGGCCAATGCAACGCTGGGCAGAACCATCGACATAGGTTTACGGGATATCGGAGTAAGTGCGGCCATGTCGATTATCCCAGCTTCACGTTATCAATGCCCACGATCTTGTCGTAGACCCAGTAGAGCAGCAGAACGACCGCCAGAAGTATCGTTCCCAGCGCCGCCGCCAGTCCCCAGTTCAGTGAGGACGAGATGTGATAGGCGATCCGGTTCGAGATGAAGACACCTTTGGTACCGCCCACGATTTCAGGCGTGATGTAGTAGCCAATCGCCAAAATGAACACGAGGATTGAACCCGCGCCGATACCCGGAATGGATTGAGGGAAGTAGATGCGCCAGAACGTCGTCCAGTTGGTCGCACCCATGGATTTCGCGGCACGCGTGTAGGATTCCGGAATGGTCTGCATCACCGAATACATGGGCAGGATCATGAATGGCAGCAGGATATGCGTCATTGCGGTGATCGTACCGATCTGGTTATTGATGATCACCAGTCGCGCATCGTCAGCCACTAACCCCAGCCAGACCAGCGTTTCGTTGATCACGCCTTGCTGTTGCAGCATCACCTTCCACGCCGACGTCCGCACCAACAGTGACGTCCAGAACGGCAGAAGCACAAGGATCATCAGCAGATTTGAGACACGCATCGGCAACGTCGCCAGCAAATAGCTGACCGGATAAGCCAGCAGGATACAGGCACCCGTTATTACCAGAGACATAAACAGCGTTCGACCGAACAGCTTAACAAGGATTTGCTTGTCTTCGGGTTGTGCCTGCGCGCCGTCGGGGGTTCTGCGCATATCTACCGCGTTCAGAAAATACCCGTTGGTGATCTTCGGCGAATGGGTTTTGATCACGCGCCACGTTTGTGTATCGCCCCATCCGTCGTGAATATCTATTAGTTGCTCTTTAAACGGACCATCCGTTTCAGGATCCAGTTTCTTGATCTGACGACCTGACTTGCGGAACATCGAAGACATACCGGTTTCTTCGTAGTTCAAACGCGAACCAAGCCGTGTGTGCTCTTTATTGTCAATCGCAACAATCATGTCCCGCACAAAGGCATCATACACGCCCTCGCCCGGCAATTCTCCAGACTGTTCATCCCAGTTTTGAAGCGCCTCGACGGTAAGAGGCAGAGTGTCAGAGACGATGTTGTTTTCTACTGAACGGAATAGCATCGCAGCTATTGGAACAATAAAGGAAAACAGAACGAACAGAAGCAAAGGAGCGATCAACAGCAAGGCACGCAGCTTTTGCCGCCGCAACGAGCGTGCCAGCGATAGCTTGAGCGGTGTTCCATCCGCTGCCAGCATGGGTCCGGCATTTTGGCTTGCGTCAGTCATTGGAGCCCCTTGGATCTGTCTTGGTTCAGGGGCGGCGCACCGCCCCCGACTGTGTCATGAAATCAGACGCTCATTGCGCCAGCCACGCCTGGAATTTGGCGTCGATGTCATCACGGTAATCCGCCCAGAACTCGTAGTTATACAAGAACGTGTTCTTGGCGTTTTCCGGATCGGTCGGCATATGCGGGGCCATGTCGATCCCCAGATCGGCGTGCTGACCAACCAGCGGAGCCGACGAGGCGCGGGCCGGACCGTACGAGATGTACTTGGCCTGATCCGCCAGACGCTGAGTGTCGGTTGCGAACATGATATAGTCCAGCGCGCGCTGCTTGCGCTCATCACTCAGACCGGCAGGAATGATCCAGCCATCCAGATCGAACACCTGCGCGTCCCACAGCATTGCAACCGGCTGTTTCTGCTCTTCAATCACGCTGAACAGACGGCCGTTATAGGTCGAACCCATGATGACTTCGCCGTCAGCCAGCAGTTGTGGCGTGTCCGCACCGGCAGACCACCAGACAACGCTGTCTTTGATGGTGCCCAGCTTGGCCAAGGCCTGATCCTGACCTTCCGAAGTCGCCAGAACGTCATAGACATCATCCTTGGCGACACCATCACACAACAGCGCCCATTCCATGTTGTTGATCGGACGCTTCTCCAGCGAACGTTTGCCCGGATAGGTTTCCAGATCGAACACTGCACAGATGTCGGTCGGCGGGGTGTCACCGACCAGATCAGTGCGGTAGCCGAATGTGGTCGAATAGACGATCTGCGGGATAAAGCAGTCGCTGACCAGCAGGTCGCCGAAATCCTCAGAGGCGGGCGTGCCATCCGGAGCTGCGGCCAACTGGCTGTCGAAATCGATCTCGAGGGCCAGACCTTCGTCGCAAAGACGGATCGCGTCAGCGGCCACAACATCTACCACATCCCATGTGATGTTGCCCGCTTCGTTCATTGCGCGCAGTTTGGCAACGGCTTCGGCCGAGCTGTCATCGTTCAGAATGGTGATGCCGGTCTTTTCCGAATAGGGCTCGTGATACGCCTTCAACTGCGACTTTGAATAGGCACCGCCCCAGGAAACGATGGTCATCTCCTCGGCTGAAACAGTGCCCGCAGCCGTCGCAATCGCAGCCGCAGTGAGCATGATCTTGGTTGGTTTCATGTGTTACTCCCAGTTCATCCCGTTTTATGTGGTGGTCAGCCGATGCACGGGTTTTCACCGGCCGGTCCCTCAGCTTAACCGCGCTTGTCCCGCGCGGTTTGGTCTATGCGTCGAGCGCACGACAATCCTGTGCCAGCCAGCCGATCTCGATCTCTTGACCTGGGGTCAGGCGTACGGCGTCAGGCGCATTTCGAGTTTTGGCGATGAATTCGTTGTTTCCGGCAACGGACATGCGGAACCGGAATACGTCGCCCATGTAAATGAACTCTTCGACCCTTGCTTTCAAAGTATGCGCGTCAGCATGCAGTCGGTCTTTGTTGAATTCCACACGTTCAGGGCGGATCGAAACTTTGGTCCGGTCGCCTGCGCTGTGGACGTTGATCGGAACCGCGTCGATTTCCGAGCCATCATCCAGACGTACGACGCAAGTGTCGCCGTCAATTGATTTAACAACACCTTCCAACGTGTTGTTTTCACCAATGAATTGCGCGACAAAACTGTTTTCCGGCTCTTCGTAAAGCTGATCAGGCGGCGCCAGCTGTTGAATGCGGCCGTCATCAAATACAGCCACCCGATCTGACATGGTCAGCGCTTCGGTCTGGTCGTGGGTCACGTAGACTGTTGTGATCCCAAGCTCATGGGCCAGACGCGTGATTTCGAACTGCATATGTTCACGCAGCTGCTTGTCCAATGCCCCCAATGGCTCGTCCATCAAGACCAGTTCGGGTTCGAATACCAAGGCACGAGCCAGAGCAATCCGCTGTTGTTGCCCGCCCGACAGCTGAGCAGGACGTCGGCCACCAAAGGCGCCCATCTGAACCATATCCAGTGCGCGCTTGACCTTTTCATCCCGCTCCGACTTGCCCAGTTTACGGACTTCCAGTGGAAACGACAGGTTTTCGGCCACCGTCATATGCGGGAACAAAGCGTAATTCTGAAAAACCATGCCAATACCGCGCTTGTGCGGCGGGATATTGTTGATGGGCTTGCCGCCCAAGAGGATTTCACCGTGCGTGGCGGTTTCAAATCCGGCGAGCATCATAAGACAAGTCGTCTTGCCCGAGCCTGACGGCCCAAGCATTGTCAGAAACTCACCTTTGGGCATTGCAAGGTTTAAGTCTTTTACGACGAGGTTCTCGCCGTCATAAGACTTCTGTACGCGTTGGAATTCGACAAACGCGGCGTCGTTCATTGTATCGGCCACAAGACCCCCTGTTACGTCAAATGATTATCCGTCTTCTGCGGATTTCATTGATCTGTAGCCGTTAGTTAAGACCAAGCGATGTTCACATTGCAACAGTGAATCCTGATTTTGTTACACAATATCGGGATTTAACAGCTCACCCGGCTTCGTTCAGAGCACGCATATGCCACGCAAGACTTTGATTACTGGACAGAACCGGCTTGCCGATACGCGCGCGAATCTCGGGAATAGCCTGTTGCGTGCGAAGGTTTGTGCAACTTAGAAAAACCGCATCAACCGACGGGTCCGAGCCCAGTTTTGTGGCAGCGTCAATGACGGATTGCACCGAAATCCGAACAACTTTGGCCTCTTCTGATTCCCCGAATGTCCCAAAAACATCCATCTCCACTCCGCCTTGGGCAAAGGCCCGGCGCAGGGGAAGGTTTACCTCTTCAATATAGGGCGACAGCAGCGCGAATTTCGAAACGCCCAAGTGTCGCGCACAGGCCGTTGCCGCACGCAAAGGGTTTGTAACCTCGGCGGTCTGGCATGTCTGTTTGACAAGTTCTGCCACGCGGTCGGACCCGATAACCGAGCTTGCAGACGTGCACCCGTACCCGACAACGCGATAAGGTCGCGCGCTGGGCAGCAATCCGGCGGCGGCCGGCAGCGCCTTCTCCATTTCCGCAAGGCTTTCCGTCGTCACCTCGATCCCGCTGGGAATTCGCGTCACGTAAATTGGATACTTGCGGTCCGAAAAATACGAGCTGAATTCGGGCTCCAACGTTTCATCTGTCTGCAACACGATCAGACCAAGCGGGGTGGCCTTGGGATCGTCTTCATCAAGAGCGTAATGGATCCGGGTCATATCTCGATCACCTCTGGCCCTATGCGTGGGCTTAGAAAACGTGGGGTGCCTTCGGTGATGACAATGTTTTCTTCATGGACAAGTATTTTTGTACCAACGGCGATGCCCGGCTCCAACGTCAAAACCATGCCGGGTTCCAGCATGGTCTGGTCTGCCGGGATAAGGGACGGCCACTCTGTCAGTGACATCCCCAACCCATGACCCAACCGCCCCGCATCTGTGCCTTCCGCCTCTTTGGTCAGAACCGTGTTCATGGCATGAAACAAATCCGAGGCAGTAGCACCGGGCCGTGCGATCTCGAGCGCGGCATCCGAGGCTTCTACCAGTCTGGCGTGCGCTGATCTCACCTCGGACCGGGCTGGGCCGACGGACCAATTGCGATCAAAATCACAGAAGTAGCCATCCCAAACCAGACCTGTATCCAGCATAAGCACGTCGCCAGGTTCCAACGGCGCCGAAGTTGCAGGTGATATTACATCACTGTAACCGCCCTGCTCTGCCCCGCCTGCAAGATACGGCACCCAATCGGCCTCTTCCTCAAGGCAGAGCATCTGGAACCGGCGAAAAACCATGTCCAAAGGCACTCCTGCGCGGGCAACCTCGGGCACGCGGGCGAACGCGCGTCCAGCGATATCGCAGGCGGTTTGGATCTTCGTAATTTCAGCCTCGGATTTGATCATGCGCAACCGGCGCAGGATACTCTGATCACCGGTAATGCGACGCGAACCGAGAGCGCCGCGCAAGCGTTCAATGTCCGCCATGGGCATCCGCACGTGTGTCTCATGACCATCCGGCACCCCGATATTGCCCGAAACGGGCGTCAGTTCGGCCAGGACGTCGGCCAGAAGCGAGATACCGTCGTCTTGCAAGTCGGGCGCACTCCAGGTTCGGATGTCATCGATCCAGGTCTGCCCCATGAGCGCGGCCCCGATCGAAGGGATCACGGCCACCGGTTTGCCCGTGGCCGGTACCACCAGAAACCATGGCCGGGTTGGGCTTTCCCAAAATCGGGTCAGATAGCCGGTAAAGTAGCGCACATCAGTTTCTGTCGTCAGCAGCAGCGCCGATATATCCGCGGCTCGCATCAGCTCCTGCGCGCGTTTGGTGCGCGCCTCGAATTCTGCCTGATCGAACCCCCTCATTCCGCGATCTCCGACAGAAAGCACAAAACGCGTGAGTGTTCGTCGATCCCTATGGCTTTCCGCGCGGTTTCGTTCATCACTGCCGCAAGGCCTGCCCCGCCGGACGCCGTGGTGGCCAGCCCGGCCTTTGCCATTGCGTCAAGCTTTGCCGCCACATCGTCGTCTGACAGGGTCAGGAACAGGTCTGCGTCGCGAGCCAATCCGTTTAACGCGATCAACGATGGTTCCTTGCAGTCCAGACGCCCCATAATGCTGTCAGGGCCATCCGCGAAAACACATTTTCCGGCGGCTAAGCTGGCCTGCAACGCGGGTGCCGCTTCGGGTTCAACCACAACGATCTTCGGTGCGTCGCCCCAGATGTTTCGTGCATAGGCAGCAACGGCACCGGCCAGCCCGCCCACGCCTGCCTGCAACAGAATATGCGTCGGAACCTCGGGACACTGCCTGACAGCCTCTGCCGCCATTTGCAGATAGCCTTCCATAAGCGTCCATGGCAGGTCATAATATCCTTCCCACGAACTGTCCGACAGCAATATCCAACCGTTTTCGTCGGCAGCCATTCTCGCGGCCTCCATGCTGGCGGCATAGTCAGCACCACTTCGAACAACTTCGGCTTTTTGGCCTTTGAGACGTTCCGAAAAGGTTTCGGGCACAGTTTCAGCAATGTAGACGACGGCCTTCGCACCGAAAATTCTGGCACCCGCCGCTACACTCATGCCGTGGTTCCCGGCGCTGGCGGTCACATAGGTTGCGCCTGCCAGAGTTTGTTCACCCGGCTCACCTGTCCTCTCGGCCGCATGACGCGCAATTACATAGGCCGCCCCTAAAGCTTTGAACGAACCAAGGTTCATCCGCGCCCGCTCATCCTTCACCCAAAGCTGGGCTACAGGGGCCAGTTTCCCAACATCCACCAATGGCGTTTCTTTCGCGACAGGGCACTGAGAAAGCAAATCTTCAACACGGGCAGCATTTGTAGAAGGATACGGCGCAGACGGTGCAAGCTTTTGGCCCGCCCGATGTGGATTGGTGATGACCTGCATACTTCTCCCCTGAGTTTAGGCCCGTTGACGTGATCCCATCGGTGGAACACTGTCAACCAACGTCTGACGTCAATCAGGGACGTTGACGGCATTCGAGGCCTGTTCTGCAACCAACGCCAACAGCCAGTCGTGAAACAGCCGGGCAGCCGGATTGGCAGCGTTGGACGAAAGGTAGTACCCTTCGTTGCTGTCCACCGAACATTCATGCACGCGTACGACCAGACCCGCGGCAATCGCATGGGTCGTCAGTAATTCGCTGACCAAGGCGACACCGCTACCATGAACGGCCAGTTGCAGGGCCATCCCAAATGTATCGACAAAAACACCGGGTTGGCGGCGCAAGCCCTGTTTTTCAAACCATGTGCCCCACCCACTTGATGTCCCGACAGCCTCGATCAGCGGCAGGTCAAACACGTCTCCTGCGACTGCCGGGGATTTCACAGCAACCAGCCGGTCAGGTATCAGTCGGACAGCGCCATGCCCTACCTGTTTCTTTGACCCGAACCGAACCTGAACATCAGCGTGAGACGCGTGGAAATCATCGGGCCAGATCGCACTGAGAAGCCGAACGCGTACTTCAGGATGGCGTCTGGTAAAATCTGACAGGTATGGGGCAATAACCCAATGAGCGATGCTAACAGACGTGGCGACAGTCAAGATGTCTCCGGAGGCACTGGCGTCCACGCGCCCGGCAGCCGCGGCAAGCGCTTCAAGCGCGCTGCCAACCTCGGGCAATAGTTTACGCCCCGCATCCGTCAGCGCCAAGCTTCTGGGGTGCCTCACAAAAAGAGCTGTCCCCAAACGCATTTCGAGCGATTTCACCTGCTGACTGACCGCCGATTGCGTCAACCCAATCTCTTCGGCAGCCGCCGTAAAGCTAAGCGTTCGTGCAGCCGCCTCGAAGGATCGGAACCAGGTCAGTGGTGGAAGAGATTTACCCATTTGGTCAAGCTGTCCATTAGTCTTTTTAATGGCAAAGCACATAATTCAATCATTTGTCAAAAACCCTGTCCGTTTTTAACGTTTGCGAGCGCGACAGGAGAGCTTTGATGCAACCGGAAATACGTAAGATTGTCACCTACGATGAGGAGGTCCTTGTCGAGGGCTTCCAAGCCGCCAAAACCCCATGGCGCATGTTTGCCGTGGCCGCAGTGGTTCACAACCCCTGGGCAGGACGGTTTGTGGAAGACCTTAAACCCGAGATACAAGCCTATGGCCCTGTTCTGGGTGAGATGATGACGAAACGCATGATCAAACTGGCCGGGAGTGGAGAGGCAATCGAAGCCTATGGCAAAGCCGCTGTGGTCGGGCTGAATGGTGAGGTCGAGCACGCTTCGGGCCTTATTCACACCTTGCGATTTGGTAATCACTACCGAGAGGCCGTCGGCGCGAAATCCTATCTGGCGTTCACCAACACACGTGGCCCGGCAAACGCACCGATCATGGTGCCGTTGATGGATAAAAACGATGCTGGGCGGAGGTCGCACTACCTGACAATTCAGTTCTCGATTTCTGACGCACCGCGCGATGACGAAGTTGTGGTCGTATTAGGCGCAGCAACCTCGGGCAGACCGCACCACCGTATCGGTGACCGCTATCAGGATCTTAAGGATTTGGGCCATGACCTGGACAACCCGGCCGCGGTCTGAGATCGGCGGGCTGGCGGCCATCCAGACCGGTTCGGGTCAGAATATCCTTCTGTTGCATGGTGTTGGCTTGCGGGCTGAAGCCTGGGGCGCGCAATTGGACGGGCTGGCTTCTGAAGGTTGCATGACCGCTCCGGACATGCCCGGACATGGAAACAGCCCTTTGGCTGACATGAGGTTGGGGTTGTCGGCGTACACCGAAGCGGCACGGGGTGTTCTGGACTGCCTGAGTGGTCCGGTCGTTTTGGTGGGCCACTCGATGGGGACCATGATCGCGCTGGATCTTGCCGCCAAAGCGTCAGACCGGGTATGTGGGATCGTCGCATTGAACGCGGTTTTTGAGAGAGACGCGAATGCGGCACAGACCGTGCGCGACCGTGCGGCGCAGCTGGATGGCAAGACGATCGCTGATCCCACCAGCACATTGCATCGATGGTTCGGAGACGTCGCCTCGGCCGAGCGCGATGCCTGCCGTAGTTGGCTGACGGCGATGGACCCGGCTGCGTATAAAACGGCCTATTCCGTCTTCGCCCACAGTCAGAGCCCCCGACGCGACGCGTTGGAGAAACTAAGCTGCCCGGCGCTTTTTCTAACCGGCAGTCTTGAACCCAATTCGACCCCGGAGATGTCACGCGCCATGGCGGACACCGCAATGAGCGGACGCGCGCAAATCATTGAAGGCGCTGCACATATGATGCCAATGACGCACGCACCTCAGGTCAACGCCGCCATTTCCAGCTTTCTGAGTGAGCTGCGCCAATGACCGCGCTTGATCCTCGTGACCTTCGTCGTGCTTTTGGACGGTTCATGACCGGTGTAGCGGTTGTGACGACGCGCGATGACACAGGCAATCCACTCGGCTTTACGGCCAATTCCTTCACTTCGGTTTCTCTCGACCCGCCGCTGCTTTTGGTTTGTCCGGGAAAAAACCTGTCTTCTTATCACGAATTCGCAACCTGCGCCCGTTTCGCGGTGAACATTCTGGCCGAGGGGCAGGAAGATGTATCCAATACGTTTGCCGGGTTCAAAGGTGATCGATTTGCCAAAGTCGATCACTGCTTTGATACGCACGACGTCCCTTTGATCAGAGGGGCAGTCGCAACGTTTTCCTGCCGCACTCATCAGGTTGTCGAAGCCGGGGACCATTGCGTTTTGATCGGTCAGGTCGAAACGTATTCTCAGGACGATGCCCCCGGGCTTGGCTATGCGAACGGGCAGTATTTCAGCCTCGGGCTGGAACGTGGCGCGCTGGAACCATCCGGGCGAAACGTGGTCTGCGGCGCAATCATCGAACAGGACGGGCACGTCTTGCTGGAGAAAACAGAAGCCGGTTTCCGTCCGCCGCAAGTCACGCTGTCAGATCGGCAAGATTTGCGAAACAGCCTTGTGCAAGACCTGACGGCTAAAGGTGTCGATGCACGCCTTGGGGTTGCGTATTCCGTCTATGACGATGCCAACACGCATCATGTTTACATTCTTGCGTCTGCGCCGTCCCTGCCCCGGCATGGCACTTTTCAGGCAATCGCAATCAAAGACCTGGCGACCCTGCCATACGCGTCAGCACCCATCGCGACCATGATGGCTCGTTTTGCGCTGGAAAGCCGAACCCGCAATTTCTCGCTTTATCTGGGTGACGCCCAGCGGGGCGATGTGCACAGCCTGTCGGAAAGGACCTGACGAATGGAGTTTTCCCTTTTTGCCCATATGGAACGGCTGGGCCCCGAAGAGCCGCATGAGAAATTGTATGAAGAGTTCATCGAGCTGTGCAAGATGGCTGATCAGGCAGGGATGCGTGCGGTCTGGACTGGCGAACATCACGGGATGGATTTCACCATCGCACCCAACCCGCTGATGTCGCTGGTGGATATCGCGCATCATACCAAAAACGTGCGCCTTGGCACCGGCACTGTGATCGCGCCGTTCTGGCATCCGATCAAACTGGCGGGCGAAGCAGCCGCAGCGGATATCATGACCGGAGGCCGGATCGAGCTGGGCATAGCGCGCGGGGCCTACTCTTATGAATACGAGCGGCTTATGCCCGGTCTGGACGCATGGACCGCCGGTCAGCGAATGCGAGAGATCGCTCCTCTGCTGCCCAAATTGTGGGAAGGCGACTGCGCGCATGACGGAGAGTTCTTTCAGTTTCCCGCCACCAGTTCGGCCCCAAAGCCGGTGCAACCCGACGGGCCGCCCATCTGGATTGCCGCGCGGGATCCGAACAGCCACGAGTTCGGCGTTCAGAACGGGTTCAACATTCAGGTCACCCCGCTGTGGCAAGGTATCGAAGAAATTGAGACACTGATGACTCGCTTTGAGACCGCCTGCGCCAATCACGGCGGAGCGCGCCCCAAGATCATGCTGCTTCACCACACCTATGTCGGGCGCGATGACACTGAACTGGATCAGGCTGCGCGGGATTTGTCCCGGTTTTACAACTATTTCGGCGCGTGGTTCCAAAACAAGCGACCAGTCCGACAGGGATTGATTCAGGCGCTAACCGAAGAAGAAATGGCAGCCAACGCAATGATGGCACCCGAAAATCTGGCGCGCGATCTGACAATCGGCACGGCGGACGGGGTAACAGAACGTCTGAAACGCTATGAAGACCTTGGATATGATGAATACTCGTTTTGGATTGACAGCGGCATGAGCTTCGAACGCAAACGCGCATCCCTTGCCCGTTTCATCGACGATGTAATGCCAAAGTTTCAGTGAGGGGCCGCAATGCACCAGAAGCCACATTACCAGCTATTTATCGACGGCACTTGGACCGAAGGCGCACGTGGGCAAGTGATGGCCTCGTTGAATCCGGCAACGGGTGAGGAATGGGCCAGTTTCGCCTGTGCCGCACCCGAAGACGTAGAGCGCGCCGTTTCCGCGGCGCGCCGGTCACTTGATGATCCGGCGTGGCGGGACATGACACAAACTGCACGTGGCAAACTGTTGTTCCGGCTTGCAGAACTGATCGAACAGAACGCAGGACGCCTTGGTGAGATCGAGACGAAGGACAGCGGCAAGCTGCTAGCGGAAACCGCGACCCAAACGGCATATGTCGGCGATTACTACCGCTACTATGCGGGGTTGGCGGACAAAATCGAAGGCGCGGTCCTGCCGATCGACAAACCGGACATGCATGTCTTTACGCGGCGCGAGCCCATTGGCGTGGTGGTCGCAATTGTCCCCTGGAACGCGCAGATGTTTCTCACGGCTACCAAGCTTGGGCCAGCTCTGGCCGCGGGGTGCTCGGTTGTGCTGAAGGCATCAGAGATTGCGCCCGCCCCAATGCTGGAGTTCGCCCGCTTGATCGACAAAGCGGGATTCCCACCCGGCGTCGTTTCCGTCATTACCGGGGACGCAGAAAACTGTGCGATCCCTCTCACCCGACATCCTGACGTAGACCGGATCGCATTCACTGGCGGCCCGGAAACGGCGCGTCAAGTGGTGCGCAACTCGGCTGAGAACTTTGCCGTAACCACGTTGGAATTGGGTGGAAAATCCCCAATCATAGTATTCGATGATGCCAATCTGGATGGTGCGGCCAACGGACTGATCGCGGGCAATTTCGGCGCTTCGGGTCAAAGCTGCGTCGCAGGATCGCGCGGGTTGATCCATCGTCCCCTTATGGAATCTCTTATCGCCAAGATCGAAGAAAAGATGTCGGGCATAGTCATCGGCGATCCATTGGAACCTGAAACCCATATTGGCCCGCTGTGCACCAATTCCCAGATTGTCAGAATTCAGGCGACACTGGCCAAGGCCAGGGAACAGGGTGCCCGTATTCGTTTCGGGGGCGCGCCACTGGATCGGTCTGGTCATTTCATGGCCCCAACACTGGTGGAATGCACCAGTGCCGAGACAGAGACCCTGAAGGTCGAAATGTTCGGTCCCGTCATGTCCTTGCTGCCCTTCGACACTGAAGAAGAGGCAATCAACCTGGCCAATGACACGCCATTCGGGCTTGGCTCGGGTATCTTCACCGAAAATGTCGCCCGTGCTCACCGTGTTTCATCCCGCCTGAAATCGGGCATCTGCTGGATCAACACCTACCGCGCCGTCTCACCCATCGCGCCCTTTGGCGGCTTCAACCAATCCGGTTATGGCAGGGAAGCGGGATTAGAGGCCATTCACGACTACACGCGGACCAAGACCGTTTGGCTGAATACATCGGACAAACCGATGTCGAACCCCTTTGTTATGCGCTGAGGTGATCTGCAACACGATCAGCATAACCCAAGGGGCGCTTATCTGAATGCGGCGGCTCCTGTTACTCTGCCGCCGTTCTCACCCTCTCCGGCGCGGTCAACCGCTGCCAAGCGTCGTACTGGGCCAGAAAGATTTGCCCGTTGAGGTCGTCGAGGAAATGCGATTGTTTCAAGCGGTCCATGACGGGGCCTTTGACCTCGGACAGGTGCAGACCAACGCCCATGTCACGCAGGCGGTGGTTGATGGCCTCAAGGCTTTCGAGGGCCGAAAAGTCGACCTCGTTCACCGCCGAGAACATCAAAACCACGTTGCGGATTTCGCAGCCCTCGGTCACACGCGCCTGAATCAGGTCTTCGAGGAAACGGGCGTTCACGAAATACAGGCTTTCATCCACCCGCAGCGTCACCAGTGACGGCTCGGTGTCGACCTTGTGGCGATTGATGTTGCGGAAGTGTTGCGTACCCGGCACAAGCCCGACCTCGGCCACATGTGGGCGCGAGGTTTTGTAGAGATGCAGAAGGATCGAAATTGCCACGCCGCTGGCCACGCCGGTTTCGACCCCGGCCAACAAAGTCAGGACGATGGTGGCGGCCACCGCTGTAAAATCGGCGCGCGAATATCCCCAGGTCTTTTTCAGGATTGACAGGTCCACAAGGCTCAGCACCGCAACAATGATCGTCGCGGCCAGCGTGGCCTTGGGCAAAAAGTACACCAGCGGTGTCAGGAACAGTGCGGCGATCGCCAGACCACCAGCGGTATAGATGCCTGCCGCCGGGGTTTCCGCCCCCGCATCGAAGTTCACGACCGAGCGTGAGAACCCACCGGTGACCGGAAAGCCGCCGGTAAATGCCGCGCCCAGGTTGGCTGCGCCCAGACCGATCAACTCCTGATCGGGGTCCACGCGCTGGCGTTTCTTGGCAGCCAGCGTCTGCGCAACCGAGATGCTTTCGACGAAACCGATGATTGAGATCAGGATCGCTGGCACCAGCAATGCACCGATGAGGTCCGGGGACAGCCCCGGCAAAGTCAGCGGCGGCAGGTTCTGAGGCACTTCGCCGACGATCTTGACGCCCTGCGCATCCAGCCCGAAGCCCCAGACGACAACCGTGGTCACCACCACGGCGGCAACTGGTCCAGCCTTGGTCAGCACGTCAGCCAGCAGGGGCGGCACCCCCATGCGCCGCAACGCGGGCTTGAGGTTCTTGCGCACCCAAAACAGGAACGCAGTGGCCAGCACGCCGATGATTACCGTCAGCCAATTGGTTTGCCCGAGGTTTTCGAAGATTGAGCCCAGCATCCCTGGCAGAGTATGCCCATGGGCGCTGACACCCAGAATGTGCTTTAACTGGCTGGTCGCGATCAGGATGCCCGATGCGGTAATGAAACCTGCGATGACAGGATGGCTGAGGAAATTGGCCAGAAAGCCCAGTCGAAAAACGCCCAGCAGCACCAGAAACCCACCCGACAGGAAAGCCAGCGTCAGTGCCGCCACCATGTATCCAGCTGTGCCCTGCTCGGCCACCTGCCCCACAGCGCTGGCTGTCAGCAGTGACACTACCGCGACAGGCCCCACCGCCAACGCCCGACTGGTGCCAAAAACCGCATAAAGGACGATCGGCAATATCGAAGCATAGATCCCGGCCTCGGGCGGCAGCCCTGCCAGCAAGGCATAGGCCAAGGACTGTGGGATCAGCATGATCGTGACGATTACAGCCGCGATCAGATCATTCGACAGCGACGCACGGCTATACCGGCGACCCCAGTCAAGAATAGGAAGGAAACGTAAAAGGCTCTGCATGGGTTCACGTCCTGAGAAAGCGGCGGCCAGAGCGTGGGAGGCTCTGACCGCCATACCTTGGCCGGTCGCACTTTTGGTGAAGGCGGGACAGGCCAGAACTTACGCCGGTTCTTCCGGTGTCAGTTTCGAAAGGAGTTAATCGGTCGCCACCTTCAATGGTTCGGGCTTGGCCAACCACTCTTTGCCCTTCAGCATCGCAGACCAGTAGATCGGCGGCAGCAACTTCTCCTTCAACAGCCACGCCAACCGGCTGGGTTTGGTTCCATCGATCAGGAATTTCGGGAAACTGGGCGTCATCACCCCACCATAGGCGAACTCGGCCAGAACGATCTTGCCGCGCTCGACCGTCAACGGGCACGAACCGTAGCCGTCATAGGCGGCAACCGGGCCACGGCCCTGAATGTCTGCTACGATATTATCGGCCACGGTCGGTGCCTGTTTACGCGCCGCCGCCGCGGTTTTGGCGTTGGGCGCGTTCATCACGTCGCCCAGCGACCAGATATTGTCAAAGCTCTTGTGGCGCAGCGTCGCCTGATCAACATCGACCCAGCCACCCGCATCCGCCAGCGGCGACACGCGAATAAAGTCCGGCGCGACCTGTGGTGGGCAGACATGCATCATGTCAAACTCGACTGTGACCAACTCGGGCTCGGCATCCGGCATTGCAACCTTAAAGGTCGCTTTTTTCGCCGCCCCATCTACCGACACCAGATTGTGAAAGAAATTCAGTGAGGCGTCGTATTTTGTGACGTATTCCATCAGCGCCGGGACATAGTCCTTGACCCCGAACAGCACGCCGCCCGCGTTCATGAACTGGATGTCGATATCCTTCAGAACGCCTCGCCGGAACCACGCATCGCCCGACAGGTACAACGCTTTTTGTGGCGCACCCGCGCATTTGATCGGCATTGGCGGCTGTGTGAACAGCGCCCGGCCTTCCTTAAGCCCTTCGACAAGCTGCCATGTGTAGGGCGCCAGATCATAGCGGTAGTTCGAGGTCACCCCGTTGCGGCCCAAGGTTTCTTCCAGCCCTTCGACCGCGCCCCAGTCCAGCTTGAGCCCCGGAGATACGACAAGACGGTCGTATTTCACCACGCGACAGCCATCCAGAATTACGGCATTGTTCTGCGGCTCGAAGGCCGCAACTGCCGCCTTGATCCACTTCACCCCGCGCGGGATCAGCGACCCCATCGTCTTGGCGGTCTGTTCTGCCGAGAAGACACCCCCGCCCACCAAAGTCCAGCCGGGCTGATAATAATGCACGTCAGACGGATCAATGATGGCGATCGACAGGTCGGATTTGCGCGCGTGCAGGCTGGCCGCAGTGGCAATACCGCCAGCCCCACCGCCCACGATAACCACATCAAAAGATGCGTCGCCCGTGTCGGTCGGCGTTTTCCCACCATTGGCAATGCGGCGGGCAACGCCGCTCATGTCATAACCGGCGACCTTGGTGGCTGACAGGATCTCGGACACCGGACGCTTGTGCGCCGCCTCGTTTAGCGACCACAGAGTGGCCGAACGCGTGCCGGTCCGGCAATAGGCCAGAACCGGACCCGGCAACTCGGTCAGCGCGCGGCCAAAGGCCTCGGCGTCTTCGTCCCTGACGATCCCGGTTTGCACTGGAACATAGCGCACCTCGAGACCCAGTTTTTCCGCTGCTACCTCGATTTCCTCGAATGTCGGCTGATCGGCACCTTCGCCATCGGGGCGGTTGCAAATGATGGCACGAAAGCCCGCGCCTTTTATCGCCTCGATGTCATTTGGCGTAACCTGCGGCGACACCGAAACTGCGCCTGATATCTTTCTGATGTCCATGGGTGCCTCTTGCGTTCAGAGCTTGTTGACTGGAACTTTGAGCATCTGGTTCCCATCCTGGTCCGTTGGAATGCCGCCCGCCCGGATGTTGACCTGAATCGAAGGTACGATCAGCGTCGGCATCGCCAGCGTCGCGTCGCGCTCGGACCGCATCTTGATGAACTCGTCCCTAGTCTTGCCACCGCCCACGTGAATGTTGTGGGCCTTCTCCTCGGCCACCGTGGTTTCCCACTGGATGTCACGCCCGTTGGGACCATAATCGTGACACATGAACAGCCGGGTTTCGTCCGGCAGGCTGAGCACCTTGTGGATCGAGTCAAATAATGTCCCCGCGTCGCCACCGGGGAAATCGGCCCGCGCCGAGCCACCGTCAGGCATGAACAACGTGTCGCCCACAAAGGCTGCATCCCCGACAACATGCACCATGCAGGCGGGTGTGTGGCCCGGCGTATGCATGGTAAAGGCGGTCATGTTGCCGATCTTATAGGTCATGCCATCGACGAACAGGGCGTCAAACTGGCTGCCATCCCGCTGAAACTCGGTGCCTTCATTGAAGATCTTGCCAAACACGTCTTGCACGATCTTGATGTTTTCACCGATGCCGATCTTGCCGCCCAGCTTTTGCTGGATGTAAGGCGCCGCTGACAGGTGGTCGGCATGGGCGTGGGTCTCAATGATCCATTCCAGCTTGAGGCCCCTCTTCTCAACCTCGGCAATCAGCATGTCGGCATGGCCAAACGTAATGCGGCCAGCGGCATAATCGATGTCCATGACACTGTCGATAATCGCACAGGAATTCGAGGTCGGGTCCGCAACGATATAACTGATTGTCGCCGTTGCCTCGTCGTAAAAACCCTGAACATCGGGTTTCACGCTCAGATCCACTGGGTAGCTTCCAATCGGCGTCGCTATCGCGTCGGCCATCTTTTGGTTGTGTATCTCGATAGACTTCTGATCATTCATGATCTTGCCTCCTAACTGGCGCGGATCCGTTACCTGTTTCCGCCGCGTGTCATCATCATTTCGTGGACGGCGTCCATGCCGCGATCCGCCATCGCGCTCACTTCGGCCGCATGGATATGCATGGCTTTGGCTATTTCCGGATCGTCGGATGTTTGCACCACTACAAACCCTTCAGAGGTCACTTCGATATCCGAGGTGATCTTGTCGCCATGTTCAAAAAATATGTCGAGGGTCGGGCTCTGAATGATGATCATCGGATCATCCTTGCGGCCCACCCGATCGATCATCCCGGCAACATGGGAGATCAGAGCATCCATGACATCCGGGTCGGAAGATCTCGTGACAGTGCGAATACCATTGGGAAGGTTTTCAACCTCGCGCGTGATCGTATCGAAATTGCGGAACATCACAGCCAGCTCGGCGCTTTCCTCGGGCGTTGCGTTCTCGCCCCGCAGCCCCGGCATGTTGACCTCGTCGTGGCCTTGCCCGTCTGCACCATGACGATGCTCTGCCCGATCACCGGCCATGCCCTGGCGATGCCCGTGCCCGAACGTCAGAAAGATGTAACTGCCAGCCGCGCCGACCAAAGCAGCAACAAGCAACGCAATGGCGATGCCGCCGAACGTCCGGGCGGGTTTGCGCTCATTCATCTTCGTCTCCTCCGTTTCTGCCAGCCCATATCCGGCCTTCACGTCAGACCTGCAATCACCTTGGCGGCTTGAAAAGTTGAGGAGTAAATATAACTTTGAAATCCTGACTTCAGTGACAAAGTCACGAAACCGGAAAATTTCCCGAAATGGTCAAGTGCTTTGCGCCAAGCGTTCCAATGCCGCCTTGTCGGTTATCGTAATGCGCCCCCGCGATTGGGTAATCATCTCGCGCTTTTGAAAGTCCTGCAAAATCCGCGAGACAACTTCACGCGCGGTGCCCAGTTCGCTGGCAAGTTGCTGATGCGTTGCCTGAATGTCTTCCCGCCCCCCGGCCAGAACCAGAAGACGTTCAGCCAGGCGAATATCCAGGTGCCCGAATGCCACGTCATCGACCACCCGCAACAGATCAATCAGTCGGCGCGAGTAGGCCTCGAATACAAACTCGCGAAATGCGTCTTCTTCCGAGATCAAACGGTCAAAGGCATGTTTCGGCAACGTCACCGCCGTTACGTCGGTTTCGGCAATACCTTCAGCGTTATATGCTTCTTCTGCCAGCATACAGGCCGTCGTCAGTACACAGCTTTCCCCCGCCTCGACCCGATAGAGCACGATCTCGCGGCCCGAATCCGAACTTTGAGAAACGCGAATCCGTCCGTCGCACAAGAACAATAGGCTGTCGGGAACGTTGTCAGGGCCGAATACCTGAGCGCCTTTTGGGCACCGCACGATACGGGCCGCTGTACGCAACCTTTCACGCACAGCTTTCGGAAGGCGACTAGTCCCGTGAAATCGCTCAGTCCAATCTAGGATTGTCATCTTGCGTTGCGCATAGGTGCCACGATGCCCTCCTCAATCGGCGCGATACGGTTTAACAACTCGTTTCTGTTTGAGGCAATGTCAGCCAGCGTCAGATCATCAAGCACAGCCATGAATGCCCCGGTCGCTTTTTGGATCGCTTGGGACAATTTACATATACCGATCAGAGGGCAGGTGTTTTTTTCAGGGTTAAAGCATTCGACCACATCCAGGGGCCCTTCGGTCAGGCGAATTACATCGCCGATCTTTATCTGTTCCGCGGGTTTAGCCAACCGGAAACCACCGCCTCTGCCGCGTGCTGTTTCCAGATACCCGGCCCGACCCAACTCGTGCACGATTTTTACAATATGCGGCCGGGCAAGGCCGTGCACCCGCACGACATCGTCAACGCGAATGCGATCTGGGGCCTTGAGCGCAGCCAGTTGCAAAGATCGCAGCGCATAGTTGGAATAGGATGTCAGTTTCATGCGTGCCTCCGGCAAAAGCTCTAGGCGCAATATAACTTATTTGCAATTTCTGTGTGTTTTCACTGACCATGTGTTTTGCTGAGGGTGAAGTCAGGCCAACTTACCTGACCTGCGCAGCGACTGGGTCGCTGACTGGGCCGCAACGGACATCACGACTTTTCTGATAAGGAAGCTGTCGACACCCGACCGGAACGGCAGTTCAATTCTCTGCAAAAAACGCTGAACAAAGACGGTATGGGTGGCGGTGCTGTCAGACGAATTCGAACCAGTCTCAGTTTGCCGCAGAAACCACGAACCTATCCAGAACAAAGCTGACGCCACTCGGCGAGAGCGGCGGTGCGTGTCAACTTGAAGTTGTCTCGGCTGGCTAGCGATCTTTCCTAGTTGAAGTGGTTGTAGACGGACGCGTGGACGGCGGCGAACTTCTGCAAACTTTGCATGTGCCTGAAACGCTGCATCGCGCGTTCTCTTCGTCGGAAAGGCAGGTGCGAGTTCTCGACGCGGTTGTTGAGCCACCTACCCGTCCTTTGTTTTTCGGTAGAGCCAAGCTTTCTGAGAGCGGCCCGGTACGATGCGAAGCGACCCGTGGCGACGGTTTCCGCCTTACCATGTCGCTTCATCAATTTCTTGAGGAATTTCAGCGCTGCAGCTTTGTTTCTGCGTTTGGCAACAACGGCCTCCGGCACCTCGCCGTCATGATCCACAGCCCGCCAAAGGTAATGCCGCTTGCCATTCACCTTCACGAAAACTTCGTCTACGCGCCACTTCCATTTGCAGTATGCTCTCAATTGCTTAACACGCATTCTTCGAATTTCAGCAGCAAACACTGGGCCAAACCTGTTCCACCAATACCGGACAGTTTCGTGGCTCACGTCGATGCCTCGCTCGTGCAACATGTCTTCGACATTCCGAAGCGAGAGCGGGAAACGGATGTACAGCATCACTGCGAGGCGGATGATCTCGGGACTGGATTTGAAATACTTGAAAGAGGCAGGATTGGTCATGGGCAAAAGCTGCGCAACCGCCCTGCCCCGCTCAAGCAAAGTTCTTCTGATAAGGCCTTTGCCCTCCTTTTGCATGGACGCAGACTTACTTCTTAAAAAAATTCCGTTTCCAGAGAATTGTGCAAAAATTTTGGAGTATAGAAAAAGAGTCACGCAGATTTCTTGAGTATTGTGCTTATAGGCACCAGGGGATCGATGATATGAAGACCATTCTAATTACCGGCGCGTCGTCTGGTATCGGCGCGGCAACGGCCGGGTATTTTCAGGCCAGGGGATGGAACGTCGTTGCCACGATGCGGACCCCTGCCAGCGGCTTGGATCTTGCCAATTTGGAGAACGTCCACCTGGCGCGGCTGGACGTGACGGATGCCAAATCAATCGCGACGGCCGTGGCAGAGGGCATCGATCGCTTTGGACAGATCGACGTTTTGCTGAACAATGCAGGCTATGGGGCCTATGGCGCGCTCGAAGCCTTTACGATGGACCGCATCCGACGCCAGTTCGACACCAACGTTATCGGCTTGATAGAGGTGACCAAAGCGGTGCTTCCGCACTTTCGTCAAAACCGTTCCGGCACGGTGATCAATATCTCGTCCATCGGTGGGCAGATCACCTTCCCACTGGGTGCGCTTTATCACGGCACCAAGTTTGCGGTGGAAGGTCTGTCCGAAGCCCTGCACTACGAGTTGGAACCGTTGGGCATACGGGTGCGTATTGTTCAGCCTGGCATGATCCAGACGAATTTCGGCGGCAGCTCGTTCGATTTTGCGATGGATGAAAATCTGTCAGGCTACACGCCGATGGCCGAAGCCATGGGGCGCCTGTTCGGCAGACTCGCATCGAACCCTTCTGCGCCAGAGACGGTTGCTGAGGTGATTTGGGACGCGGCCAACGATAGCAGCGACCGTTTACGGTATCGCGCAGGACCTGATGCCGAGGCTTTGCTGGATGCCCGCAAACAACAGGACGATGCGGCGTTCATCGGGGGCATTAAACAAAAGATGGCGCCCTGAAACACGACGTGACCCGTCATCATGAGAGGAAAAAACATGTACCAAAAAGCAGTCGAAAAAGGCGGCCTGGCCGTTGTCACCGGGGCGGCAAGCGGCGTGGGTCTCGCTGCGGCCAAACGGTTCCTGCAGGCGGGTCTGGGTGTTGTGCTGGTCGATCTTCCGGGAGAGGCGCTGGACAAGGCCGAGGCGGATTTGATCGAACTGGCGGATACGTCCCAGACGGTTCGGGCGATCCCCGCGGACGTGACCAACGCCGCAGCCATGACGGATCTCGCCGATCAGGTCTTTGAACTCGGAGAGGTGGCTGTTTTGATGAACAATGCCGGGATTGCGCTGCCGACCGGCAGTTGGGAAAACAGTGAGAACTGGCGGAAACTGATAGAGGTCAATCTGTTTGGCGTCATGAGCGGAGTGCACGCCTTCCTGCCGCGGATGATCGCCGCAGCACGCCCTGCCGTGGTTATCAACACAGGCTCGAAACAGGGGATCACCACGCCACCCGGTAACGCCGCCTATAACACCAGCAAGGCCGCTGTGAAGGTCATGACCGAGATGCTGGCCCACGAGCTGCGCGAGGCGGGTGCCGAAATCAGCGTCCATTTGTTTGTGCCCGGCTTTACCTATACGGGCATCATCCAGAAGTTCATGCCCGAAAAGCCCGCGGCGGCATGGTCAAGCGTCGAGGCCATCGACTATCTGCTGAAGCGCATGTCGAACGGAGATTTCTATATTCTCTGCCCCGACAACGATGTCTCAGAAGCCCGCGACAGGAAACGCGTCGAATGGGCCCTAGGTGATATTGTCCATAACCGGCCCGCGCTGTCGCGCTGGCATCCTGACTATGCGGATGCCTTTGCCACCCACGAGGTCTCGGAATAGCCGCTCCAAAAGTGCGGCCGTAAATGGAGCCAACGAAACTGCTATCCAAATCACAGGGCTTACACCTCGTCGAAATACCTAGCAAACATTCGTACGAAGCGCGGCATCTGAGACTTTGGGCTCAATGTCGTCGTTCTCGGCTTCGCAGCATTAAATTGGCCATAGTCAAATCCGGCCTTCGCTCCGGCTCGAAGGATACCTTGGACAATGCGATCAAATGCTGTGTGTGCAGCCCGCATTTCTGCCATTCGCCGAGACTACAAGTGCTGTTCCATATCCATACTTTGATGCAGTATTCTGATGATCGCGATCAACTCGCCTCGAATTTGATAGTAAATCGCATGCCTACCGATCAATGTCTTGAGATATCCCTCGCGGACTAAAGATGGTCTGCCCGCCTTCTTCCCCGCCGCGATATCTTCAAACGCGTCGATGATGTCGTTGGAATACACCTCGGCTCGTTCGCGTGACCATTCTTGCGCCGTGTAAATTCAAATCCCTTCGAGATCAGCTTCCGCCATCGGTGAAAGCACATATTTTTGAGATATCAGGTGCTGTTCTTCTGGCGCATGCGTTCCTGAAACGCCTCGCGGTCAAAGGCACGTGGTTCACCCGAGTTTTCACCAACGATCAATGCGTCCTTCAGCGCCTGGATTCTGGCTTCATGCTCCTCGAGAAGCCTTAGGCCTGCCCGTACGACATCGCTTGCCGAGCCGTAGCGTCCGTTGCTGACCTGAGTGTCGATGAAACCGGCAAAATGGTCCCCAAGGGACATCGAAGTGTTCTTTGCCATGTTTGCCTCCTAGATATCACATATACCAATATTCGGTATTTTTTTAATATCCCCGGATACGTGGTACAGTGGCACGTCATCGAACTGACGATGGGGTGGCATGCGGCGGATCGGAGGATCGGTCAAGCGCTGCGGCATAGCTTCACCAGACCAGACTTTCGCTGCGGTGGCAAAATTGAGCGTACGGCGAGCTGGTGGTCTGCGGATGTAGCTGGCACTCACCTCGAAGCAAATAAGCTACACGAACGCCTGATCATTGGAAAACCGCGGGAGTTGGAAATGAGAAAGCGCTAGATTTTCGATTTGGTCTCGGTATTTTTTGGTAAGCGTTAGTCGCGAACGTAACACTCTTACCATTGCATCAGAAGATGATGAATTTTGCCGCAAGATAACGAAACGCAAGCGAGTTCTAACAAGATTGCAAGACGTCTTGCAGCGATACTGGCTGCCGACGTTGCCGGATATAGTCGTCTTACCAGCATCGATGAAGAAGGCACTGCTAAAATGCTCTTAGAGCATCGATCAGTGACTGATGCGCTTATTGAGAATTTTGGTGGTCGGATTGCCAACACCGCAGGTGACAGCATTATTGCTGAATTTGCGAGCTCTGTCGAAGCGGTGCGATGTGCCGTTGAAATTCAGGAAGCAATACGGACACGCAACCTCTCGGTTCCGTCGTCTTCTCAAGTTCAGTTTCGCATCGGGATAAATGTCGGAGACGTGATCCTTCAAGATGGTGATCTTTTAGGTGACAGCGTAAATGTGGCCGCTCGACTAGAAAGCCTCGCTGAACCTGGTGGAATCTGCTTGTCTGGCGAGGTACACGACCAGATACAAGGCAAGCTATCCCTTGGATTCCGTGCCATGGGAACCAAGCGATTAAGGAACATTGATCGTCCGGTGCGCGCTTACAACGTTGAAGGCGTCCAAGATGTCAGTGTGCGTAAAGAAAATAAGCTGCGCATTCTGGCCGCGGGAGGTGCCTTTTTCGCTGCCGCCTGCTTGGGTCTTGTGTATGTTCTTACTGCTCGTGACAGCACTACAACGCTTTCTGGTGGATCGCCGCCGTGGACGTCTGAAAGCAACCTGGATGCACCTCCACTGCCTAAGATGTCTGACGTAGTTGCATCAGGCGAATGGAATGAACATTCCTATTATGCAATTTTGACATGGGGCAGTTCCTGGCAGTCAGCTGTTGCAGATGCCAAAGAGAGGGGTGGCTATTTAGCTTCCATTACATCCGAAGCTGAGAACAGTTTTGTTTTCGAACTCATTAAGAACGATGAGCGCTTGTGGGATATGCATCAGGATGGGCAAGCTTTCGGACCTTGGATCGGCACATATCAGGAGGAAGGTGCTATTGAGCCAGACGGTGGGTGGGCGCTGGTCAGCGGCGAACCGGTTACGTTTTCGAACTGGTCAGAAGGCCAGCCAAACAATCATGGCGGGAACTCGGACGTCGTTCGGTTCCACAATTACGTTCATCAGCCTTCACCGTATTGGGACGATGCAAACGGCACCGGATCATCACGAGGGTATATTCTAGAAGTTGAGCGCGTGGATAGTACTAACTGATAAAAGCGGGCCTTTGACGTTGTAAATATCAGTACATTCCAATTCTCTGAATACGGGGAACCTGAAGAAGCAAAATGCAAATATTCTTTAGACATTGGATCTTATCCGTTTTTTTAGTGTCGTCGATCATTGCGACGTCGGCAAGTGCGCAAAACGTGACGTTCCCAACGGACTTCTTTGCTGAACGCCTGCAAGGCTCTGCATGCTCGAAGTTTTTTTCTTCATCTCGCCTGAACAGTGACCTTAAGATGATTTCAGCACTAAGTTCAGCGAGCATGACGAGCACCAATTCTCTGAACGTCAACCACGATGCCTTCTCCAAAAGGTGGACAAAGCTCTTAGAAGTTTCATATGGCGCGGCGGCAAAAGGTGACGCCGCGGCCAGCAAAAAAATCTTGGGCACTCTGGTCCATCTTGGGAAAGCGAACGCCCTGCTGAATGCCCCATCATATAATAGCGCAAAGAAAGTGGAGTGCTGGAAAGGTGGCCGAAGCGACCAACCATGTCCACTGCATGTTGTGCAACACACTGGCTATACTGGCGTTGCAATGTTGTATTCGGCCATTGTGCTTGAGGAATACGCGACACCAGACCAGAAACGAATACTGGATACGTACTTTGACAAGATCTACAAGAAATTCCTTTCCCCACTGGCGTCAAACGGCGCGCAAAGTGACGGATTGTATGAATTTGGAGACTATGGTTTGGGCGTGCTTGCCTACGCTAGGTGGAAACGTGATGCATGGCTCGCCAAAAGCGAAATACGCAAGCGCCGCTCCTCTTTCATCAAAAAGATAGATGCCCAAGGCATGCTGAAAGAAAACTCATTTCGCGGCTACCGCGGCTATTGGTATCACACTCTGGGAGCAGAAAGCGCCTTTGGTTACGCGCTAGTTGCCAGAAGTTTCGGTACCGACTTTTTCAAGGACGCCAAACTTGGTCCAAGGCTTCAGAACCTTGCCAATCAAACGGTGATTGGTGGGCAGAGTTACTCTGATTTTCGCGAGCGCGCCCTGCAAAAATCTCCGAAAAATGCAATCAAGGACCCAAACGCAGAAATCCCCCACATGCATCAGTTCGCCGTTGGCTTACCGATCATCTTAAAACGGGAATATGGCTACGGGATAACAACAACGTCAGCTTACAGATCAAAGGGCCGTCTCGAAACGATCAGCAAAATAACAGGTTTCAACGCTGATTGTTACTACTCCAGTTTACGCTGAATTCGGCAGCGTATCTGTTGCAGCGTGGCACACTGTGGACGTGTCGCGGTTTGCTGCCGCTCCTTTGATAGCATTTATTGCAGCAAAGGAGACGAACTATGGGACTGAAACGGACGGACGAATTTC
>NZ_JBQERO010000004.1:0-217218 GCF_056535125.1 Ruegeria sp. O4 | reverse complement strand
GAAATTCGTCCGTCCGTTTCAGTCCCATAGTTCGTCTCCTTTGCTGCAATAAATGCTATCAAAGGAGCGGCAGCAAACCGCGACACGTCCAACAGATGCATAGATCTATCGGGATCCTTCAGACCCAGATCAGGCTATAACGGCTTGCCAAAAAGTAAACGAAGCTTCTTGGGGTAGTCAGCAATTTTAGATATCTGTCTATTTGGTGATGGTTAACGGCTGCTAAACAGCGAGCGAATAGTTACAATTAGGAAATGGTCAGGTTCATTTCGGCCGCATCCGACTAAAGTGGCCTTTTTCCAAAGCCCAAGAAAACAACGGGAACAAAGTCCGTTAACCAAACGCCGTTATCCGCTTGAAAAAACTTATGACCTTCCTTCTGCATGCCTTGAGCATCCACCGAAAGGACGACCGGTTTTCCATGACGAGAACCAACTCTTAGAGCTGTCTCTTCATCCGCAGAAAGGTGAACTTGATTTCGACTTTTTGCTTCTAACCCATTGGAAAAAAATACTGTCTAGATTTGATCGCGCCGTCCCATGAAAGAGAAGCTGCGGGGGCTTCAATGGCGTAAGTCCCAGATCAATATCAAAGGAATGACCTTGGGCAGCTCTGATACGGGACTTGTTTGGGCTCAGAGTAAATCGTTTTTTGTCGTTTCCGACCACAATCTCTTCTAGTTCTTCGCGTGCGAGCGGACGATTTGCTTTCTTGAGCCTCAGTAGCAAGTCATTCACATCAGCCCAACCATTTCGATCAAGTGTCAAGCCAATCGTTTCAGGCTTATGACGCAAGAGCATGCTGAGAAATTTGCTTTTTCTACTCATTACGTCCCACCTGAACTACTGGTTCCTTTTGCTCTGCTGACTGCATAGATAACTATCCCAAAACCTTTAAATGTTGGTTTTCCCAATCGGGTTTCCTTTAAGCAAGTTGTAAGTGAAATCAGGACTTAGCACGAAATATTTTAGGCAGCTTCTAGGATGCGTGCCCAAGCTTTAGCTCCAGCGGTCAAGTTCATTGATCTCACTTGCATGGATGCTCTTCCAAAAGAAACCGTCTAAATTTGGGCATCCTTCAACTTGACCAAAGCGAGCGGCTTGTTTTCAAGGATTTCCCGGAATTCTTAACCCGTCAGTTGTCCTGCATGCGTAAAGACTTGTCGTCGAGTCGGAAACTCTTCCTGCAATCCTCTTCGTGGACGCAACAAACCCAGCCAGTGTCGCGGAGAACGCGGTATGGTTGAGTTCTGAAGTCGCAAAATTCAGTTTTGGACTGATTAAGCTTTGAATGTGAAAACCACGGGCGGTCAGGATGGAATTTTTTGTGACGTAACTATTGAAACCTAAAATGTTTTTTGAAATAGATCGACTGCGTTTCCATTTGGCTGAAACTCCACTTCTATCTGCTCCCGCAACCTATGATAGTGTAGCGCGCAACTTCGCCAAGGGAAAACATGCCGGCAATTAAATAGGAGATTATCGGTGGATTTCTTTCAGGACGTCTGGGCTAGCTTCTCCAATTGGGTTGCGAGAGTTTTCGACTGGCTGCCGACCATCGATGGTAGTGTTGGCTTGGGATTCGATATCGCCACGATGCTCACTATTATTGGCGCGACTGGCCTTTTCTTGCGCGAGCAAGCACGCACAGCGCTGAGCAAGAACAGGTTTCAAATCCGGCAGGAAGCATCCAGCACAGCTGCGGGCATCCTTGTGTCGTTCATCGAACGCATTTCACGTCTTCAGTCGGACCAGATTGCTGGCCATCTAGACGTTTTGCACAACGCTTGGCGAGCAGCAGACATGATTGAGAGCACAGCGCCATACTTTAAGAAGGAGGTTACTGAATCGATTTCGAAAATTGAACGGAACGCCTACGAAGTCTTCGAAGACACGCTGGAAACGCGCTATACGTTGAAGCCGGTGATGTCGGCGTTGGGACATGATAAGTATTTTGATGAGTTTTGGGAAAACGCGCTGAAAGTTCGCGGCCTAATTCACCAATTGAGGAGCGGCTCCAAGCTGCTTTCGCTGACGGGTGAATTTGAGCAACTGTGCAAGGAGTTCAGTTCACGCATTACGCCGCCGTCAGAGGAAGAAGCCAGTGCCATTATTGGACAGTATGTCGGAAGCATCATGAGGCAAGATAGTGATTTCCTGAGCCGCACAATTTTCAAGGAAGTATCCTGGGTCTACGAGACGCTGCGCCCGGAGGAGGGTAGCCGGGTTAGCATTTATCTCCGGGGCGTTAAGGACGCCTTTGAAGACCACAATGAAACTGAAGACTCCAAAACGCTCGTGAATGAACTTGTGAGTTTCTACATGAATGCGCTCACGAATAATGGGCGCGTGCGCGTCGACGGGAAACAGTCGGAACCTTTACCTCGGGTAGTATTTCGCGGGATTGAAGAAAGCCTAGTGGAATTCACGACTCAGATTCAATTCATGCTCAGCGATACTAGCTGCGCACTTGGCTTGGTACTGTCGCATAAGGAATTTACTGATGAAAGCTTCGAGGTGGAAAAGACCAAGTACCGTGAAGAATTGAAAGCTGGTATTCTGACGAGATAGGTAAGTTCATAGTACTCCACCTTACTGGAACCCAGAAACAAGTGCTTAGCGACCATGAAACACCCCAACTTTGCGGAGTTGCGGAAGAAGTAGCGCGCGCGTTCACGATGAAGTGATAGCTCGGTCGTATCTAAGAACCCCACCTGGATCAATTTTTGCTAAGGTCACACATACGTTTCTAACGCGAGAAGCCTTTTGAGATCAGAATACTATCGATTTCCTTCTGCAACTCTTCTTTAGGTCTAGGAGACCACGCCTTTGTTGGAAATGCTACCATCTCGGCGTATAGAACTCTCAGTTCCAAATCTAACTCGTCACCATAAACTTCCCGGCCTCTAATTCTCCTTAATGAATGGCCCATTAGAAACCCTCGGGTCTCATTATCGATCCCCGCATGCATCAACCGGCTTTCATAGCTATGACGCAAGCTGCTCAGTTTATGCCTCTCGCTTGGAAGAAGATTATTTTCGCGGAAGTATTTGCCGGCCGATCCGCTGAAGTTCCCGTTGCCGCGATATCTAGGGAACCCGTTCGGGTGTCTCTTGGCCGCTTCCAAAGCCGCGCCGACAAGTGGAACCTTTCGATATGATGTATGGTTTTTGATTTCACGGCGCTCTTCGCCTTCGTTCTCCACTTGGATGAGAACGTGCGGGATCTTTTCATCAAGCTTAAAGGCAGATCCAGGCGCATCGTAAATCTCCGTCTGTCGGCACCCGGTTTCAGCGATGATTGCCAGGATGTCTCTTTCCTCTTCATTCATTCCAGCGAGGCGCGCTCCGTCGATAATTGTTCTCTGGATCCACTCTGGTGAGAACTCAGCCTTGCGCACCTTGACTTCATTTCTTTCCCAAGTTGAGCTAGAGGAGATTTTGAGCCCTTTGAAGGGGTTAGAGTACTGAACGCACTCGATATCGCGATAGTAAGCGTCGACCATAGTCCGAATATATCCAATATGCTTGTTTGCATGAGCAGTAGTACATTCACGCTTTAGGACCCTATTGTCCCAGTAAAGCATGTACTTGCCCGCATCACCTGTGGTCACTTGATTGATCGGCATGTCACCCACTGTGTCGGCAAACACTTTCGCTGCTCGCTTATATCGATTGTGCCATGTCCGGATCTGGCGATGGTTCTTATCAACGATCTGATCCCCACGTAGCTCAGGCATATTTTTGGCGATTTCGCTGACCAACGTGCCAGGATTCTCGAAGCCGCCCATTTGTGCTGCGAACTTGGCAGTTTCAGCATTTGGATCTGTCAGTCGAAGATTGACTAAACGGCGAACCAACTCGGTGATATCCCCCTCTGCTAACTCAATCGACGTTTTTGGTGTTACTCCGCTGGTTCTTGCCAAGCCGACCAAAGATCGGTGTGTAGAAATATCCCTTGGTGACGCTTTGCCGAGCATTCTGGCTTGCAGCTCCTCAAGAACTTCGATCTTGAGTAATGCCGCTTTTGCCTCCGCGTGGCTCTTGCTGTCAGTTTCCAAAGAACGGCAAATATATTCTTTGCCAAGGACATCAAAATACTTCTTCGGGCACCTCATTCTGAACCAGTAGACGTTGCCCCGCTTCCAAATATACCTCATGCTTAAGCCTCAATATCTGTATCACAATTTGTATCACATCGAGGCACCGGCCCTATACGGTGAGCGCTCTCGACCCTGTAAATTTGTGATTAGCATCAGCGGCTTGTGAGGTTGTTAAAGACTAGTTAACGAATCGAACGAAGCCTCTCCTGGGCACCATTACTTCCCCAAAAATATATAAATTCCAAGAACTTAGCGGAAATTTCAGACCTGTAAAGGTGACACAAGAGGTGACGCAATGCCTCTAATCATCTTTGAAGCAGAAGCGATTCTGATCATGGCTAGATACACTGAACAAAAGAACTCCAATGGTGTTTGGTAATTTCGTAGGCGTGTTCCCCAAGACGTTCGAAAGCACTACCCCAAGCTAAGCAAGCGAAACAAACTCAATTTTGCTCTCCAAACGAAAGACCCCAAGGAAGCGACTGTTCTGGCTCAGAGAAAAGCCACCGAACAAGATGGGTTCTGGAAAAGTGTCAGAAGGGCCGAAAGAGTATTTCAGGTTGATGGGAAAAGACCCAGAAAGCAGGCAGGAAATGGTCGCGCTCGAATAGTCTGCCTGACGTCAGACAGAGGTTGAAAATGCCCAGTCCGAGAACAAAAGGAGGCACCATCATGGCGATGGCGGCGGGATTATCGATAAGGGCGGATATTTCTTTGGTGGCAAATAGCGGCAACTTTCTTCTCCGTTGTTTTGCGACGGAAAAGTGTGCTCCTCAGCAACAGGTACTTTTGAGCACTGTCGTTGGAATGAATGCATACCCGGCAACATTGCTGATCGTTCAGACCTGAGTGGGTAACGCAGAGGTTCGAAATCTGGCAGGCGGTTGCCCGATCTCTTTCTTGAATGCGCGACTGAACGCTGCTTCCGAGGAATACCCACTCAGATCCGCGGCCTCGGCAACACTGACACCTTTCTCTACCAACGCGCTGCGGGCAATCTGCATACGCCATGCAGTCACATATTGCATCGGTGTGATCCCAAGCTTCTCGGAAAACCGCATTGCGAAACTTGTCCGAGACAATGCCGCCCTGTTGGCCAAAGAATCGACACTCCACTGCGCTGTCGGGTCGTTATGGAACGCCGTCAATGCGCGGGTAAGATGAACATCGGCGAAACCAGCGAGTTTTCCCCCTGTTCTGGCGGTATCTTCGATATGGCACCGGATAGCCTGCGCAAAAATCGCCTCTGACATCTTCAGCGCTATCAAATCACCTCCAAAACGGCCGAACCCTGCCTCGGACCCTATCACGCGCAACGTCGCTTCCAGCCAATCGCTGGCCTCGGCGCCATAATCCCGGATGACAATGCTTGGCGGCAATCGGTCAAGCAACAGATGCCTTGATCCTTCGGCTAGTGAAAAATGACCACAAATCAGCTGGTTCTCCATGTTGGGGTCGTTGCCGCCATACACCAGAACACCCTTACCATCATAGCCGGACCTTTCCAGCACGTCATCCAGCGGCAAGGCGTCTTCCGGGCCCGAAACACGACAATTCAACGTATGCGCCGCCCCGTGTGGAACCAGGACAAGATCGCCTTTGGTAAGGCGTAGCGCCCGATCTTCTCCTGCGACGCGCACCACGCACTCACCGCGATGTACATAGTGGAACCGGGCCACGTTCTGAAACGCCGGCACCTGGATCCCCCAGGGCTGTTCGCTAAGGCTGGTGCGGAAATACAGTGTCCCCTTGAGCGACAGGCGGGTCAGAATATCACTTAGCAGATCAAGCATGATTGCCGATATTACCAAGAGTTCGATATCTGTCTACATGTTCGAACGATAGGGCATGTCTTCTGGACGGCAGGTAATTCAAAGACAAGGCAAACTGTACGCATATCAGGGCTTCAATCAACTTTGGAGATTCCAGATGAAAACCGCTTTCCTTTCTGCTGCTCTTGTCGTCGTCGGCTATGCTGCTGTTGCAGATGAGAACAAGATGAACGATCTTGAGATCGCGCATACAGCGTACACTGCCGGTGAAATCGACATCCGCTATGCGCATCTTGCTCTTGCTGTGTCCGACAATAACGACGTTCGGGATTTTGCAAACACAATGATCCGTGATCATGCGGCCGTGAACCAAGCTGCTGGGGCGTTGATCCAACAACTGAATGTAACGCCCCAGGACAACGCCCTTAGCCAGGCCCTGGTTAAAGGTTCGGTCGAGAAACGCGATGAGCTGAGCGGGCTGCGCGGCAAAGCCTTTGATTGCGCCTACGCTCAGAATGAGCTCGCCTATCATCAGATCGTGAACAAAACGGTTGAGGACGAGTTCATCCCCAACACCACCGTTGAGCCGCTCACCAACCTGCTGCAGGATGCTCTTGCCACATTCAAACAGCATGAAGGCCACGCCGAACAGATGGTGTCTGGGCTGGATTGCGGCTGATGGCTGTACTGTCACGCAGAAAGTTTGGTGCCGTACTGGGTGCGGCACCGCTTACTCTTCTGGCTGGCGCACAGGTTGCGTCCGCCGGGGCAACCAGCCATCAGGTTTCCATTCGCAAATTCAAGTTCGCGCCTGAGAAACTCGAAGTTTCGGTCGGTGATGAGGTGATCTGGACCAATCTGGACATCGCGCCTCACACCGCAACGGAACAAAAGATGCAAGACTGGGACACCGGACCGCTAGAGCGGAACGAAAAGGCAGCCGTGGTATTCGACAAACCCGGGGTTTATACCTATTTCTGCGTGTTTCACCCGCATATGAAGGGGACTATCATAGTGAAAGATTAATCAGCGGCTAAACGCGGGGAATTGAGCGTCGCCGTGTTTTGATTTCTTCATCAGAGTCACCTCATTCACCCGTAAAAAACCTACGTCCAAACGCCCCAATTATTCGGTGAGATTTCCACCCGGCGCGTTTGGTAATACGATTACAGCAACATCAGACCACACTCATCACTCAGCAATCAGACACCCGCAGACGCGTGCCAGGCAAATGAGTATTCCAATGGCTTTACACCCGGCGTGCCTGTTCAACCCGCGGCCGAAGAATACGAAAAGCACACCTGCAAGAACGAGGGAGTGTCAGAGGCAGAGTATACGCGCGAAGTTGTCGTGATATTCGGTGGCGGACCAATTCCATTCCTATGATCCTGCTGTTTTGTCACGTTTTCCTTTTGGATTGAAATAACGCGTCGCACCCGAAGAAATCGCACGCCATTATGCGCGGCGCCTTCAGATGCACTGGTTGGTCACCGCAGGGTTATTGTGTTGAATTCGGGCCTTCAGGATGCTTTCTGCTTTGGCCTTCTTAAGAGGATTACGGGTCTATTTCCCCACGATCAGCTGGTGGGTGCGGTCTCTCAAATCACAGATTTGAATCGATGTTTCTGGATGCGATTTTGGGAAAAACGACTAAAAGTTCACGGTTGTTTACTCCACCAGCTTGGAATGCGTTGCCGACTTTGGCCCCAAGATTGTGGCCGGAATTGGAGTAAATTTGGTTTATATCTGCGTTTATGCCTCAATTTTGGCGACGGAGAGCGGCCGCTATTCAACTTGTTGTTATATTGAAGAGAAATGTCGATCACAAAGGCGTTATATTTCCGATTTCCGTTCCGGCACCCTTGGTACCTTACGCCCTGTTCAGTGATGTGAATTGTGGCACGGCTTTGAAGCCCAAGCCGTCTATGGCATTTGCCAAGCGAATCCCTATGCCGCCCGCATTCCGAGGAGTGATGGTGTTCGCAAAAGGGCCATTACGGTTCATTCGCCGCAGTTACGTCAGATGGGCCATAAATGCCTCGACCACACGCTCATACACATCGCGCTTGAAGGGCACGATTTCCGCGATCAGCCGGTCGGGCTCTTGCCATTTCCAGCGGGTAAATTCCGGGTGATCAGTTTCAATGTTGATCTGATCGTCGGCGCCGGTGAAGCGCAGCAGGAACCATTTCTGTTCCTGCCCGCGATAGCGGCCTTTCCAGATGTGGGGCACGATGTCATGGGGCAGGTCATAGGGCAGCCAACCCTCGGTTTCGGCGATGATTTCGACCAGATCAGCCGTGACCCCGGTTTCCTCCCACAGCTCTCGCAGGGCTGCGTCGCGGGGATCTTCGCCCTTGTCCACACCGCCCTGCGGCATTTGCCAGGCGTCTTGTGGGCCGTCGTTTCGCATACCCACAAAAACCCTCCCCTCGGCATTCATCAGCATCAGCCCGACGCAGGGGCGATAGGGCAGTTTGGCGATTTCTTCGGGGGTCATGCGCGGCCTCATCGGGTTGTTCCGCCCATCTCTAGCAATCACCGGCGCCACAGCAAAGAGGGTGACGTGGGGTTTCGCGTGACAAAGTTGACGCGAACGTCAATCTAGCGGGCAAATTCAGGAGGGAGAGTTCCGCCATGACTGCGTACCCGAATATGCTGGCCCCGCTGGATCTGGGCTTTACCACGTTGAAAAACCGCGTGCTGATGGGCTCGATGCATACGGGGCTTGAGGAAACCGGCGACTGGAACCGGGTGGCCGAGTTCTATGCGGATCGGGCGCGGGGCGGCGTAGCCTTGATGGTGACAGGCGGGATAGGTCCGAACCTTGAAGGCTCGGTCCTGCCGGGGGCCTCGATGATGGTGAGTGAAAAGGACGTGGCGCACCATTCCATCGTGACGCAGCGCATACATGACGCAGGCGGCAAGATCGCGATGCAGATCCTGCACGCAGGTCGTTATGCCTATGGGCCGAAATGCGTGGCACCCAGCCCGGTGAAATCACCGATCTCTCCGTTCCCGCCCACTGAGCTGGATGAAGAGGGCATCGAGAAGCAGATCAGCGATATCGTCAACGCCGCCGTACTGGCGCAAGAGGCAGGTTATGACGGGGTCGAGATCATGGGGTCGGAAGGGTACTTCCTGAACCAGTTCCTTGTGACCCATACCAACAAGCGCACCGATCGCTGGGGCGGGTCTTATGAGAACCGGATGCGTCTGCCGATCGAGGTGGTGCGCCGCACGCGCGAGGCGGTGGGCACCGATTTCATTATCATCTACCGGCTGTCGATGATCGATCTGGTACCCAACGGATCGACCCATGACGAGGTGGTGCAACTGGCGCAGGAGATCGAAAAAGCCGGGGCCACGATCATCAACACCGGCATTGGCTGGCACGAGGCGCGAATCCCGACCATTGCCACCAGCGTGCCGCGCGCGGCCTTTGCCTGGGTGACCAAGAAGCTGATGGGCAAGGTGGGGATACCGGTGATCACATCGAACCGGATCAACACCCCCGAGGTGGCCGAAGAGGTTCTTTCGACCGGCTGCGCCGACATGGTCTCGCTGGCCCGCCCGATGCTGGCGGATGCGGATTTCGTGGCCAAGGCGATTGCGGGTGAGGCCGCGAAGATCGCGCCTTGCATTGCCTGCAATCAGGCCTGTCTGGATCACACGTTCAGCGGCAAGCTGACCTCGTGCCTCGTGAACCCGCGCGCCTGTCATGAGACGGAGCTGGTGATTGAACCGGCCAAAACGCGGAAATCCATCGCCATTGTGGGGGCAGGTCCTGCCGGTCTGTCGACCGCAATGATCGCGGCCCAGCGCGGCCACGATGTTACCCTGTTCGACCGCGCTGATGAGGTCGGCGGGCAGCTGAACATGGCCAAGCAGGTGCCGGGGAAAGAAGAATTCTGGGGACTGGTCGACTGGTACCGCACCATGATGGATGATCTGGGCGTGAAAGTGGAACTGAACCGCGAGGTAGGCGCAGATGACCTGACCGGCTTTGACGAGGTGGTCATCGCCACCGGTGTCAGCCCGCGTGATCCGCAGATACCGGGGCAGGATCGGGACAACGTGCTGAGTTACATCGACGTGCTGCGCGGCAAGGCCGAGGTTGGCAAGTCTGCTGCCGTGATCGGGGCCGGTGGCATCGGCTTTGATGTGTCCGAGTTCCTGCTGGAAGAGGGTCACAGCGCCACGACCGACCTGCCGCTGTGGATGAAGGAATGGGGCGTGACGGACCCGGCTGAACACCGTGCGGGATTGGCGCCCGAGGGGCCGCAACCCAGCGCCCCCGCACGTCAGGTCACCCTGTTGCAACGCAAGAAACAGGCGCATGGCAAGGGTTTGGGCAAAACCACTGGCTGGATTCACCGGGCAACGCTGAAGATGAAGGACGTCAATTTCGTGGGTGGCGTGAATTATGAACGCATCGACGATGACGGCCTGCATGTCAGCTTTGGCGAAGAGCGCGCGGACCCGACGGTAATCGCGGCCGATACCATTGTGTTATGTGCCGGTCAGGTGTCCGAACGGTCACTGGCGGACGCGCTGATCGAGCAGGGCATCACCCCCCATGTGATCGGGGGTGCGGATGTCGCCGCCGAGCTGGATGCCAAGCGCGCGATCAATCAGGGCACGCGGCTGGCGGCGAAGTTCTGATCGCCCCGGTTTAGCGTTTCCTAGTCGGACAGCGCGAGTTTTGCACCCAGTGCGCCAAAGGCCGTTGCAAAACTCCGCCTGATCCACTTCATCACCGTTGGACGGCGGATCACATAGTCGCGGGCCAGTGCTGCGCAGCCCCCGTATCCGACGAAGACAACAAAGGTCATGGCCATAAAGGCCAGGGCCAGCTGGATCAGCGCACCCCCTGCGTTCGCCGTGTCGGCTGGCAAGAACTGCGGCAAGAATGCCAGAAAGAACAGCGACAGCTTGGGGTTCAGCACGTTGATGAGCGTTCCGGTGACGGCAATCTTGAAACTGCTTTTCGCGGTCTTGTCGGCGGTGACATCCAAGGCGCCGCCACTCCTGAGGATGCCCCACGCCATGTAGAAAAGGTAAATGACACCAAGGTACTTCACGAGCTGAAACGCCACGGCACTGGTGTGCAGCAATGCGGCAAGCCCGACGATACTGGCCACGGCAGCGGGAACGATTCCCACTGTGCATCCGACCGCGGCGGCAACGCTGGCCCGGAAACCGCGGCCCAGGCCAACGGCCAGTGTGTAGATGACACCGGTGCCCGGCAGCAGCACGACGATCATGGAAGTGATGAAGAATTCCAGTGACATTCAAACCCCCTGCAAATGCGCGCAGGGTCGCGAACATCCGCAAAGATGTAAATACCGATCGGTCAGGGAACAGGGGTTACGGCCCGGTGTTGCCGTCGGACGGGGTGGTGAAACTTGGCTTTGCAAAGGGTTTTCGGGGTTCCGCGCCCCCGGCCAAAAGACCGACAAGGACGGAGACGGAGAAAACGGATTTCCTGACCCCTTCTGTGGTCACAAAAATGCCATTCTAAGATGAACAGAAACGAAGGATTGCGCGGAAAATGCAGTATCGCAGGGTTCGGGGCCGGTTTGGAAACCACTGTTTCTGCGTTTCTGATACGCAAACGATCCGATTCAAATCCCTGATATTATCCCATGTATGCCCCGATTCCGCCCAGATTCAGAGCGATAGTCGGGTTGGAAATCAAGATCTGGGGAACGAGAATGGACCGACTGACCGAAATGGAAGCCTTCGCCAATGTGGTGGACCAGGGTGGCTTCACCGATGCGGCCAAGAAGATGGGCATCTCCAAATCGGCCGTGTCCAAACACGTCTCGAGCCTCGAAGCGCGTCTGGGAGCCCGGCTGCTGAACCGCACCACGCGCCGGGTGTCGCCGACGGAAATCGGCCTGGCCTATTATGACCGCGCGCGTCGCGTTCTGAATGATGCGGGTGAAGCGGATTCGCTAGTCACATCGATGCAATCGGCACCGTCCGGTCTGCTGCGCATCAGCGTTGCCACGGATTTCGGCGTAAATCACCTGTCGCCGGTCCTGTCCGATTTCCTCGCCGTCTACCCCGACATCACCGTGAACATGGTTCTGAACAACCGCTATGTCGAACTGATTTCCGAAGGATTTGATGTGGCCGTGCGCATCGGTGAGCTGGAAGACAGCACGTTGCGCGCCCGCAAGCTGACCGAAACGGTCAAACGCATGGTCGCCGCGCCCAGCTATATCGAACGGTTCGGGCGCCCGCAGAAGATCGACGATCTGAACGAACACAAGTTGCTGCACTATTCCAGCCAGTCGTCAGGCAATGTCTGGAAACTGACCGCACCGTCTGGCGAGAAGCGTCAGGTGCGCACCGCGGGTTGGCTGAGCGTGAATGACGGCCAGTCGCTGCTGAACGCGGCCATCTCGGGGCTGGGGATCGCGTATCTGCCCAGCTATCTTTATGCCGAAGCGTTGAAATCGGGGCGGGTTGTCGATGCCATGCCGTCCCTGCCGGACGAGGTACAGGGCATTTACGCCGTTTATCCGCCCGGCCGCTTCACACAACCCAAAGTACGGGCCTTCATCGATTTTCTGGTCGACGCATTCGAAGACAAAAGCCCGATGGATTGGTAGTTTCTCCCTGAAGACCAACCTTTGGCCCGCATGTCAAAGTGCGGGCCTATTTTTATGAACCGATCACCGTCAGGCCGATGGATCGCGCGGAAGAGCGTAGGCTTTCCATCAATACGTTCTGGCCCGGCGGCGGCGTTTCGGCATTGCGCGCCAGCAATGCGATATCGCGATTGGCATTGGGAATGGACAGCGGGCGCAGCCGTACTTCGTCGCGGTAAATGCCCTGTCTGCGGGCAAACAGATCCGGCAGTACCGCAACCCCAACCCCCGAGGCCGCCATCAAGACAATGGAATCAAGCGTTGTGCCTTCATATTCATCCGAAACCACGCCACCGCATTCGGCTGCCAGCGCATAGACGATGCGCGACAGGCGGTGGCTTTGGTCAAGGGTCAGGAACAGCCGGTTCTGCAAGTCGGCCGCTCTGACGCCCTGTGGGTCCTGCGCCAGAACGTCGTCAACGGCCACCGCAACCCAGAGGGGTTCGTTGAACAAGCGGTGCTGAACGCTATTGGGGTGATCCTCGGGCGTTGACAGGATCAGGTCAAACCGACCGGATTTCAGGCCCTGTTCCAGATCGCGGGTGTTTTCCTCGCGCACGACAATGCGTAATCCGGGGCGCAGGCGGTGCACCTCTTTGATGGCTTGCGGCAGCAGGTACGGCCCGATCGAAGGCAAAACGCCCAGTCGCAACCTTCCTCCGACAGGCATATCGTTGGTCATGGCGTGGCGCAGGTCCTTGACCTCGGCAAGGATCTTTTGCGCGCGCGAGATGAACTCTTCCCCCTTTGTGGTCACCTGAATTCCACCACGGTTGCGGTCAAAGATCCGAACGCCAAGCTCTTGTTCTACGGTTGCAATTTGCGCCGACAGGCTGGGTTGACTGACATTCAGCACCTCGGCGGCCAAACTGAACCGCCCGAGGCGGCTGACCGTGACGATGTATTCCAATTGGCGCAGGGTTGGACGCATTTCATAGCCTGAAACTATATTAAACTTATAAAGATAGTATTTGGCGAAATCAATTTTGCAAGGCACCTAGCCCTGAAACGAGGGATCAGGAGACAAGTATGCCCGGAGTGATCGAGACGCTGTCCAGCAACCTGCTGGTGCCCACCATATTGTTTTTTGCCCTAGGGCTTCTGGCCGCTTTTGTGCGCAGCGATTTGTCTATCCCGGCGGGCGCGGCCAAGTTCATGTCGCTTTACCTGCTGCTGGCCATCGGGTTCAAAGGCGGTGCCAGCCTTGCCGCGCATGGCATCCACCTGCAACTGTTCCTGACCCTGCTGGGCGGCGTGGCCCTGTCCTTTACCATCCCCTTCGTGGCCTTTGCCCTGCTGAGGGTTATGACACGGCTGGATGCGTTAAATGCAGCGGCGGTCGCAGGGCATTACGGCTCGATTTCGATTGTCACCTTTGTCACCGCCACCAGCCTGCTGGATCTGGTGGGATTGACCCATGACGGGTTCATGGTGGCGGTTGCGGCAGCGATGGAGGTGCCGGCCATTCTGTCGGCGCTGTGGCTGGCGCACAAGACCGGCGGCAATGGCGTCAAGGATGACAAGCTGTGGCGTGATCTACTGGCCAATGGATCGATTGTGCTGTTGACCGGGGCGTTCCTGATCGGGGCCATTACCGGGGGTGAAGGTATGCAGATGATCGCGCCTTTCATCGTTACGCCCTTCACTGGCATCCTGTGCTTGTTCCTGCTGGATATGGGGCTTTCGGCGGGGCGCAGCCTGATCAGCAATCGCGACAAACTTTCAGTTGGCCTGTTCGCATTTGGCGTATTGATGCCCCTGATCGGCGCGCTGATGGCCTGGGCCGTTGGTGCGGTGATCGGATTGCCGCAAGGCAGCCTGTTCCTGTTCATGGTGCTGTCGGCCTCGGCGTCTTATATCGCAGTTCCGGCCGCTATGAAAATTGCACTACCGAAGGCCGAGGCCGGGATTTATCTGACCCTGTCGCTGGGTGTGTCGTTTCCGTTCAACATCACGGTCGGACTGCCGCTCTACCTGTGGTGGGTCAGTTGACGAGCAAGACCGCCTCGACCCGGCGGTTCAGCTCGCGCCCTTCGGGGGTTGCGTTCGAGGTAAGCGGGGACAGATAGCCGACGCCCTGCGCCTCGATCCGGTCAGCGGCCACGCCATGCGCATCAATCAGACGGGTGCGGACCGACTCGGCCCGGCTTTTGCTGACCGCGATATTGGCCTGCAACGCGCCGGTGTCATCGGTATGCCCCACCAGCGCCAGGCGCATCTTGGGGTTTTCGGCCAGATACCCGGCCAGCAGGGTCAGAGAGGCGTATGTCCCCTCGTCCAACGCAACCTCACCGGTTGGGAAATGCAGATCGTCCAGTATCACGTGACCCGATGTTGCCAGCGCCTCAAGCAGCCCGCCCGACCCTTCGACTGCCTGTTCGATCACGACCGGAACAGGGTCCGGTGCATTCTGGGGTGTGACGCGGATCATCTGGACATACCCGTCCGGAGGGTTGCGGCTGACCAGCAGGCTGAGGGCAACAGCCCCCTTGGTGGCCGACAGGAAACGGTAATCCTGAATGGCGACATACATGTCCGGGGTCGGAACGACCTCGGTGCCAAAGCGGAAATCGAAGCCGCCACAGGCGCGGGCATCACATTCGAACAGAATCTTGTAGCCCTGCGCCTCGATCTGGTCGCGCAGCGGCGTCAGAAGCTGAAGGGTTGTGCTTGAGCCCGCCTGAAGCCGCCACGTGTAGCGTTCAACCCGGCCTTCGAGGGTGTCAGCAGGCACCGCGCCATTCGCATAAGGCCCCGTTGGCAGGTCATAGCTGTCCAGCGGCGAGGTACGGTCGCTGATCTGGCGGGCGCTGGCTGGCAGGGTCAGGTCCTGCGCCAGAACCGGCCCCGCCAGCAGCGTGGCAATGAGGGCGGCTGATCGGATCATCGAAACTGCGCGTGATACTCGGGGTTGGGCACCATTGCCGTGGCACTGGCCACCCGGTTGGACATGTTGAAGAACCCGGCGATATTGGCAATGTCCCAGATATCGCGGTCGGAAAAGCCTGCGTCGCGCAGACGCTGGCGGTCGGGCTCTTCGATCTCGGCGCTGGCGGTTGTCATTTTGGCGGCAAAGTCCAGCATTGCGCGCTGCCGGGGCTCGATCGGGGCAACACGGTAGTTCATCACCAGCATCTCGCCCAGTTGCGGGTTGCCCGAAAGCTGCCGGACCGCCGCGCCGTGTGCCACCAGACAGTAGAAGCACTTGTTGATCGACGATACGACCACGGCAATCATCTCGCGCTCCAGCTTGGACAGGCCGCTGTTGGCCAGCATCAGATCATTATACATCGCCGTGAACGTGTTCAGCTTGTCGATATCGAAGGCGTTTGCCTTTAGCACATTCGGCACCATGCCCAGCTTTTCGACACAGATATCGAAATACTTCTGCGTTTCCGGCGGCAGTGGATCGACCATGGGCAGGTTCAGCGCGGTGGGCATGTCTTTCTGTGTCATGGCGACCCCTTTTGTTCAGACAAGGTGACGGTAATGGTATTCACTGGCGATCTCCATCCCGAGGGCGCAATAGAGACCGTTGGCACCTTCATTGGCCTTGGTGCAGATCACAGTGAAGGTTTGAGCACCGTTGTCACCTGCCCAAATCGCCGCGGCGCGCATGGTCCACTGACCCAGCCCCTGACGGCGGTGCGCGGGCAGGATTTCAAGCGCATGCAGCATCGCGACATCGCCATGCATCGCCACGAAGGCTGCCCCGCTGGGTTGGTCGTTGTGGCGCAGCAGCAGACCGGTTTTGGGACCCTTCGCGCGCTCCATCACCGCCAGACGTTCGGGCCCGATCCCACCAGCCGCCCAGATTTCGCGCATGATTTCAAGCGGCTCCCAGACCGAAAACACCATGACCGGAGGGATCGGCTGATCGGTGAGGTGAGAGACGGGGCACGTATAGATGTTGACCGGATCAAGGATGTCATATCCCCGTTGCGCCAGCTTTGCATCCAGCGCCTCATCCCCCGGGCGCAGGCAGAAGATGGATTTCTGCCCCATGGCCTGCATCGCGGCCTCGGCCGCGTCGATATCTGCATCACTGGCCGGGGCCAGCGCATTGGCTGCAGAAACACGCGAGCCGCCGCCCTGCCCTTCGCGCAGCTGAAACGGCCCCAGCCTGCGATACCGCGCGGCAGGCCATGTGCCGTCGACGATGTCCGCCCAGTCGCCGCTCAAAGCGCAAGCTCTTTCGCCAGACGGGTCATGGCCGCGTCAATCCGACTGCCATCGGTGCCGCGCACCACCACGTTGGCCCCGAAGGCCCCGTTGATCTGAAACGGATAGCAACCGATGGACAGATCGCTGAAATCCTCGGCCAGCGCGGACAGGTTTGCGGCGATATCGCCTTCGCCCCGGTCCACGCGCAGGGTTTGCGACAACAAGGGGCTGCCACCGGTCAGTGTGGGCAGGACGCTGGCGACCATGGCCTGAAACACCAGCGGTACCCCGGCCATCACATGCACGTTCTTCAGGGTGAAACCCGGCGCCGTCGAGACCGGATTGTCGATCAATGTCGCGCCATCCGGGATACGCGCCATGCGCAGGCGGGCAGCGTTCAGTTCCAGCCCGGATTTGTCGTAATGCGCCTGCAACAGCGCGCACGCGTCGTCGCGAATGTCAATCGGGGTGTCAAAGGCGCGCGCAATGCAATCGGCGGTAATATCGTCATGGGTCGGGCCGATGCCGCCGCTGGTAAAGACGGTGTCGTGGCTGTCAGACAGCGCTTTGACCGCCGCTTCGATGGCGGGGGCGTCATCGCTGACGATGCGGACCTCTTTCAGATCGATGCCGTGTTTTGCCAGCTCCTGCGCCAGATAATGCATGTTTGCATCGCGGGTGCGGCCCGACAGGATTTCATCCCCGATCACCAGCATTGCTGCGGTTGGATTGGCCATGGCGCGGACTCCTCTTGATCGTCTTCAGGGGCAGGTATAGGCCGTGAGACATGCGTTTTGGAACCCCTCTTGTCCCCGCCCGCCTGATCCGTCGCTACAAACGCTTTCTGGCCGATTGCCGTTTGGAAGACGGGCACGAAGTGACTGCCCATTGCGCCAATCCGGGATCCATGATGGGGCTGGCCGAACCGGGCCAGTTGATCTGGCTTGAGCCCAATGACGACCCGAAGAAAAAGCTGAAATTCGGCTGGCGGCTGGTGGATCACGAAAACGGGCATTTCACCGGGGTCGATACTTCCGTCCCGAACCGCGCCCTGCGGGCAGCGCTTGAGGCGCGCGAGATCCCCGAGCTGGCCGCTTATGACACCGTCCGGCCCGAGGTGAAATACGGGCAAAACAGCCGTATCGATTTCCTGCTGAGCGGCCCCGGCCTGCCAGATGCCTATATCGAGGTCAAAAGCGTGACGCTGTCCCGCCAGCCCGGTCTGGCCGAGTTCCCCGACAGCGTCACCGCCCGCGGCACCAAACATCTGGGCGAGCTGGCACAGACGGCAGCGCAGGGGCACCGGGCGATCATGCTGTACCTGGTGCAACGCACCGATTGCAACCGGTTCGCGCTGGCCGCGGATATCGACCCGGTCTATGCAGCGGCCTTTGAGGCGGCACAGGCGATGGGGGTAGAGCGGATGATTTGCGGGACGCGGATTTCGCCGGATGGGGTTTGGGTTGACGTCAGTACCTTTCCAGTAATCAACCAGCATGACCCTGGCCTGCTGACGTAGCCCAAAATGCGCGCGATTGACTAAGGAGCACTGATTGAGACTGTTTGGCGCGCGTCTAAGACGCAGCAACCGCTTGTGCCATGAGTTTCAAATGCCTCATATCTGTACCGCAGCACCCTCCTATCACTGAAATTGACGGGTTGTTATGCACGACGTCCGCAATCTCTTGCCCAAGCACATGGGGGTCACCTTCGTCTAATTCCTCGGCCTCATCCAGTTCCGCATGAGAGCAACTTGATGCGTTTGCGACAACGCCTCTTAGTCTTGGATGGCGATTTAGCGCATCGGAAAAGTGGGTCGGATGGGCACAATTGACCATGAAGAACTGCGCAGCCGCATCCGTGGCGACATCGATTTGATCCAGCGCGTCTACAAGCTTTGTTCCATCAGCCAGACACCCGTCGGTTTCAACAACCAATGACATCACTATCGGTAGTCCAAAATCCTGCGCAGCCAGAATGCAGCCCGCTGCTTCGCTAGGTCTGTTGAACGTATAAGCTGTCACCAAGTCGACACTGGTTTGTTTCAAAACGGCAAGCTGCGCACTGTGATACTGACGGGCATCATCGATCGACATGGCCGGAACGTCCGCATAGGGATCGTGGCGTGGGCCGACGCAAGCAGAAACCAAAACGTCATCTCGACCAGCGCTCTGACGCACGTCTTCCATTAACGCGACAGCATCCCGGTTTATTTCATCCAGTTGTTCAGCGTCGTAACCCAGAGGAGCAGCCCGATCAGCATTGGCCATCCAAGTCGGTGCATCAAGTATGCAACCCACCTCCATCTCGCCCGCCAACTGAACAAGCGCGTGCATCTGACCTGCAAGGACAGAACGGGTTTCTGGGTTCTCTAGCAATGGAAATGAGGCAAATCCCGGCAAATCTATGCCGTGGTTAAAGATCAGATCCGTGCCAGTTCCGGCAAAAACCAAATACTTCTTGTCTGTCTCGTGCGGGAGCTGTCGTGGCACTTCAGTGCGCTCCTTAGTTGTTGGAGTTCATCGCAACAATAACAGGGCAGAGGCTGTCTGTGAAATTTGCTGTGTAAACTGAACAAACACCAAACCGTTATGCGTCAACGCAATGGTCGATGGGTCAAACCGGATTTGAAACCTAACTGCAGTTCAAGTTCTTGAACTCTCGTGGTTCTGCCCCATGTGCCGCCTGATACACTGCGCCCTCTGGTACTTTCTGCACAAGCAGCGTAAAAGAAGTGCCGCGCGTAACATTTGGAGCTTTGCGTCGATGAAAGAGCATCGTGGCCGCCTGACCAAGGACGGTATCCGCATCTATGAACAGGGTGATTTTGCCGGGATGCACGCGGCGGGCGCTCTGGCGGCGCGGATATTGGATGATATCGCCGCGCATGTCTTTCCCGGTCAGACCACGGGTGCGCTTGACGGGCTGATCACTCAGATGGTCGAGGATGCGGGCGCGACCTCGGCCACGATCGGCTACAAGGGGTACGAGCACGCCAGCTGCATCAGTGTGAACCATGTGGTCTGCCACGGCATTCCCGGTGACAAGAAGCTGAAGGATGGCGATATCCTGAACATCGATGTGACCGTCATCGTGGATGGCTGGTTCGGTGACACCTCGCGCATGTATGTGGCGGGCAAACTGCCGCGCAAGGCCGAGCGTCTGATCCAGGTAACCCATGACGCGCTGTTCAAGGGCATCGAGATGGTCAAACCGGGCAACACGTTCGGCGATATCGGCCATGCCATTCAGGCCTATGTCGAAGCGCACCGGATGAGTGTTGTTCGCGACTTTTGCGGGCACGGTCTGGGCCGCGTGTTCCACGCGCCGCCGAATGTGCTGCATTATGGCCGCCCCGGCACAGGCGCGGTTCTTGAGGAAGGCATGTTCTTTACCATCGAGCCGATGGTCAATCTGGGCCGCCCCGAAACCAAGACACTGGCCGATGACTGGACCGCCGTGACCCGCGACAAGTCGCTGTCGGCACAGTTCGAGCATTCGGTGGGCGTAACGGCGGATGGGGTCGATATCTTTACCCTGTCACCGGGCGGCAAATTTCACCCGACCTATTCGTCCTGATCGGCGGCCTGTTCGCGCAGGAGTTTCAGCAGCATCGTCTCAGCCCCCCAAGGGGTAACCGCATCGTGGATGAACACCGGCGCGCGCAGGGGCTTGGGGTCAGGTTTCGCCATGACCTCGGCGTCGCGGGAGACTGTCCAGACAAAGGGTGTCAGAGCATGATCCATGGCTGCACCCTAGCACAGTTGGGGGTCAGAGTCCCAACAGCGGGTGCGCCTGTGACATATCCGTGATCACCTCGGCCCCAAGATCGGCCAGCCTGTCACCACCGCCATGCGGCGCGTAGGCCAGACAGCGCATATTGGCCCGGATTGCGGCTGTAACGCCATTGTGGCTGTCTTCGATGACCACCGGGGCCTGTGCGCCAAAATTCTCGGCCGCCAGTTGGAACATCTTTGGATCAGGCTTGCCGGTGCCAAGCACATGGGCCGAGAACATCACATCTTTGAACCGGTCCCAAAGCCCATTCTGGCCCAGCGTGATCTGCATCTTGTCCGGGCTGCCGTTTGAGGCCACGCAACAGGGGATGCCCCGCTGATCCAGCGCCGCAAGCAGGTCCTCGACACCCGGCACCAAAGGCACACCGGCGCGCAGGCGGTCGTAGGTTTCGGCATAGACCTGATCAATCCAGTCTTCGGGCAGATCAGCGCCCATTCCACGCGCCTTGTCGCGCACCCCGACCATGGTTCCGCCCACAAACAGGGACATGCATTCGGGCAAGGTCAGGTGCAGGCCATAGCCCGCCAGATTGTCCGCCAGCACCTGGTTCGAGATCACCTCGCTGTCGACCAGAACGCCATCGCAATCGAAAATGACCAGATCATGCACTTTGATCACCGTTCCGCATCAATGAAATATACGTGTCGCCATATTTGCGGCTTTCGTGCAACGTGAACCCGGCCGGAGCCTGCATCCGTGAGTTTTCTTCCCAAACCAGCAGCGCATCATCCGCGATCCAGCCATTGGACAGCGCGGCAATGGCTTTCTGACCCATGGCCTTGCCATAGGGCGGGTCCAGAAAGATCAGATCGTAGGGTGCGCCCGGATTTTCGCCCAACCGGGTTGCATCCCGGCGGATCAGGTCGGTGCGCCCGGCACTGCGGGTCAGGTCGATATTCTTGCGGATCAAACCCTGCGCCACGCGCCCGTCATCGACGAAGGTGACATGCGCCGCGCCGCGTGACAGTGCTTCGAGCCCGAGCGCCCCGGTGCCAGCAAACAGGTCCAACACGCGCAGGCCGTCGAAATCGATCTGATGGACCAGCACGTTGAACAGGCTTTCGCGCACCCGGTCGGTGGTCGGGCGCAGATGTGCGCCCGCATCGCCCTTGCCGATGGGGGTCAGGGCGCGACCGCGGAACTCTCCGGCGATGATCCTCATGCCTTGAGCAGCGGTTTAAGGTCTGCATCCGGGTCAGCCACGACGGCCGGGTCTGCCGTTTTTCCCATCTCGATCAGGCGCTTGCCAACCATATAGGCGCGCGGATCGTTCATCGCGTCGACCGCAATCAGCTTGTCACCGTTGTAATACCAGAAGGATACGGTCTGCCCTTCGCCCTGCCGCGTCACCACGCGGTCATATCCGGTGTTCAGGCCCGCGATCTGAAGCTTGACGTCGTATTGATCCGACCAGAACCACGGGGTTGCCACATAATCCTTGGCCGCGCCCAGCATGTTCTGGGCCACGATCTCGGCCTGATCAATGGCGTTGGGGACGCTTTCCAGACGGATGCGGCCTTCGCCATGCGGAAAAGAGGCGCAATCGCCAGCCGCCCAGATCGACGGGTCGGACGTGCGGCCATGGGCGTCGGTCCTGATGCCGTTATCCAGTTCCAGCCCGGCCATCTCGGCCAGCTGGGTCGCGGGTGCAATGCCGACGCCAACCACTACAAAATCAACGTCCAACTTTGTGCCGTCGGTCAGAACCGCGCCGGTGACCTTGCCGTTTTCGCCGATCAGACGATCCAGCCCGACACCCTCGCGGATGTCAGCGCCGTATGCACTGTGCAACGCGCGGAAATAATCGCTGGTCTCGGGCGCTGCGACCCGTTGCAGGATACGGTCGGCCATTTCAATCAGAGTGACCTTGACGCCGCGCTTGGCGCAGACAGCGGCAGCTTCGAGCCCGATATACCCGCCGCCCACGATCAGCGCGCGGGCGCCTTCGGTCACTTTGGGCTCCATCTCGTCGATATGGGCCAGATCGCGCACCACATGCACACCGTCCAGATCGCCACCAATCGCGGCAGGCAGGCGGCGCGGGTCCGATCCGGTGGTCAGCGCCAGTTCGTCGTAAGAGATAACCTCATCCCCCAGCGTGACCGTTTTGGCCTTGGGGTCGATACCGGTGACGCGCTGACCCAGACGCAGGGTGATGTTGTTTTCCGTATAAAAACTTTCAGGCCGCAGGAACAGACGCTCAAGCTCCATCTCGCCCAGCAGATAGGCTTTGGACAGGGGCGGGCGCTGATAAGGCAGATGCGGCTCGGCCCCGATCAGAGTGATTTCACCCTCAAACCCGTCCTTACGCAGACGGGCCACCAAAGACGCGCCTGCCTGCCCCGCGCCGATCACGACAATATGGCTCATGCTTTGCCTACCCCGCAGTTTTCAAGTGGTCACCGTGTTCAGACCACCTATATTGCGGCTAAGCCCAATTCTGCAAATCCAAACGACAGGAGCTGAATAATGATTTCAACAGGAGATACCCTGCCCGAAGCAACGCTGATCCAGATGGGTGCGAACGGGCCGGAAGAGGTGCGGATTTCAGACAAGACCAAAGGCCGCAAAGTGGTGATCTTTGCCGTGCCGGGGGCCTATACCGGCACCTGCACGACCGCCCATGTGCCCAGTTTCATCCGTACAAAGAAACAGTTTGACGCCAAGGGCGTGGACGAGATCCTGTGCCTTTCGGTCAATGATCCGTTTGTGATGCAGGCGTGGGGGCAATCCACGGGCGCGACCGAGGCAGGGCTGACCATGGTATCGGACGCGGCGGCAGAGTTCACCAAGGCCATCGGCATGGATTTCGACGCGCCGCCCGTGGGGCTTTTTGCGCGATCCAAGCGATATGCAATGCTGGTCGAGGATGGCAAAGTCACGGTGCTGAATATGGAAGAAAACCCCGGCGCCTGCGAAATTTCCGCCGGAGAAGGCCTGCTGGATGTGATCTGATTTTGATCGGCCCCGGTCCGACCGGGGCCTTTCGCCGCCAATTTAACTTGAAGCACCGCCCCAGAGCGCGAATACTTGGCGTATTCATACGGGGAGTTTTTTCATGAAACTTAACGCGTTCTTCCTATTACTGTCCGGCGCGGCCCTTTTGGCGGCCTGCGGACCGGCCCCAACCCCGCAACAGCAAGCCGCACGCCAGCACGAAATCGCCTGTCTGGGCGGAACGTTGGGCGGGGCGCTGATCGGGGGCGCCATCGGCAACCAGTTTGGTGGCGGATCGGGCAAGACGATCCTGACCGCGGCGGGCGCTGCCGCCGGCGGCATCGAAGGTCAGAGATTCGCGTGCTGAGGAGGTCGATATGAAACAGTTAAGCCTGGTGATATTCATGGTGGCTTTGGCCGGTTCGGGTCACGCCGAAAGCGTGGCTGAGCTGCACGAAAACGAGTTGAGGGCCATCGACGCCAACAATGACGGGTTCCTGTCCAAAGACGAGTTCGATGCTTTCTCGGATTACGCCTTTCAAACGATGGACGAAGACAGGAACGGCACTCTGGGTCAGGCCGAGGCCAAACCGTTCATGGACATCAAACTGTTCCGCAACGCTGACCGAAACGGCGACAACGTAATCTCAAGACCTGAATTTGACACCCAGATGGGTGAGGATTTCCTGTCTGCCGATCAGGACGGGAATGGTCAGCTTGATTAATGGCAGGAGCATGAGATGAACAAATGGCTCGGTTTGACAGCGCTGGCGCTGGTTGCGGCCTGTGACGTGCCGCAGGCCCCGTTGGTGACAGGCCCGGACGGACAGGCCCGCATTCAGATCAACCTGTCTGGCCTGACCTGCTATGAAACCAAGTGTCTGGATATCAACCCGGCCGCGCGCAGTGTGCGCCAGATCGGAAACAAGACCACGGGTATTCCAAGGGCGATTGACGTCAGCGACGGCACTGTCACGCCTGCCGAGTTCCGGCAGATGGGCACTGCCGCATCGCTGGCTGGCGGTGAAGGGTCAGGCCGCAACGACCGCTAGCACAGACTGTCCATCTTGCGGGCCAGTTTGGCATCCAGCGAGGACAGGCCGCCCACATCATGGGTCGACAAGACAACCTCGACCGTGCGGTAGACATTGAACCATTCGGGGTGATGGTTCCACTTCTCGGCCCAGATTGCCACCTGTGTCATCCAGCCGAAGGCATGGACAAAATTGTCGAAAATGAAAGTCTTGGTGATCGCATCGCGGCCTTCAACCATGGTCCAACCGTTTTTGAACAGCGGATCCAGCAGCGGGCCACGGGTTTCGGTCGACAAGAGTTCGGTCATTGCTGTTCCTCCGGGTTCGATTTCCTGAACGGGCCGTAATCCGTCAGAATCTCGATCTCTTCTTCCACTGCGTGGCCTTCGGCGTCCAGATATTTCTTGACCGCATCAGCTAAACCCGGATCGCCCACCCAATGCAAGCTATGCGTGCGTGTTGGCAGGTACCCTCGCGCCAACTTGTGTTCGCCCTGTGCGCCTGCCTCGACCCGGGCCAGACCTTGGGCAATGGCAAAGTCGATTGCCCTATAATAGCACAGTTCGAAATGCAGGCAGGGATGATGTTCGATGCAGCCCCAATAGCGCCCAAAAAGGGTTTCTCGGCCGATGAAGTTCAGCGCACCCGCAATGGGAAATCCATTCCGTTCGGCCAGCACAAGGGCCATGTCTTCTGCCATCGTGTCCTGTGCAATATCAAAGAACTGCCGCGTCAGATAGGGTGAGCCCCATTTGCGCGATCCGGTGTCCTGGTAGAACCGCCAGAACGCGTCCCAGTGTTCGGGGCGCAGCTGGTCACCGGTCAGAGTGCGGATCTCACCGCCAAAACCACAGGCCTGCGCGCGTTCTTTCCGGATAGTTTTGCGCTTGCGCGACGACAGCGCGCTCAGGAAGTCGTCGAAATCCGCATAGTTATCGTTCAGCCAGTGAAACTGCTGCGATCGGCGCAGCATCAGGCCCATCTGTTCGCCAGCAAGGGCTTCGTCTTCGGTACAGAAGGTCGCGTGAAGGGACGAGACCCGGTTGTCAGCTGCAAGCTGCACCGCCCCCTGAACCAGCGCCGACATGCCGATCCGTTCATAGCCCGGACGCACCAGAAACCGCCGCCCGGTTGCCGGGGTGAACGGCACCGCGATTTGCAGCTTGGGGTAATACCGCCCGCCCGCGCTTTCATAGGCATGGGCCCAGCTGTGATCGAAGATATATTCACCCTGGCTGTGCGATTTGGCATACATCGGGGCCGCCGCGATCAGCATCCCGTCAAGATAGGCGGTTAGGTATTGCGGCTGCCAGCCGGTGCCCCGCCCGACCGAGCCGCTGTCCTCCAGCGCAAGCAAAAAGCGATGCGTGGTAAAGGGATCAAGCGGCCGCCCGCCATCGGCAGCTTCGGGGCAGGCGCAGGCATCCCACTCTGCCGCTGGAATCTGCGACAGAGCGCCCAGTACCTGAATCTCGATCTGTGCCTGATCCATATGTCCTCCGCGCCTGTCCTTTATCTGTGACCGCACGGAGGGGGTTCAAGTCGAATGCGCGGCCAAATAGCCTTCGAAGGTCACATTGTCGGCAACCTTGCGGGCTTCTGCCTCTTGTTCGGGCGACCGGATTGTCCAACACAGGATCGGCACGCCCCGCGCCTTGAGTTCCGCCACGCGGGGGCGCGACAGGTCCGCGGCTTCGTGGCTGATGAAACTGGCGCCGACACGGTCGAAATCCGGGATATCGCGCAGGTGATCGCAGACGCTTTGCGGCAAAAGCTCGACACTGGGTTCATAAGCGCAGGTCGTGATCCCGCGCGGCAGATGCGGGGCGAGCCGCGCCAGTTCAGCGACCGAGTTGGGATTGAAGGACATCACGGCCACCGGGCCTTTGTAGCCCTGCAACGCGCGTACCGTGTCGCGTTCAAGCGCGCCCACATTCGTGCCCATCGCCCCGTCCTGATCCTTTAATTCGATCAGCAACGGCACCCGGCCCGCGACAATGTCCAGCACATCATCCAGTGTCGGAATGCCTTCTTCCCCATACAACAGCGGCGTGCCAGAGGCAGCCAGTGCCGTGACCTGCTGAATGGGCCCCGACTGCCCGGTCAGACGGGTCATGTCATAATCGTGAAAGACCATTGCCTGGTCGTCCGATGTCAGTTGAAGATCGATCTCGATCCCGTAGCCAGCTTCAATCGCGGCACGAATGGCCGCCCGGCTATTTTCCGGGCGGTTCTTGGTAATGTCATGCAGCGCCCGATGCGCAATCGGGGCCTGCAAAAACACATCTGGTAGGGGCGGCGTCATTCGATTTCGAAAATGCCTTCGATCTCGACCGCAACACCCAGCGGAAGCGACGCCGCGCTGACGGCGGAACGCGAATGGCGACCGGCATCGCCCAGCACCTCGACCAGAAAATCGGACGCGCCGTTGATCACCTGCGGCTGTGCCGTGAATTCAGCGGTCGAGTTCACGAATCCGGTCAGTTTGATCACGCGGACCAGCTTTTCGATATCGCCGCCGCAAGCCGCCTTGACCTGTGCCAGCAGGTTGATCGCGCAGACACGTGCCGCCGCAGCCCCGGCTTCGACATCCAAGTCGTCGCCTAGTTTACCGGTGATCAGCTTATCAGTCTTCGAGATCTGGCCGGATACATACAGGATATTGCCGACACGCACGAAAGGCACATAGTTGGCCGCAGGCGCGGGTGCTTCTTCCAGCGTTACACCGAGGCTTTCCAGTTTGGCAGCGATGCTCATTGCGAGGGTCCTTCCCTAAATTCAACTCTGCGGGACGCTAACCGGGAAGCACGAATTGGGAAAGACGGAAACCGGCAAATTTCGGCCTTCCTGCGATCTGAGCGTATCTTTACTGAAAATTCACTGTTGATCGACGGTCACTTTACCCCACCGTGATGAACAGGTTACACGCAAGGTGTTTCATTTAAGACCTGAAACGACTATGTGACTGCAACTTGTGCCGCCCCGGCACGTGGATTTTGGTGGATTATTGATTGAATGTCCGGCAGGCGCATGTGCCGGGCCATTTAGGAGAGACAAAGATCGTGTCGAGCAGATTTCGCCTGAAACACCTTGTTTTACTGTCGCTCATGGCCCTTGTGTCCGCTTGCGCAACGACGCCGCCCGAGGGTGCCTCGCGCAGTGACGTGTTTGATCCGTATGAAAATGCGAACCGGGGAATTCACAAGTTCAATCTGGGTGTTGACCGGTTTCTGTTCCGGCCGGCCTCGAAAGGCTATGTCAAAATCGTTCCTGACCCGATGGTCACCAGTTTCAGCACTTTTGCCGAAAACATCTCGCTGCCCGGTCAGGCTGTTGACTACCTGCTTCAGGGCAACCCGAAACAGATGGGCAACGCCCTGCTGCGCTTTGTGATCAACATGACCGTGGGTGGCTTTGGCCTGTCTTCGCCCGCTGATGAGCTGAACCTGCCACCGGTGGACACGGATTTCGGTGAGACCCTGCATGTCTGGGGGGTTGGCGAAGGCGCTTATATCGAGCTGCCATTCTATGGCCCGTCGACCCAAAGGGATGCGATCGGGGTTGTGGTCAACCTGTTCTCGAACCCGATCAATTTCAGCCCGACCCGCCCCGCCGATAACCTTGGCGTCTACGCCGAGATCGTGCGGCGCATGGGCGATCGGGGCCGGTTCTCGGATACTGTCGATTCCATTCTTTACGAAAGTGCTGACAGCTATGCGCAGGCCCGCCTGATCTATCTGCAAAACCGCCGCTTCGAACTGGCAAGAGATGACGAAGACGCCTATCTGGACTTGTACTCTGACCCCTATGCCGAAACCGGAACGGACCCGGTGAGGGACCCCTATCTTGACCCCTATGAGGACCCCTATGCTGAATAACGCGTTGAACCGTCGTCATTTTATCGCAGCCGGGCTGGCGCTGGCAGTGCTGCCCGCACCTGCCTTTGCCCAGACCGAGGCCGCCGCCAAGGCGCTTGTGACCAGCGTGGTTTCCGACATCAACCGGGTGATCGAGTCGGGTAAATCCGAAAAAGCGATGCTGCGCGATTTCGAAAAGATCTTCGCGCAGTATGCCGACGTGCCGATCATGGCGCGCTATGCGCTGGGTGCGGACGCGCGCGCAGCCAGCCCGACCCAGCTGAAACAGTTCACCGCTGCCTTTCAGGGCTATATCTCGCGCAAATACGGCCGCCGCTTTCGCGAATTCATCGGCGGTGAGGTCGATGTGCGCAATGCCCGCAAAATCAAGGCCGGGTTCGAGGTTCGCACAATGGTCAAGCTGCGCGGATCAGCCCCGTTCGATGTGACGTTCCTTGTTTCCGACAAATCCGGCCGCGACAAGTTCTACAACATGTTCATCGAAGGCGTGAATCTGTTGCTGACCGAACGCACCGAGATTGGCGCTATGCTCGATGCCCGCAAAGGCAACCTGAATCAGCTGATCACGGACCTGAAAAAGACGGGTTAAGCCGGTTCCGGCGCAAATGAGCGCCGGAAAACGCGTTTTCTGTGCAATTCTGAAGGGCCAGGCTTGTCTGGCCCTTTTTCGTGAGGGTCCCCTTGGGCAAATCTAGGGCATGTAGCTGCGCACCAGCGCGCCTGCGATCAAAGCCCACCCGTCAGCGATCACGAAAAACGCCAGCTTGAACGGCAGTGACACGATGGCAGGTGGCACCATCATCATGCCCATCGACATCAATACCGCCGCAACCACAAGATCGATGATCAGAAAGGGCAGGAAGATCAGGAACCCGATCTGAAAGGCACGCGCGATCTCGGACAGCATGAAAGAGGGCATCAACACCGATAAGGGGGCCTGCGCAGACAGTTCGATCGCGTCACCGCCGGGGCGCAGGGCCGCCATTGCGTAAAACGTATCGGAATCCAGCCGGTTGGCCATGAAGACGCGAAACGGCTCTAACGCGCGTTCCAGCGCGGGCTCAACCGCCATGGTTTCTTCCATCATCGGGCGTATGCCCGCGGCCCAGGCCTCGGTGAACACCGGGTCCATGATGAAATAGGTCAGAAACAGCGCAAGACTGACCAAAAGCATATTCGGCGGTGATTGCTGCAGGCCAACGCCCTGCCGCAGGATCGACAGCACGGTGATCAGAAACGGGAAACAGGTGATCATGATCGCCAGACCCGGAGCAACGCTGAGCACCGTGATCAACAGGATCAACTGGATGGTGCGGGCCGAGATCGAACCGCCTTCGCCCAGCGACAGGGTCACATCCTGAGCCGCCGCCATTGACGGCAAGGTCACCACCACAGCCAGACCCAGCCAGATCACATAGCGCATCAGCCGATTCCGTTTTGCAGATCTGCAATCTCGGTCAGGCGCACGGCCAGTTGCCCCGCCTGATCGCCATCCATCTCCTCAAGCACCCCGCGTGCCACCAGCTGATCCCCGACATACAGGTCGACCGGGTCCTCGATCCGCTTGTCCAGGGTCAGCACCGCGTTCTCACCCATGTTCAGCAAATCCCGGATCAACGGGCGGGCGCGGCCAACCGAAACGGTCACTTCAATCGGAACCGTTTCGAAAGGATTGGGTTTTTCGGTTTTCGGGAACTGGGTGTCATTCATTGGACAAAGCCTTTCTTGCCTCAAAGACGTATGCTTCAAATGCCTGTGCAATGGTCGACAGCAGGGCCGCGCAATCAATCTCGCGCCGGCTTGTGCCGACCTGTAATCGCGCCTGTCCAGGTGCCAGGCCAGGGTCTTCGATGACACGCGGTGCGGAGTGCAGGGTCCGCGGCAGCAGGGATTGCACGGCTTGCGCGCACCCTTCCGGCACCATAATTTGCATCGGTTGTTCGATTTCGACGCGCGCCATCTCGCAAAGCTGTTCGACGATCCGGGCGGCCAGCCCGCGTTCGACCATGTCAGGCAATACGGTCTGAACCAGGCTTTCGAACATCGGTTCCAGAGACAATGTCATCCGGGTAAGCGCCTCGTGACAGGTGAAGGACATATCCTCGAGCGATCCCGCCAGTTCGGCCGAAACACGGTCGCGGTTCTGTTCCTGCGCCTGCGCGGCATCCTCCCAACCGGCACCGTACCCGCTTTCGAACGCGGCAAGGCGTTGTTCTTCCAGCGTTTCCTCGTCCAGGTACAGAACGGCTCCGGCGCTGGTTCGGGTGGTGAAATCCTCAAGCAGATGAGCGATGGACATCACACGCGCTCCTCACCTTCTTCGAGCCAGCTGCGAAGGATCTCGACCGTTTCTTCCTGCTTGTCGCCAATCATTGCGCGCAACCGATCAACCGGATCCCCGGTGGCACTGACCCCAAGCGCGGGAACGGCCCCTTGTTGGGGCAGCGGCGTGAACTCTGCCGTTCCGTCGGCTGCAATTTCACCGGTCAGGACCGACGGGGCCGGTGCCCCTCCCTCCGCAGCCGGCAACAGCGCCGGGACCATTGCGGGGTTCATCAGGATTGGACGGATCACGAACAACGCCAGCACAAGCGACACCAGCGCCAGTGCGGCCATCTGGATCAGTGACATGGCGTCCAGATGGATGTTTTGCCAAAACGAAGAGGAAACCAGAGTGCCTTGCGGCGCGACCGTCGGTAAATCCAGTGATTTCAGCGTGATGACGTCCCCACGCGCGGCGTCAAATCCCACAGCCGAGGCCACCAGCTCCTCAAGTGCGTCGAGTTCCGTCTGTGGCAGCGGCGTGAAGGATTCAGCGCCCGAGGCATCCACCGCCCGCGTTCCGTTAACCAGAACGGCAACCGTCAGGCGTTTGATCGCACCCGGGGCAGTGTGCACCTCCAGCTCGGTTTCGGAAACCTCGTAATTCACCCGCTCGCGTGTCTGGGTCCCGGTCGAATTCGATTCCTCCCCCCCCGCGCCATCGCCGTCGGGCAGGTTTGAGGCCACCGTGACATCAGCTGACTGGTTGCGCACGCTGTCAGAGCGTTCCTCGACATCTGTGCTGATCGCCACTCTGCTTTTGGGGTCAAAGCGCCGCTCACGCAGGGATTCCGTCCTGGTTACGGTATCGACGCTGACCTCGACAACCGCATTCCCCGTACCGACACGCGCTTCGACCAGACGCAGAACCCGTTCCCGCAGCTGCCGCGCCTTGTCATCTGCCGTGTCAGCGGCCACGGCGGTGTCCTGCCCGCCAATCACGGACCCGTTCGAATCGATCACAGTCACGCTTTCAGGCGACAGACCACTAACGGCCGAGGCGACAAGAAACCGGATAGCCTTGGCCTGATCGCCGGTGATCTCGCCCCCCGAGGGCACCAGATAGACCGAAGCCGTCGGTGCGACGCTGCGCTGAAACGGATTGGCAGAGCCATTGGCGATATGAACGCGGGCCTGGCTGACATGCGGGCTGCCCACGATTGTACGCGCCAGTTCACCCTCTTTCGCGCGCCAGTAGGCGGCATCAAACATCTGGGAAGTGGTGCCGAAACCGTTCAGAGAATCAAGCAGTTCGTAGCCCTTGGTGCCGTTGGCAGGCAGACCTTCGCTGGCCAAAGTCATCCGCAGCTCGTCCCGCTGTGCGCCCGAAACGTAAATTGATCCGCCCCGAATCTCGTAGGCCACGCCACGCTGATCCAGCGCACGCACGATATCCCCGGCGGCCCCGCTTTCCAGACCCGCGTAAAGCAGGGTCATCGAAGGCGCTGTCGCAAGGCGCGACATTCCGAGGATCCCGAGAAACACCAGTACAACCGCACCGGCAACGACGATTTGTTTACGCCTGTCCAAACTTGCCCAGACAGTTCCGATCTGCTGCACGCTCACCTCCGACTCGCCGACATTCTGCCCGGCGCATCCTCTGTTTGGACGATTGCCCTTAACAATCGGTTAGTCCCTGCGAGGTTATGACAGGACAGATCACAGGAATGAGGACGTCATGACCGACGCAACGGCTGAACAGGCGGAAGCCCCGGAAAAGAAGGGGAAAAAAGGAATGATCGTCGGGGTGATTCTGGCCATCGCCGGTGCCGCCGGTGGGTATTTCCTGACCTCGTCCGGGCTGCTGCCGCTGGGGAACAAGGCCGAGAAGGCGGAAAGCCATGACTTGGAAAAGGAAGAACCGGCCAAGGCATTGGCGGATGTTGCCTTTCTCGATTTGCCGCCGGTGATCGTTTCGGTGAATTCCGGCGGCGCGCGGCATCTGAAGTTTCACGCACAGCTTGAGGTTAACGCCCCGTACATGACTGACGTGGAAAAAATGCGACCGCGAATCATGGATGTCCTGAACGGGTATCTGCGGGCCGTCGAATTAATGGATCTTGAGGATTCACTGGCGTTGATGCGCATCCGGGGCCACCTGCTACGCCGCATCGAGATTGTCGTTGGCGAAGGTCGCGTGCGCGACGTGCTGGTGATGGAATTTGTTCTGAACTAGGAGGCGAAATTGGAGCTGATTGCGGATATTTTGCTGGTCGCCGGCGCCATGGGTGCGGGTCTGTATTGTTTTGTGCTGTCGCGCCGTCTCAAGCGTTTTGCCGATCTTGAAAAAGGCGTCGGCGGCGCGGTGGCGGTGCTGTCGACCCAGGCGGAAGAGTTGCGGAAATCACTGGATGATGCGCGCAACGCCTCTGATCAGTCAGGCGACCAGCTTAAGGCGCTGACGGGGCGCGCCGAAACGGTGGCACAGCGGCTGGAACTCATGATGGCGTCAATGCACGACGTCGTGCCCGAAAAAGACGCTGATCCCCAACCCGAGGCAGAGGTTTCAGAGACAAGTACCATCACCGAAGTTCCGGAGAGCGTGAAGCACGAAGGCAAACCCGAGCCGCAGGCCAGCGAAGCCGCTGCGCCCCAAGAACAGGCACGCGCACCTGAGGGGCTGATGTTCTTCCGGCATGACCGCAAGCAAGGCGAGGCGCAGGCATGAGCCGCCCGCGGATCAACACTCCCAACGCGCGGCCCCGCGGAGGGGTGCTTGCCGTGATCTCATTGCTGATGATCGGCTCGGCCGCTATCCGCATCGGACTGGAAGCCGGACCCGCCTTTGCCAAACCAGCCAAACCTGAGGCGGAACACGATGAACCCGTCCCGTCCGACACCCGTGACATGCAGGTTTTGCTGACAGAGCTTTTGCGCCGGGAAGAGCGTGTCAAACAAAAGGAAGACATGCTGCGCGAGCGGGAAAACGCTCTGGAAATCGCGGGTCAGGCTATCGAGATGCGCATGGCCGCGCTTGAGGAGGCCGAGGAGTCGTTGCGCACCACTCTGGCGCTGGCGGACAGGGCGGCGGAAAACGACCTGACGCGCCTGACCGATGTCTATCAGAACATGAAGCCGAAAGACGCGGCTGCGCTGTTCGAAACCATGGACCCGACCTTTGCCGCCGGGTTTCTGTCACGCATGTCACCGGATGCGGCAGCCGGGGTTCTGGCGGGGCTCAGCCCCGAAGCGGCCTATACGATCAGCGTTGTCATGGCGGGCCGAAACGCCTCGGCCCCTCAGGAATAGTCGCCCGTGTTCCCCGCAGTTGCAACACACATAGCCGGAGATCTCAGATGATTGGAATAGTTGGAATTGTCGTCATTTTCGTGATGGTCTTCGGCGGCTATCTGGCCGCTGGCGGCAAGATGACCATCATTCTAAAGTCGCTTCCGTTTGAGATGATGATGATCGGTGGTGCCGCGGTTGGTGCCTTTTTGATCAGCAACGACATCGGCGGCGTGAAACACACGATCAAGGACATGGGGAAGGTCTTTAAAGGCCCGAAATGGAAGCCCGAGGATTACCGCGACCTGTTGTGCCTGCTGTTTTCCCTCATCCGCATTGCCCGCGCCAATCCGGTAGAGGTGGAACAGCATATCGAAGACCCCGGCAGCTCGGACCTGTTTTCGTCCTACCCCAGAATTCAGGCCGACAAGGAAGCGGTTGATCTGATTTGCGACACGATGCGGTCCGCGGCGATGAATTACGACGATCCGCATCAGGTCGAAGAGGTTCTTGAGAAACGGATGGAAGCGAATTTCCACCATGCCCTGCATTCGAGCCACGCCTTGCAAACCGTGGCCGACGGCCTGCCCGCGCTTGGAATTGTCGCCGCCGTTCTGGGGGTAATCAAGACAATGGGGTCCATTGATCAGCCACCGGAAGTTCTGGGAAAACTGATCGGCGGCGCCCTTGTGGGTACGTTTCTGGGTGTCTTTCTGGCCTACGGTCTGGTTGGTCCCTTTGCGGCCAAGCTGAAATCCGTTGTCGAGGAAGACAACCACTTCTATCAGTTGATCAAGGAAGTTTTGGTTGCAAACTTGCACAACCACAATGCTGCTATGTGCATTGAGGTCGGACGCCAGAACACACCAACGCATAACCGCCCTGATTTCTCTGAGCTTGAGGATGCGTTGAAAGAGCTCAAACGGGCCGCGGCATGAGGCAAACCGCGATACTGGTTGCAGCATTGATCACACTTGCAACGGCCGCAACCTCTGAAGAGGTGACTGTGCGGTCCGGTGAACATGACGGCTACACCCGGCTGGTTTTCACCGTTCCACCGGATACGGGCTGGGTTCTGAGCCAACGCAAGAACGGCGCCAAGCTGGCAATTGACCTGAAGGATGTCACATTTCGGGCGGGTTCGGTGTTCGGGCGGTTGACATCAGATCGGCTGGCCGCGCTGTCGCAGGCGCAACCCGGTAGTGCGCTTGAGCTGGAATTCGGGTGCGACTGCACGGCGTCGGCGTTCCTGTTTCGAAACTCGATGATCGTTTTGGACATTGCACCAGCAATAGCTCTGCCGCCCTTGCTTGCGGAAATCCCTCCGCCGACCCGAAAAAAACCGGCAGCGCCGAAAGCTTCTCCCGCGGAACACAAGCTTCTTTCCCAGCTGGACCTGCCGCTTCTGACCGGGAAGACGCACGGGATCAGGGATCAGTTGTCGACCCGTCTGGTGCAAGGGGCGGATCGTGAGCTGCTGGACCTGAATTTGGCACCTGTCGGACCGCGCCGTTCTGCCTCGTCCGAGTCCGTGACGCTGTTACCCGGATTGACATCGAACATCCGCGTGACCTCGGTTCTGGATGATCTGCAGGACATTCTGAACTCTGGTTTGCAGCAGATCGATAACAACCCGGTTTGTATCTCAACGGCTGAACTCGGGTTCACGACATGGTCCGGGACGCGCCCGTTTCCAGAGCAGGTGTCCGCCTTGCGCACCGCCCTATACAAAGAGTTCGACCGTCTTGACGCGGAAAGCGCGCTGAAGCTGGCAAAGCTCTATGCCTATAACGGCTTTGGGGCCGAGGCGCTGAAGGTTTTGCAGTTATTGCCCCCCCCACCTGATGAGGCTGGACGTGTTGAAGGGATTGCACGGCTGGTGGATGAGCGGCCAGCACAGGTTTCAAATCCATTCAGGGGCCAGCAACGGTGCAACAGCGACGTCGCACTTTGGGCCGTGCTATCTGAGGGAAAGCTGGCACCTGATGCACATCTTGAAGCCATCGAACACAGCTTTGCAAAGCTGCCAGAGCATCTTCGCCGCCACCTTGGCGCGCGACTTTCGGATATCCTGACAGACGCGCAGGAACTGGAGGCCGCGCGAAGAATCATGCGTTCGGTCGACCGGGTTGAACAGAAGCCGTCCCCGAACACCACGCTGGCCCGTGCTGGCGTCGCCGAAGCCGAAGGCGACAGCGCCCTTGAAGAGGCGCTGTTGACCGAAGTCGCGACCTCGGCCGGGGCCAAGTCCGAGGCGCCTTTGGCTTTGGCGCGGCTGGTGGAAAAGCGGTGGTCCGACCGCAAGACTGTGTCTTCAAGGGAACTTGAACTGGCCGCGTCTTACGCGATCGAGTTCCGGCGATCTGAACTGGGCCCGATGATGAACCGCACCCATGCGATTGCCCTGGGTCTGAGCCAGGATTTCGACAGCGCATTCGATGTGATCCAGTCTTTGCCAGACGGTTCGGACAGCAACAGCGCTTTCAACCGTCACCTGCAACTGCTGGCAGAACGCTCAGACGACCTTACCTTTTTGCGTCAGGTCACATTGGTGCAGCAGTCGGGTCGGGCGGCGGCGCTATCCACGGATACCGTGATTACACTGGCCGAACGCCTGGCCGTGCTTGGCTTTGCCGATCAGGCCGTTGCGCTGGCAAACAGGCCTGAGGATCGGGCCCGGCGGTCAGAGCGTGCCCGTCTGCGCGCCCGTGCGGCGTTGTTGTCGGACCGCCCGCAACAGGCCATGCTTGAGCTGGCCAATGATACCTCGGACGAGGCGCTCGTCCTGCAGGCGCAGGCGTTGGACAAGGTGCAGGACTATGCGGCGGTGGCCGAACTCATGCAGAACCGCGGGCAACAGGAAGAAGCAAACCGATACCTATGGCTGGCCGGGTTACCGGAGGAAAGGATTGGGCCCTCTGACGGAAAGTACGCAAGCCTCAACCAAACCTCCGAGGCCCTTTTGGCCCCGCCGATTCGCGTGTCAGGCAAGCCGTTGGCGGATGCGGGAAGCCTGCTGGAGGACAGTCTGGCAACGCGGCAGAGGATCGTCGAAATGCTGAACACGGTCAGGGTGGAGTGAGGTTTCACAGCCAACCGGTCCAGTTGCCCGGATCGTTGCAGGCGGGTCGGGGCGCGGTTCACGGTTCTGGTGGATCAAAAATCAGCGGTGTCAGGTCTGCATACCGCGCGCTTTTGTCCGGCCAACTAAGTATCACTTGACGGATGCGGTCGGCACGATCTTGTCCAAGCACGGGGGCCGCAAACTGCGTATACTTGGCGATGACATCGTCCCGTGACATGGGGGCCTCGGGGCCGCCGCGGGCATGAATATCCCCGGATTTCAGAACACGGCCATCCGTTGTCGTGATCGTGACGTCTGCCCAGCGCCCTTCGGGAAACCGGGAGCTGTGGTGTTCGCTTTCCGCGACCGTGATGCGGGACATCAGATTGGCGACCGCAGGATCAGACAGGCCAGACCCTGAGATATGTTCAACGCCGATGCGCCCGTAAACGGCCTGAACTGCCACGGCAAATGGCAGGGAATACTGCGCTTGCGAGGTTGTTTCGGGCAGTCCCGCAAAAAGGCAGGCCGCCTGATGAAAGCTGCTGATATGCAAAGTTTCGATCCGCGCGCTGGTCAGGTCATGCGCGATCATGACTGCGCGCACGCCATCAATCGCGGCATGGGCCCAGCGACAGATCGGATAGGGTTTCACGTATTGATGTTCGACCTGCCAAAAGGTTCCCAGATCTTCCCAGTAGGGTGTGACCTCTTCCGCCTCGATTGTGATGGCGGGCGCGCCGGTAAAGCCGCGTTCGGCCAGAACAGCGGCGGACAGCCCCACCATCGTGCCCCAACCCGACCCGTCATGCAGCATTGTGGGGTTGGCAATCTCGCGCATCATCTGGCTGCGTGGCCCGTGATATTCGGCAATTCCCATCGCCTGCCGCATCTGGTCGACAGATAATCCGCGCAGGCGCGCCGCCATCGCAACCACGCCCAGCGCGTTCCAGGCACCGGATGTGTGGTAATCGCTGACACTGGCGTGCAGCGATAGGCCCGCGCGCCCGGCCACCTCGTACCCGGTAACGACCGCCGCCAAAGCCTCGGGTCCGGTCAGGTTCGGGCAATGTTCGGCCAGTGCGGTCAGCGTTGGCAACACAACCACCCCGATATGGCCCTTGGTTGGGTTGTATCCATCGTGACCATCCAGATTGTCGGTCTGCGTGGCGGCGGCATAGGCGGCACCCGCCATGCTGACGGTACGGCCATCGAATAGCATCCGTGCGCCATATGCAGGATCCGTGCTGGCATAAAGCAATGCCGCCGTGTCCCGCGCGATCACGCCTGCCTGCATCGGGCCGGATGCGATCAGGATCCCCATCGTGTCGAGCATCATCAGCGCCGCAGCCTCTAGTGCGCTTTCAGGCATGTCCGAGGCCGCACGGGTCAGCGTGAAATCGGCAACCCTGGAAAATGTATTTGTCTGCGGGTTATGCGTCATGAGAGCTCTCCTGTCGGGCGGGGCCGGTACAGGAAAGTCAGCCACAGGTAAGGGCGGGCTTGTACTCTGTTCCCGACGCCAAATGTCGGGAACAGAGGAAAACGAACGAAGAAGAGACCCTAGTAAGGGGCTTCGACGTCATTCATGGAAACGTAGACCGTTTTCATTTCCGAAAAATGGTTGATCGCCAGCTTCGAATTCTCGCGTCCGACACCCGACATTTTCGATCCGCCGAACGGGGCTTCGACCGGGGCAAGGTTATAGGTGTTGATATAACAGGTTCCGGCCTCAAACCCGGCCACAACACGGTGCGCGCGGGTCAGGTCATTGGTGAACACGCCTGCGGCCAGACCAAATTCGGTGTCATTGGCACGGGCCATGACCTCGGATTCCGTGTCGAAATCCAGCACCGACATGACGGGGCCAAAGATTTCCTCGCGCGCGATGGTCATGTCATCGGTCACATCAGCAAAAACGGTTGGCTGCATGTAGAAACCGCCGCCTTCGATCCGGTTGCCGCCAAAGACCAGCCTTGCGCCCTCGGCCCTGGCTTTGTCGACGTAGCTCAGCGCGATGTTCAACTGGTTTTCGCTGACCATCGGACCAAAGCTGACGTCCTCGTCCATCGGATCGCCGATTTTGGCGTTGGCCAGACGTTCGGACAGGCGTTTCAGGAAGGCATCCTTGATCCCTTTTTGCACAAAGACGCGGGTACCGTTGGAACAGACCTGGCCCGATGAATAGAAGTTGCCAAGGATCGCGCCGGACACCGCGTTTTCGATGTCGGCATCGTCAAAGACGATCATCGGAGATTTGCCGCCCAGTTCCATGGTCACGTGCTTCATACCGTCAGCCGCCGCGGCATAAACCTTGCGGCCTGTCGGCACCGATCCGGTCAGCGAGACCTTGGCCACACGCGGATCGGTGACCAGCGCGGCGCCTACCTCGCCATAGCCCTGAATCACGTTGTAGACACCCTTGGGCGCACCGGCCTCAACCAGAATCTCGGCCACTTTCAAAGCCGAAAGGGGCGTCGTTTCCGAGGGCTTGAAAACCATAGCGTTGCCGCAGGCCAGCGCCGGGGCACCTTTCCAGCAGGCAATCTGCGTGGGATAGTTCCACGCCCCGATGCCGACGCAAACGCCCAGCGCCTGACGGATGGTGTAGACGAAATCGCCACCGCCCAGCGGAATATGCTCGCCGGTCAGAGAGGCGGCCAACCCGCCGAAATATTCCAGCGCATCCGCACCTGATGTGGCATCTGCCACCGTGGTTTCCTGAAGCGGTTTGCCGGTGTCATGGGTTTCCAGAACCGACAGGTCGTAGTTGCGGTCGCGCATGATGTCGGCCGCGCGGCGCAGAATGCGACCGCGTTCCGTTCCGGTCAGTGCGGCCCAGGCTGCCTGAGCCGTTTTCGCACTGTTCAGAGCCTTTTCCACAATCGCCGGTGTCGCCGAATGCAGGCGGGCAATCAGCTCGCCGGTGGCGGGGTAGATCACGTCAATGGCCGCGCCTTCGTTATCCTCGACATAGGTGCCGTCAATGAAATGGCTGGCCTTGGGCTGAAACTTCATACCGTGTCCTTTTCTTTAACACCCGTCTGGACGGGGCATTTGGTCGTCTGGAATCGGCCCTAAAGGTTATTGACTGGCCAGTCAATAAAATCATCCAAGCGGCAAGATAACGCCTGCCATCGCTCACAAACCTTGAAATTTTTGGTTAATGTTCTATATATGTTCCACATAGTCAGAGGACAAACCGATGACCCAGCACATGCGCCACGTGGCACTGAACGGGCCAAACAACGACTACCATCTGCTTCCGGTAACAGACCGGCAGATGCGATATGCGCGCGCCATTGCCGAGAAATCAGCGCTTGAGATCCCGGTCGAGGCGCAGCGCGACAGGCGGTTGTTGTCCGACTGGATTTCGGCCCACAAACCGCGCGGCACCTCGCAATTCGACGATTACCCGACGGGCAAGCAGGTGGCATTCGCCGAACGGATCTCACGCAGCAAGCACCGCCCGATCCCGTCCGAGTGTTTTCGGGACAAGAAAATGATGTCCCGCTGGATTGATCACAACAGATAACCCTTACTTAGGGTCTTCTGGCGCATGATTGCGGGTATAAAGCGCAACCGCAGCCGCAACAAACATACCCAGCAGAATGTAACCGGTCACAGCCTCGGACACTGCAAGCCCGCGACACAGGCCGGTCGGGGACATGTCGCCATACCCGACCGTGGTGAAGGTGACATATGAGAAATACAGGACATCCCCCGGACCCTGCGCCCCGACCACACAGTTGTCGTTGTACCCAAAAGCCCCGTAGACGGCGGCGAACAGGAACGGGACGACCTGGATGAATGACACGCCCATCAGGAACAAAAGCCGTCGCGGCGATTTCACCTGTGTCATGTAGTACCAGGATTGCGACACCAGCCAGATCAGCAGGCCAACCGACGCGATTGTTCCGATCATGTCACCCGCAGCGGTTTCGTTCAGGCGCGACAACCCGAACCAGGCAAGAAAGCTTGTCAGAACCAGCCCCAATGCCGCAATCAGGGTCGATTTCCATTCTTCCAAAGTTGTGGGTTTGCGATGCATGAACGCTCTCTCAGCCTAGTCTGAGGGTGATCATCCGACCTAAAGCAAGGGCCTGCAACCCGCTTTCAGTCCTGACGCAAATGCGGCTCGCCCCGCTTGCGCGCAAGCACTATCTGTTTTTGCCGTTCACGAAAGCGCATCTTGTCGGCCTCGGAGGTTTCGTCGATGCATTGGTGACAGGACACGCCATGTTCATATTCGGGGCGTTTCATATCCTCGGGCAGGATCGGGCGACGGCAGCCATGGCACAGCTTGTGCGGTCCTTCAACAAGGCCGTGCCCTACCGAGACACGGTTGTCGAACACAAAACATTCACCCTGCCACGAGCTGTCTTCGGATGGCATCTCTTCAAGATAACGCAGGATGCCACCTTTGAGGTGATAGACATCATCTACCCCCTGCCCCAGCAAATAATTGGTGGACTTCTCGCACCGGATGCCGCCGGTGCAGAACATGGCAACGCGTTTGTTGTGAAAGCGGTCCTTGTTCGCCTCCCACCAGGCAGGAAATTCGCGGAAGCTGGCTGTTTCAGGGTCTATTGCGCCTTCAAACGTGCCGATCGCCACTTCGTAGTCATTGCGGGTATCGATCACCACGACATCGTCCGAACGGATCAGATCATTCCAGTCCTGCGGATCGACATAGTTGCCGACACGGGCGCGCGGATCGACATCCGGCTGACCCATGGTCACGATCTCTTTCTTCAGCCGCACCTTCATCTTGCCGAAAGGCGGATGGTCCGAGGTCGCCTCTTTCCACTCCAGATCCGAGCAACCGGGCAAGGCTCGGATATGTGCCAATACCGCATCGATTCCGGCGCGTGGACCTGCGATGGTGCCGTTGACACCTTCCTGCGCCAGCAACAACGTCCCGGTGACAGACTGCGCGCGGCACAGGTCAAGCAACGGTTCGCGCAGTGTGACGGGGTCTGGGAATCGGGTAAAGTGATAGAGGGCAGCGATCGTGTACATATGCGCGATCTACCCCCGCAAACCCGGAGTCGCAAGGGATTGCATTGACGCCCCGGCCCCGGCCCCCTACCGATAAGGCAGTTATACGGAGGCCGCCATGACCCATGCCCTGCTTGTCATCGATGTCCAGAACGATTTCTGCCCCGGCGGTGCCTTGGCGGTGGCCGGAGGAGACGAAATCGTCGCGTCTATCAATACCATGATGGAGGAGTTCGACGCCGTGATCCTGACGCAGGACTGGCATCCGGCGGGGCATTCTTCCTTTGCCAGCTCGCACAAAGGCAAAAACCCGTTCGAGCTGATCGACATGCCTTATGGCCCGCAGGTGCTGTGGCCGGACCATTGCGTTCAGGGCTCAAACGGTGCTGCGTTTCACCCCGAGTTGCGCACCGATGGCGATTTGATCCTGCGCAAGGGGTTTCGCAGTGGCATCGACAGTTATTCCGCGTTCTTCGAAAATGACCATCAGACGCCAACAGGCCTGAAAGGCTATCTTGAGACCCGAGGCATCACCCGTTTGACACTGGTTGGATTGGCGACCGATTTCTGCGTTCACTATTCGGCTGTAGACGCTGCCCGGTTGGGCATTGATGTCACAGTCCGGATGGATGCCTGCCGCGCGATTGACATGGACGGATCACTGGCTGCCGCCGAGCAGGCCATGCGCGACGCCGGTGTTACGCTGGCCTAAGGTGTCGCCCCGGCAGCTGCCAGCAGTTTGATCGTCACAAACAAAACAACGGCCAGCCCAAACGCCAGCCCGATACGCCCCGAAATAGAACGCCGACGGTCCGAAACGGGTTGCTGTTGCTGTGGCGGCTGTTTGCGCACCTGACGCGTACGCACGATCCCGGCCATGGGCTGCGCCATCCGAATGTAATGCAGAAAATCCCACAGGTTGAATTCGCCGCAATACTCCCCCTGAACGCCGCGCGATTTTATGTTCTCAAACAGAGAACGCAGAATCCTGACCCGGTCCACCTGATCTTCGGCCGGAAACACACCGGGCACGATGCCGCTGTTCCGCGACTCGAGGCTGAACCCGGCATCCAGGAAAATCTTGCGGATTTTCGGCGATGTTCCCCGTAGCGCATCTGCTGTTCTGATGTCGCGAAACACCGCACACACCTGGCGTTCCACATCAGAGTCTGACCCCAGCTTCTCCGGGTCAATTTCGTTCAGTGCTACATTAACAATATCAAAATCGTACTCGAGACCCATTCACAAACTCAGTTTCGTCTTTCCATCCCCTTCTCTCACTAACCGGCGAAAACAATGCACAATATGCCCGTATTGTGACGTCATGCTGGCATTGTCACCAAATCAGCGACTCTTGCCATTCCCGTTGTCGATTGATCTAACTACGGAAATCGCAGGAGTTCCCCATGGTCGACATCGCGACCCGCGTCTACAATCATAAATGGAAGATTGACCCGATTGTCCGGTCTTTAATCGACACAGACTTCTACAAACTGCTGATGTGCCAGTCAGTGTTTCGAAACAAGCCCCAAACAAATGTGGTGTTTTCCCTGATCAACCGGTCGAATCACGTGCCTTTGGCCCGTTTGATCGATGAAGGCGAGCTGCGGGAACAGCTGGATCATATCCGTTCGCTTAGTCTCAGCCGGGGGGAAAGCACCTGGCTGCGGGGCAACATGTTCTATGGAAAACGCCAGATGTTCCGTTCCGATTTCATGGAATGGTTCGAGAATATGCGCCTGCCGCCCTACCACCTTGAACGCAAAGGCGATCAGTATGAACTGACCTTTGAAGGCAAATGGCACGAAGTCATGTTGTGGGAAATTCCGGCGCTGGCGGTGCTGATGGAACTGCGCTCGCGTGCTGTGCTGAACGACATGCGCCGGTTTGCGCTACAGGTGCTATATGCCCGCGCGATGACCCGCGTGTGGGAAAAGATCGAAAAGCTGAGCACGATCAACGGTCTGGGGATTGCCGATTTCGGCACGCGGCGACGGCATTCCTTCCTGTGGCAGGATTGGTGCGTGCAGGCGATGATCGAAGGGCTTGGCCCCGCGTTTACCGGAACCTCAAACTGCCTGATCGCGATGCGGCGTGAGGTTGAGGCCATCGGCACCAACGCGCATGAGCTGCCGATGGTCTATTCCGCGCTGGCCGACACCGATGCCGAACTGGCACAGGCCCCTTATGACGTTCTCAGCGATTGGCATGACGAACATGACGGCAATCTGCGCATCATTCTGCCCGATACCTACGGCACCAAGGGCTTTCTGGACAACGCACCCGACTGGCTGGCGGGCTGGACCGGTATTCGCATCGACAGCGGTGATCCGGCCACCGCCGCCGAGGTGGCCATCGACTGGTGGAAAGCGCGCGGTGAAGACCCGACCCAGAAACGGATCATTTTCTCGGACGGGTTGGATGTGGACAAAATCCAGGAATTGCATGCGCAGTTTGCTGACCGCACCAAAGTATCCTTTGGCTGGGGTACCTTGCTGACCAACGATTTCCGCGGTCTGGTTCCAAATGACTCGCTGGCACCGTTCTCATTGGTCTGCAAAGCCGTATCCGCCAATGGACGCCCGACGGTAAAGCTGTCGGACAACCCGGAAAAGGCGATGGGCCCGAAGGACCAGATCGAACGCTATAAGCGGGTGTTTGGCGTTGGCGCTCAGGAGGCGATCGAGGTGATTGTCTAAGCCAAGGCACAATATCAAACACTTATCCTCAATTCATATGATGCCGGGACTAAACGACTACAGATTGGCGTCGGCAGGATCGGCGATATGGTTTTCGAGGTATTGCAGCACGATGTTCTCGGTGATGGCGCCGTCGGTGGTTGAGAAATACCCCCAGCCCCAGAACCGGCGTCCACAGTAGCGGCTGCGCAGCGCGGGAATTTCCCGTTGCACCTTGTGAGACGAACGGCCCTTCATCTTGCGCACCAGACCCGAGATGGCAATCTTCGGCGGCACCGACACGAACAAATGCACGGGATCGCTCAACAACACCCCGCGCAAGATGTCGACCTCGTTCTCGTGGCAGACCTGACGGACGATGGCGCGCACCCGCAGGCGCACCGCACCGGTCAGCACCTTATAGCGATACTTGGTCGACCAGACGATATGGTACGGTGATAGAAAACGCAGTGCTTGCCAATATCATAACACGATTCTCCGCACTGAATCGGGCCCGACCGGAAGTCGAAGGGTTTGCGTCAAAGCGTGGATACTGAAACTTGTGGTGCCGCTGAAGGGACTCGAACCCCCGACCCCATCATTACGAATTTTGCCGTCCATGTGTTGGACGTAACCGGACCAGGCCCGCCGAACCCGCATAAACCATTATGATTGCTTTACTAATTCTCGTACCGGTTTTGGACGGTGCTGGACGATGCAAGAGAACGTTTGACGTACATCCCCTACTAATCCCCTACTAACTGACAGGACATTCGGGCATCGATTGCTCGTAGTGACGCTCCACCTTTTCCCGGTAGCATGCAGCTCGCCGCCCTCCTCTCTCCAAGTATCGAAGTTCAAAAATGCGGGCCTCATGCACTACTTGCCGCCAACTGGCGTATCCATGCTTCTCGGGTACTTGGTCAGGATAACGTGCGGCAATCCATCCGCCAGCCTCTGACACGGTTGTCCATCCATCGAGAGCTAACTCGCCGGCTGCCTCTTGTAAGGCGCGCAGGATACCTGTGTTGGGCAAGCGAACGTTCTCATCTGGTAAGCTCCCAGTGACCACAAAGTCGCGAAACTGATCAGATTGGACGATCTGTGCCATCAGGCCGCGTATCTTCCCCATGTCGTCAGCCCAGGTCCGAAGTTCATTGAAGCGGTGATCGATCTTGGCCAAGGCATCAACCAAGGCATCGCAGCCAAGACGGCATCCGTCCAAGCTCTCAAGGTCGTGCTGATCAATGAAATGATGGACCAAGTCGTTACGAAGGAGCACCAACTCTCTCAGACTGTTTTCTGTATTCTCGAAATCGGCGTCCGATAAGGCGATTTGAGTCCCTATGCTTATTGAATTGGTATCCTCTAAGGAGTCGGCCCCTGGGTTCAAGGGAGGGTCGGTCTGGTCGGCGACGATACATGATCCGAGGAGGTCACCTACTAAGGTTCCAAGCGTCTTTCGGGCGGAGTCGGCTGTGCGTGCAGCCTGCATCCTCTCTAAGTCATGGACTGGTCCAGAGATTTGCTGTTGGGCGATGATGGCCTTGATCAAACGTTCGTACTGTTGAAGTCGAAGCAGACATTGACCCAACAATCGTTGGACTTCATTCTGAAGCTCCTGCAATTCGTCATTAGACAATGCCGTCATGTTGCAACCCGATTACCTATCCATTTAAGTCAATCATACATGGGCGCGATAGGCTATTCCGTCTGATGGCCTTCTGCCTCCGCGACTAGACCGCTGCCAACTTTTCCATGTGTTGTACACGGGTGATTTGATCGCTGGCAGCGCCAGCAAACCCGGCCAAACATGTAAACCCCTACTAAATGACCCCGCCCCATCGACGGGTGTCGAGACAGGCGGCCCAGCTGCGTGTCCAGCTTCGAAGGAGTTGGCGAGGGACCTCGGGCCAACTGGTGAATTCACAAGCGCCATCTTTGTCAAAGTATCCGCCTGGTGATTCAAAGTCTCGCGGACACCGCAAAACCCCCTTCACCCATTATCGCTCATCCCTTTTCCGCTCGGCCGTGTTTCGATCTCGGAAGATAGGCGGATGACGGGTCAAATTCGGTGCGAACACGGAAAATCTCGTATGGGGCGGTGCGGATACCGATCATGTAGCGTCCATCGGGCGCGCGCCTCTTATCCCGCTTCAGTGACCATTCTTGAGACGAGACGTAGTCCACTAGTCCCTGAACATTGCGGATTTTCCCACTGTCGAGTAGCTCCTGCAAAGCGCGTTGATTTGGGTCATCTTTCGCCTTCTGAGGTCTGACAACTTCCTTCCCCGACCGAGTACGCTTTGATCCCTTTGGGCTCTGCTTACCTTTACAGTCCGGATACTTAACGCATCCAAGGAACTTGCCCCATTTACCCTTTCGCTCAACCAACCATCCATCGGAACACTCTGGGCAGGCTGGAAAGGTAGCACCACAACTGCAGACTAGAGTTCCAGGATGGGCTTTGTCTTCAATCGGAAGATCTTTGCCACACTCGTTGCACGGTCGAAGCATCTCGCCACAGAGCTTTCGGTGTTCACACTGAAAGTACGGGTTCCCCTTTTTTGAGGTTTGCGCCAGCATTCTGCCCCCGCATGCACCGCACCGGTGCTCGGCAATGCCCGCTTCACCAAGCTCAACCACGCCATAGTCGGGGTTATCAACCAACTCACGTGCAAAGACCGAAGGCCTCTGGCGATCTGCCAGAACAGTCACGGTTTTCCTTGCGCGCGTTAGGGCGACATAAAACAACCGCCTTTCCTCGGCGTGGTCATATTCCTCTGGCTTAGGGAGAACGAGATCCAACAAAGGATCATCCACAATCTCAGACGGGAACCCCATGCGGTCAGAGGCGGCTTTGAGTACCACTACGTGATCTGCCTCCAATCCCTTTGAGCGATGCACTGTCATGAACTTGAGAGCGAGGTTTGGATAACGCCTTTGCAGCTGGGGCAGCTCTTCTGGGCGCAGAAAGTTATAGCGACCAAGCAAGAGAACCGATGTTTCGCTTTCATTGGTGGCGGCTTCGATATCTTCAAGTGCAGACTTGAGCGCATCAATCTCTTGACCCCACCCGTAGTGTGCAACCCTAATTGCCGGGGTTTCGGATTTGTCTGCCGGAATAACCTGCTTTGTGATTTGCGACGGGTTCTGAAGAACGAATGTCCGAGCGGGTAAAGCGATTTTGTCGACGCTTCGAAATGTACGCCCAAGATCAACCGAGCTGTGCATACCAGATGCCCCTGCAAAAACGCCGCCAAACTCTTCACCGAAGTCTCTCATCAGATGAATGTCTGATCCAGTGAACCGATAAATCGACTGCCAGTCGTCCCCAACTGCAAAAACCCGTGCGTCCTGATGTTGCGCTTTGAGGGCCTTCAACAGGCTCGCTCTTCCTTCAGAAATATCCTGAAACTCATCCACCAGAAGGTGGCGGTAGGGGCTCTTGTAGCGACCCGCTTTTACATGATCCGTCGCCCGAACGATCATATCTTCAAAGTCGATGCGGTCGCCCAATCGGTTTTGATAGGCTTCAAGCACTGGCTCGAAGATTTTCAAGAACGCCGCGCCGCGCGCCTTATCACGGGACTTTTTCGCCCGGTCTAGACAGTTCGAAATGCTCGTCCCGGAACTCTTGAAATGCCGAAGGAAGGTGCCAAGGACTTGCGTAAAGGCGTCTACCTGACCCATCTCCGTCAGTTGTTCGAAAACCTGCTCAGGTGGGATTGGGTTGGGGGTGGCGTAAGGCGCAAGCTTCTCTTCCAGCGCCTCTGTCAGACGACCTTCAACACGTTCGTAGCTGAAGGTTTCGACCAGAGTTGTTTCATGTTCGGCGTGGACCTTTCGTTTCCACTCCATGCCTTCAAGATATTCGTTGCGATCGACGTGAGGTGCCGTTGTAAGCCTGGCTTCTCCGTTCGGTCCTTGGGACATCCGAACGCCGAAATGCTCAATATAGATACCACTTTCAGTCAGTCGGAAATCCGGTGTGTAAGCCGTCCTGTCGTTCTCCGGGAGATCGTGTTCGTAGTCTGGCTCATACTCGTAGGCGATGCCATTCAAGTAGAGCCAGTTGGCAATTTCCCACTCTTCGAAGCTTTTCACCAGCTCGCCTTGGAGCGTCCGAAGCTCATGCGATTCAACGTACTGGTAATATTCATCTTTTGTTTTGAAGTCCCATTCGCTCTTGTAAGGCCAATAGAACTCCGAAAACCACTTCAGAAGTAGCCCTCCAAGCACAGGTAGCTTCGCAATGTCGTTGAAGAGAATGTCACGCAGAACCACTGCAAATTGCTTGTCGTCGCTTGCATGGGCCGCTAACGCCGGAGCACCGCCCTCGACTTGCCGTATGATACTATTGCCAAGGGCGTGGAAGGTCAGCGCGTCTACCTTTGCCCCTGCCCTTTCTTCGATACGACTGGCCATTTCGGCGGCCGCATCTTTTCCGAACGCCAGAAGCAAGATTTCATCGGGCTGTCGGATCCCACTTTGTATCAGATATGCGGCTTTGGCGACGATCACGCTCGTCTTACCGGAACCCGCTCCAGCAAGAACAAGTGTAGCGTCTTCATCAGCAACAACTGCTAGTCGCTGCTCCGGCGTCAGTGGGTTTGACTCGATCGTGTTGAAAAAGTCTTCGAATTGGCCGAGCTCGGCGTCAGTAAATGTCTTGATTGCATCGTCGCGCAATCGCACTGGTTCTCTCTGAAACTCCCTAACTCGATCCAGGATTATCTGCTGTTCTGGTGGCAGGACACCTTTGGGTATCTCGGCTGGCAGTCTCCCAACCACAGCATTTGTGCGCTCCAAGAATGGTTGGAGAAGGCACGCTGAGGGATATCGTTTCGGCTGATCCAAACGTCCAACCACTTCAGCCAGAGTTCGTAGTTCTCCATCAGAGCGGTCGACCTGCTCGACAAAGTGTCGCCGCCAAGCAGTGTTGGCCGATGTGACGAAGTCGGCCGCATCTGACCTCTTAAAGCCGGCCACTTTGACCTCCTCACCACCCCTGATGGTTACAATCACCGACGACTTGCCGAAGGTCTTGGTTACTTGCAGGGAGCGCGTAATGTCCGTGAACGAAAATTTTCTGGGAGCTCGAGAAAGTAGTGTTACCCCAGAATTCGAAACCGCAATGCCTCTGTATCTGTGCCCCAGAAGGCCAAACACCAGGCCAGCAAGCCAGCTTCGCACTATCTCGTTCTTCTCAGTTGGTGTCATAGTGCGAAAAAAAATTGCTCCGGTTCTTACCCACCAATTTTCTACAGCAAAAACAGACGGTAGTAAGGCAATAACCTAAGAACAGGTGCGTAAACTTGCTGCACCAGCGCAACAGGCCGCACCAAACCCTGTAAACACTGCAAATCCGGGCAACCCCACCCCATCGACGGGTTTCAGCGCTTCTAGCTTGTAAACCGCTCCGGTTCAGAGGGAGTTGGCGAGCCAATATGATTTGGAAGGCAGAAACCACACCGCATTTTTGCATCGCCTTTATTCCGGCGGCAGCTCTTCATGATGGACAATCATGTGAATCTGTCAGGACCAACCCCCTGAAATAGCTACCCAATCAAAGAGTCCTTCCATAGACTTACAAGTATGACCGAAAACTTAGATTTGAAAAAAACTTACCGCGCCATTTTGGACGCAGCTCGTCAGGAACGTTTCATAAGCTATGGCGATCTAGCCAAGGCTAATGACGCCAGCTGGCAGAAGGTTCGATACAAAATGAACCACCACTTGGGCGCTCTGGTAAAGATCGCTGCTGAACGTGGTTGGCCTATGCCCAGCTCCATCGTTGTCAATCAACAGAACGTTGAAGACGGCACGCTCGATGGTTCAGCAAGAGAGGGCTTCATCACAGCAGCTAAGGAATTTGGATTTGATGTCCCGGATCCAGCTGTCTTTGTCGAAGAGCAACAAAGAGCGCTATTTGAATGGGCGCCAGGTGCTCCTGACGAGTTGGAGATCGACACTCCTGATCTGAATGGTCCTGCGTCCGCTGCCGGTCCCAGGTTCGTTCGATTGTTTGGGCCTGTTCTGGATGCACTGCGTGATCTTGGGGGATCGGCTGAACCAAAGGCTGTTTATGAATGGATGGAAAAAAGTCCGTTCATCGAAGAAGGAGAAATCAACGCCGTAAACAAAAATGGGCAATCAAAGTTCGAGAACTCAGTTGGCTGGGCTCGTTTTTACTTGGTTAAGGCGGGGCTTGTCGACAACAAGAAACGCGGTGTTTGGCAGCTCACACCTGAGGGTAGAGAAACGCATCTTGATCAGGATAGTGCGCTGGCAATCTTTCGCGATATTCATGCCCGATTCAAAACAACAACAGATACAGAAGAGGAGCCTGCGCCATCAGAAGATCTGGATGGCGACCTATTTGACGATCCCAATCGCCAATTCTGGTTCGTGGGTGCCGTTTGGGATGGAAGTGATGACCAGACCGAGCGCTTTCTGAGCGAAGGTATCTGGCAGAACGGATATGATGAAAAGTTCGCCGATCACGTCGCTCGAATGAAGCCAGGTGATAGAATAGCTATCAAAGCGTCTTTCGTAAAAAAGTACGGCCTACCCTTCGATAACCGCGACAAACATGTGTCGTGCATGCGGATAAAGGCGATCGGGACGGTAACTGAGACCACAACCGACGGACGCACGGTTGGCGTAGAATGGACGCGGCTCGACCCACCTAAGGAATGGTATTTTTACACATACCGGACCACAATCGTGCAGGCCGATCCAACCGATGATAGCCGCAGGCTGATCAGGTTTGCGTTTGGCGATCATAAACAGGACTACGACTTTTGGTTGAAACAACCATATTGGGCGAAGCGATATAGCGCTCCGGCTGAGACCATCAGTGAAATTGAGCGAGAAGAAGAAGAGGCCGAGACAGACAACGAAGAGACGCAATTCGATCCATATGGAACCGATGATATTGTTTCGGACGGTTGTTTCCTTCCGGCAAACGAGCTTTCGCGCGCACTCTTGCGCCTGTCGGATAAGAAGAACCTGATTCTTCAGGGGCCGCCGGGCACCGGAAAGACCTGGCTCGCGAAACGGCTTGCATATGCGCTGATCGGCACGCGGGATCGCAAGATCATACGAAAACGAATGCGTTCGATTCAGTTTCACCCATCGCTATCTTATGAGGACTTCGTTCGGGGTTGGCGCCCCGATGGAAATGGCCATCTCAAACTTACAGATGGCATTTTCTTAGAAGCCGTTGAGGCCGCACGTGCAGAACGCGACCGCCCATTCATTGTAATAATCGAGGAAATCAACCGGGGTAATCCTGCTCAGATCTTCGGTGAGATGTTAACGCTTCTTGAAAAAGACAAACGTCGTGAAGATGAAGCCATCGAGCTTGCTTACCGGTTAGATGATGTTGAACGCATCTTTATTCCTGACAATCTTTATGTGATCGGCACAATGAATATCGCCGATCGTTCATTGGCCCTCGTCGATCTCGCACTGCGTAGGCGTTTCGCTTTCGTCACACTTGAGACTATGCTCAACGACGCCTGGTATGACTGGTGCGTTGAAAAATCTGGGATGGATGCTTCTACCATTTCAGACATTAAGTCACGCATGGAGGAGCTGAACGAGGAGATCGCGAGCGACAGGTCACTTGGAGCGCAGTTCAAAGTTGGACACAGTTATGTAACTCCTGCGCCTGGCGAAAAAATCAAAGATCCCCGTTATTGGTTCAGACAGATTGTCGAAACGGAGATCGGTCCACTTTTGGATGAATACTGGTTCGACAACGCGGACAAGGCAAAAGCCTCAGCACATCGTTTGCTCGAAGGGTTTTGATGGAAGCGCTTCTTTCACAGCAAGAGCAAAACAACGAAGCGCCGCTAGTGCTAAACAAGATCCCGGTGCGAAACGTTTGGTTGTTGTTTCTTTATGCTTCCGGACTTGCGCAATTTAAGGACCGCTTTGAAGCCGAAATTGAACAGTCACCAGATTTTAAAACTCTGGTCGCAAGGCTGCTCTGTTTCGCAACGGAAAAGAGACTGCGCCGAAACTTGAGCTTCGGATATCATCGCCGCGATGAGGTGCTTCGCCGTGTGCGTGGGCGGATTGATATCCTGCGATCCGTGTCTAGAGATTTGTTTCGAAAGGGTGAAGTTGCTTGCCGTTTCGAAGAACTGACGATCGACACGCCCCGAAATCGGCTGGTGAAAGCTGCGCTTGACAGTCTCGCCAGTTGGATCGACGACATCGAACTGGCCCACAGATGCCGTGGCCTCTCCCATTCTCTTGGACGTGCAGGAGTGGTCGGCAGCGAACCTTCAAGATCGGAAATTGCGGCGGACCAGATTGGGCGGCATCAGGGCGAGGATCGATTGATGATCTCTCTCGCGCGCGCCGTGTTCGACCTGATCTTGCCGACAGAGCTTGAGGGCTCTCGTTCAGCCTTGCGCATTCAGCGTGACGAAATCGCATTCAGAAACCTTTTCGAAAAGGCCGTCGGCAACTTCTTTGAGGCAGAGCTTTCTAGGGAAGATGGATGGCGCGTTTTTCCGGGTAAACAGTACCGCTGGCCAGTTGAGTCGGCATCTTCAGGTATTGTTGATTACCTTCCGATCATGATCACGGACATTGTACTACAGAACGATCGTGAAAATCGCCGGATAGTAGTCGACACCAAATTCACCGACGTTCTAACAAAATCGCAGTATGGCGGCGCGCGCTTCAAGACCAATCATTTGTACCAACTCTATGCGTATCTTCGGAGCCAGGAAGTGCAGAGCGATGCCTTGTCTTTGACCACTGAAGGCATGCTCTTGTACCCCTCAATCAGCCTAGACATAGACGAAACAGCTCTAATCCAGGGGCATCGGGTACGTCTTGTCACAATCGATCTCAGCCAATCTAGTGCTGAGGTCGTTGAATCCCTTCGCAAAATTCCCTTGCAGAGTTCCTTGTCGGAAAGCTAGGTGACGGTTGAACAATACGGAGCCCTCTGCAAGCGTGAACACATGGCACTTTCAGATGTAACCAAAGACTCCGTGCTCAAGGCGGTCGAAGAATACCGTACCATTGGGCAGAATGCGTTTCTTAAGAAGTACGGGTTCGGGAAATCTACGCGCTACCTGCTTCGGGTTAACGGCGAGGACTTTGACTCAAAGGCGATCGTGGGCGCGGCCCACGGCTATGTGTTGCCTGAGGTAGGACCATTAGCGAACTCGGCCTTTTCAGGTGGCAAAGATGGAGCTGCAGGTGTCCTGAAACGATTCGATTTTGACATCGTTGAAATTGAAGAGAGGACTAGAAACCCACTGTGGACGCGAGATGAACTGATCCTCGCGACAGAATTCTACAAGAAATTTGCTCCTCAAATTCCAGGCAAAACAGATAACAGACTTATGAGCTTGGCGGATGAGATCAGATCACTCGCCGCAAGCCTAGGGCTGCACGGCGACGAGACCTTCCGGAACCCAAACGGTGTCTACATGAAGCTTATGGAGCTGAAAAAGTACGACCCGGAGTATGTTGGGAAGGGTCTGGGCCGGAAGCCTCGTGCCGTCGAACAAGAAGTTTGGGACCTCTCTTCTGAAGAACTGGCCAAGGCCGCGCAATCCATACGTGAAGTTTTGAAATCTTTGGAATCTGGCGCCACACCTTCGGCAGGTGCGGTAGATACTGGGGAACCAGAGGTGGCTGAGGCGGCCGAAGGTGCGTTGGTTACCAGGTTTCACCGCTACCGTGAGCGCGATACAAAGATTGCCAAGAGTAAGAAGAAGCAATTCTTAAAGAAGCACGGGCGCCTCTACTGCGAAGCCTGCAACTTTGACTTCGCTGCGGCCTATGGCGATCGGGGGGAAGGCTTCATCGAGTGCCACCACACGGTGCCAGTTTCTGAAATGAAGCCGGGCGACAAGACAAAGCTTTCTGACCTCACCCTTGTATGCGCCAACTGCCATCGCATGATTCACGCGAAAAGACCTTGGCTGTCGATCCCGGAGCTTGTTGGGTTGCTCAGGAAGAAGCATTGACAACGATGACGCTGTAAATTCTCGAGTGTGGAACAGGCTACAGCACGGAGAAAATACCCGTGTGTTTGCATTAACGGCAATTCGTGCTGGCTACACAAAATCCCGATAGCTGACCAAAGCTGGGTAACCCGCCCCCATGTATGGCTTTTTCGCCTGCCAAGCTAAAGGTGCGCTCGGACCACGTTTTCTTGGACCGGATGGAGGTATCTGTTTAACCCCTGATCTCATTGTTACCTACTCGCGCGCGCATGCGTGAGATACGTGTTTTCAGCGCCAAAATTCCGAATTTTGGCCATCAATATTCCGAAATCTTGCTGCGCTCTTCGTGTCTGTTCGGAAGGAAGAAGCGTTCGCAGTTCGATATTTTCTGTGCAGTTTTTTTTAAGGAGAACATCAAAAATGACCACGGCACAGAGGACATCCGATCAATCGACGGCAAACACAACAGTGCAGGCCGAAGTGCCTTTGTCTCTTGTTCCAAAAGAGAAGCGCGCTTCTGAACTTCGAGCGGCACGAGACAAGAACCAAGTTTTTTCAAGAGATGACCAAGCGCTTGCTGCGTCCAATCTTCACCACCTCTTGGAAGAAGTGTGTGCCACTGGGGATCTGACAAAGCGGGATGTCGTAGTCACGGCAGGGCTCGGTGGCGGAAACATCACTGACTCAACCAAACGCCTCGATACCTACACTCTTCCCAAGGACGCGAGCGGATCGCGCAGGGAGCGGTTGGCAAAGAAGCCAGGCAAGTATTTTGAGATCGCCGAGGCCATCGCCCTGCTTCGCAAAGAGTCAGCGGCCCCATTTATCTGCCAAGTCTTTGAAGGTTGCACATTCGGTGCGGACCGCGAATTTCTGACAAGGTGGGAAGAAGAGAAATGGGCGCGCCTCGCCCAACAGCTGCGGGCCATGAGCGGAGCGGTCGCAAAGCAATCAAACCTCGATTTTTATTGGGCGGAGGCGACACAAGGAAATGGCCGATACGATTACAGGACCGATCAAATTGTTTGTGCTGCGCGGCCAATCGACCTGATCGGTTGTTCCGTCGGCCTCGCTGGATACCAAGCTCACCCTAGTGAACTTCCACCTATTCCTTCGGTCCTGCTCGGGACTGCGCCCCTAGGGGAACAAAGCCAAGCAAAACTCCGTTTCAGCGACGGCGGAGAGCTCGAGGTTTATGCAAGTATGGTCCTTGAAGTTCGTTTAGCCATTGCCCCCGTTGGGCGTACTGGCGAACCGGGTCCGTTGCTGGAGTTCCGAAGCAGCCTTGATGCCAACAGAAGGAAGGACGGTGAACTGGTTCTCAAAGGCGCCTACTTCGATGAAAGGGATGGAGGTCTTGAGATCGGCGGACCTGGAATAACCGGGCGCGAAGATGCTCACGTACAACTCATGGACTTCAAGCTTCCCAATGCCAGATTTCGTGATGGCTGTAGTAACGATTATTGGGCATGGGAAGAAGTCAGTTCTGGTCTGCTCCAAGAAGTCTTTGGCGATTGGGAAGCGCCCTTGGACATGTCCTTCGATGGGACTGGAATAGACCCAGCAGACATACCGCCAAGTCGGTTTGAAGCAGGCTCGGCAGCCTTCTTTCTCAATGCTCAACTTCTGAGCGGCGCCTTAGAAATGGAGTTGATCAATACCTGCAGAAGTCGAACCGATCTACTAGGCCAGTATCGCGACTCCGTCGCCGAAAAGATACTTGGAGCAGAAGCCAAAGCAGATAGTCGGTGGCGAAATATGCAAGCTGACTAGTCCTGTTTTTCGAGGCCTGCATACCCTTTGGCCGCAGCCCCCAGTTATGTGCAAGTTCAGGCGTTGGGCACGGAGAACCAAATCATCGACCCGGCGAAAATCAGACCGAACTAGCCTGGACAGGTGTCGCTTTTTGCGAACCGAAAAACTGATAAGTCTCTGATAATGATTGTAATTTCGAAAATCATGACCTACTTTGAGTTGAGGCCAGATGGAGGTCTCGATGACAAAATTGCATTTCACTAAGCGTGCGATTGACGCGCTACCATACACTGAAACCGGCCAAAAGTTGTACCGGGATACCACCTTGCGTGGCTTCGGCGTCAGGGTTGGCTCGAACTCTAAGGTCTTCTTTGTTGAGGGTCAGGTAAACCGACGCACACGCCGTATTACGCTCGGCCGCGCAGATGTACTAAGCGTTGACGAAGCCCGGCGCCGCAGCTTGGCGGCGCTCAGCGAAATGGCGAGCGGTGTAGACCCAAACCAAGAAAAACGCCGCGTTGCCCAGGAAGCCGTGACACTTGCTCAGGCTTTTGAGCGCTTCAGATGCGTTCGCCCCAATTTGGCGGCAAGCACCCTGGATCGCTACACCCGAACTATCAGTCTCTATCTGAAGGATTGGATGCGTGCGCCGATTTTATCCATTACCAGGCAGATGGTCCTGAAACGCCATCAGCACATCGCAAAGCATCACGGTGAAGTCACCGCAAACAATGTAATGCGACATCTTCGATCAATCTATAACGTGACAGCTGCCGCCTACGACGAGTTTCCGCCAAATCCAGTGACCATTCTAACTCAGGCGAGAGCGTGGTTCCCCGAACGGCGTCGGCGAAGCGCAGTCCTGTCCCATGAACTTCCGTCTTGGTGGTCGGCGGTCATGGCTGAACCTGATTATTCGCGCGACTTCCTGCTTCTGGCCCTGTTTACCGGAATGAGAAGAAACGAGATTGCCAGTCTTCGGTGGGAATACATAGACCTAGAGCGCCGCTCATTGCACATTCCAAAGACCAAAAACGGAGACCCGCTCGACCTTCCTCTGGCAGATTTCATCCTCGATTTGCTGGTCGAGCGCCGAAGGATAGTCGGCTCGTCACCCTGGGTATTCCCGGGAAAGGGTAAAACCGGGCACCTCGTTGAAACTAAAAAATTTACAGCGCGCGTAGAACAGCGATCCGGTGTTAGCTTTACTTTGCACGACCTTCGCCGCACCTTTGTGACTATCGCTGAAAGCCTAGACGTGCCGCATTACGCGTTGAAACGCTTGCTAAATCATCGCCTCTCTGGAGACGTGACCGCTGGCTACATCGTGAGTCAACCCGAGCGGCTCAGGGGCCCGGTGGAAGCCGTTGCTGACCGTATTTTGCGGCTCGTCGAACTTTCTATCCAGAACGACAACACAGCGGCATGACCCGCAATCCTATCTCATAGGCTAATAACCGCTTTGGCGGGCGAAATCTCTATTCGCAAGTGCAACGGTATCGACCACTTCTTCCGATTTTGCACCTGCAAAAACTCCGAAATGTACAGACGGTCCCCACAGCCTTCCGGAATGCTGCTTCAAGGCCAAAAGGCGATCCTTCTTCACATCAGGCACTCGCTTGATGTGGCGCTGCACTGTGCTGCGCCGCTCACCGAAAAGGTAGGACTGTCACAATGACAAATCTGAAACTGAACTGCTCATACCGCCAGAAAAGGTGGCAGGAATTTGAGCCGGAATGCAACGCCAAGGGACCAGAGAGGCTGTCGCTTCTGAACACTGCTCAGCTTGCCCGGATCACGGACACATCCAAGAGCACGTGGGAAAAGATGCGCATGCGGGGCCAAGGCCCGCAGTACATCAAAGTGCGCAATCTTGTCTGGTACCGCTGGGCAGACCTCGAGGCTTGGATGAGCGCACACGCCGTCTCTACGCAGGAGAATTCATGATGGATATTGACCTGTATTTGTCGATCCGTGGCTATCAGCGTGTTTACAGTATCGACATCGATAGCCCGCTTCTAACGGCTCTGATGGCGATCCGAGAGATTACGTCAAAAAATTCAATGCCGGAGAGATGTATTCTGTCTGGGTAAAAGTTGGGCGCCCACCGTTTAGCCGCATACCTAATAAAAAGAACGTGACAATTAGGAAGCCACCTAAATAGCAAGAGGTGGCAAAGGTGCCCAAAACAGCAAGAAGATTGATCGATACTGCAACGCTCGCGAACTTGACAGGCACCAGCAAGAGCTTTTGGGAAAAGATGCGATCCAACGGCACCGGCCTGAGATACACAAAACCCTGTGGCATTGTCTGGTATCGGTGGGAAGACGTTGACGCTTGGCTTTCTGCGCATGACGTAGAAACCACTCAATCAAAACAGCAAACGAACCACTGACAGCCTTCGGCGCATCGATCCCGGCAAATGGCCCATTACACGAGCCGAACTGCAGGAAGGCAGTTTGATACATCCGATTTCAAACTCGCCCAGGTCAAATCGATCGACAGCTATGGTTTCATACACATAAGGACTGAAGACATGAACTATCCTAATCAGCATCAACCTCGGCGGCCGCTCTTTGACGAAAATGGAGAAAAGCTCGCGTTCAGGACCCACATTTCATCGCCAGAGTCACAGTATGATGTTTACTGTGAAAAAAATATAATCTGCCAAACAAAACTCTACCGCTGGGTAAGGAAGGAGTTTGTGAATGGAACGCCCATATCAGAGCTGCACGCGTATCTGTTTTGGGATCAGGCCATAGTCACCAAAAGAAACCTTGGATCGACTATTCTCCAAGCCGTTGCGTATGACCCTCGCAAACTGAAGGGGAAGACTAAGGCGAACCCCAAGGCATGTATGATCTACTTGTTCAAGAACCCAAAAGAATTGGAATATGGCCTCGAATGGATGATCTGCATCTGGCTTCGACGCGTTGTTTTAGCCGATAAGCGCAATGAAGTAGAAGAGGCATTGAATGAACTCGTAGAAACCGATGATCAGGACCTTGCTTCATTGTTTTGGGAGCCAATGACGCAGCCAGTTGTACGCGAATCCATACGAGAGTTCGATTGGCCAGCAGTTTGGTCGAATTACGAACTCAAGGACCAAGGTATTCGCCCAGTTGAAAGAGAACGCCCAATCCTTCGCAGTTTTGCATAGATCCACACCTACTAAGGTACCTACATAGAGATTTTGGGCGCCCGCAAAGCGCCCAATTGGAAAACCGCCCAGTTATGCCAGTGAAGGCAGCCGCCCATCCGGTGAAATCCGTAAGCTATTGTTATTATTAATTAATATAATAATAATAAAAATATAATAATAAGTGGCACATGACACCACTGGGCCAGCGGCCTGGGCTGCACACCACGGCTGGCAACATGCAGCCAGTAGTGTCATGTGCCATTTACTATTTATTGCCCCATAAACGCACTAAACATCTAACCTTTTTAATGCGTTACGAGAACTTCCAGCATAATATTAAGTGGCTCTACAATAGTTCTGGTATTTCAGCAGGCAGTCACAGCAAGTAGCGAAACCAAGTCAGTAAGATCCCAAGCTTTGGGCAAGCTAAATTGCGACAACTCAAGCCACGCCATAGAAACATAGCAGACGGCAACCAAGAAGCGCACGCAGCCCCACAGGGCCACATGAAGCGTACAAATAAGGTACGGGGGGTGCCAAATTGGCGCAAAGGCCTTGCGCGGCCCCCCAGCGGCCAAACGGAGTAAGCCCGATGCTTGTGGAACGCCCAACAGGGCCGTTCGCCGCAAAATGCTGTCAAACCTAGAGCAGTAGGTCGCGCCCGGGTTTGACGGGTTTACCGGGTTTGGTTTTGGCCTCAGGGCGGTACAAAAACTGCGTTTTCCAATTGGTGTTATGCCCAGCAAACTCGAGTGCACTCAGAATGCTTCAAGCCAATGCTTTATGGCGGTAATTGGTTCACTGCCTTCTGGGTATTCTTTTTCAACTTGTTCCAGGTCTGACATTGCGTCTGCCAAAGTTCGCCCGGCTTCGACACCGTCACGCCCGTGACGGCGGTTGTTCAGCCAAGCTTGCAGCTGTTTGTGACGCGCAGTCGACAAAGCATCTGGAGCATTCGCAAACACAATGCGCCGCGCCAGTTCGCGGTATCTGTCGTCACCAAAGGACTCGGCGATTTCCGCTCGTTCGGGCCACTCGGCCTCGTGGAACGCCTGCATTCGGTTTCCGTCGGTACGGCTTGGGAAACCTTCATACATGCGCTGCTCGACGATCTCCGCTGGCTCGAAGGGCGGGTAGCGCTGTTCCATTGCCTTGCCCACCCGCGCAGCAAACTGAACGTCAGCGGACACCACAGCGGCCCGGCGGACGATCTCAGCCATCGGCAAGCCAATATCGGCTGGCAGGTTTTGCGCTAGGGCTACGTCGACCAATGCTGGCAATTTGTTTGAGTAGATGGTGCGGAGCGCCCGGTTGGGTCCCTTCGTCTCTTCCAACAGTTCTGCCTCACTTAAGTTCAAGACTTCTGCTGGATCTCGACGCAGATCAAACGCAGCCTGCATGGTTTGGTTTTTTGGATGGTGGCCACAGCCGACAACGGCACGAACGGACGGCACCCCCATGTGATACTCGACGATGCACTTGGGTTCACCGGAGCCCAGTCGACTAGCGACCTCGCCCTTGACCACCAGCGGCAGCAAGGAATTCCAAATAGCAGGTGCGCTGTCACGGATCAGCCGCGCCATGTAAATAGTTGCCTCCACATCCACCAAAGCGTCATGGGCGTTTTCATGCGCGAAACCGTTGGCCGGTGCCAGTGTATCGAGACGCAGGGTTGGCTTGCCTTTGGCGCTAATGGGCACGGCCATAGCGTTGGGGGCCAATGCTGCGGTGGCCTGGGCCAGACGCAGCACATCCGCCCGTTGGTTGCCGTTGGTATTGGTCAGATAAACCGGCTGTAGCGTTTGGTAGAATGCTTGGCGCAGCAAGGGTTCATCGAAGGAGAGGGTGTTGTAGCCGGTAAATACTGCGGGAGACCACGCGCGCAACTTCTCAGTAATCCGAAGCATCATTTCGTAATGCGAAGGCAGGCTGGAGTCCGTCATCATCTCTGGGCTCACACGTGTGGCGAGCAAAGCACCGGGCGCTGGGATCACATGAGGCAGAAGGCGGCAGCGGGTTTCGAAGCGGTCGAGTTCGTTGAGGTCAGCATCAGTGAGGATCGCTGCGAACTGCAGGATCTGGTCGAACGTCGTGTCCGTGCCGGTGGTTTCGGAGTCATAAAAAACAAAGTTCATCCAAGTAGCTTTACCCGCATCGGGTCGGTGGCTAAACCCAAGTTTCAACTAGCAGATTTCAACTCAAACGGTATGCTGGTGCCATCCCATTGAAGAAATAGCCCAAAAGGTCGCTATCATGGACGACAGCGAGAAAAAGAAATTAAGCGAAAGCGACATTTGCGATCTTTTCATTTCGCCGGCTATTCGCGATGCGGGTTGGGACCCAATGACGCAAATCCGTCGAGAGGTCACGCTAACACCCGGACCCGTGGTAGTCCGTGGGAACTTGTCTTCACGGAACAAAAAGAAGAAGAAATTCGCGGACTACGTTCTATCCTGGGAGCCCTCGGTCCCAGTCGGGGTCGTTGAGGCCAAAGATAACAACGTCGGTGTTAGCCACGGCATACAGCAAGCGCTGGGCTATGCGGAAATCCTAGAAATTCCAAGCGCCTTCAGTTCAAACGGCGATGCGTTTGCTGGGCACAACAAAGTGCCCGAGACCGGTGAAGACATCGAAACCGAGTTTTCTCTGGCAGACTTCCCAGCACCTGATGTTCTCTGGAAGCGCTACAAGAGTTTCCGTGGGATCAAGGATGAGGACGAAGCACTTGTTCTCCAGCCCTACCACGAAGACGCATCCGGCAAAGAGCCACGTTACTACCAGGTTGAGGCGATCAACCGGACCATTGAGGCGATCGCTAATGATAAGAAGCGTGCGCTCTTGGTCATGGCGACGGGAACAGGGAAGACTTACACGACGTTTCAGATCATCTGGCGGCTTTGGAAAGCAGGTGAAGCGAAGCGAATTCTGTTCCTAGCTGACCGCAACGTTCTTGTAGACCAGACACTGGTCAACGACTTCAAACCGTTCGGAAGCGTGATGACTAAGGTGCGCAACAGGAAGATTGATCCGTCATACGAGATACACCTTGGGCTCTATCAGGCACTGACCGGTCCAGACGAAAGCGACAAGATTTTCAAGTCTGTTTCCCAAGATTTCTTCGATCTCATCGTGATCGATGAGTGCCACCGGGGCAGCGCCGCAGCTGATGCTGCATGGCGAGAAATCCTCGAGTATTTCTCGGGTGCCATCCAGATCGGTCTAACCGCAACACCTAAGGAGACGAAGTATGTCTCTAGCACTGAATACTTCGGAGAGCCGGTTTACACGTACAGCCTAAAACAGGGCATCGATGATGGCTTTCTAGCGCCATACAAGGTCGTCAAGATTGACATCGATCGGGACATCGAAGGTTGGAGACCGCCACCCGGTATGACCGATGACCTGGGCGCAGAAATCGATGAGCGCGAGTACAATCGGCAGGATATGGACAGAATTCTCGTCCTAAACCAGCGGACGAAACTCGTTGCAAATCGCGTAATGCAACTTCTGAGGGCTACCGATCCGTTCTCCAAAACGATCATATTTTGCGAGGACATTGACCATGCAGAACGCATGCGAAAAGCGATTGTTAACGCAGCCGGTGAGCTAGCTCTCGACAATCCAAAATATGTGATGCGCATCACTGGTGATAGCGTGGAGGGCAAGGCAGAGCTGGACAATTTTATCGATCCAGAAAGCAAGTTCCCAGTTATCGCAACTACCTCAGAACTCCTAACAACAGGCGTGGACGCCAAGACCTGCAAGATCATCGTTCTAGACAAAACCATCTCTTCGATGACCACCTTTAAACAGATTATCGGACGGGGGACGCGGATCGATGAGGAGCACAACAAGTATTTCTTCACGATTATGGATTTCAAAGGGGCTACCGACCTATTTCGGGACCCTGATTTTGATGGTGACCCTGTCGTTATCTACACACCAGGCGACGATGACGACCCTGTTCCGCCCGATCCACCAGATGGTCCCGACGACGATGACGACGGTCCTGGCGGCGACGATCCAGTTGGCTCGACCAAGATTCGTGTCAGCGGGGTAGACGCAAATATCATCGCAGAACGGATTGAGTATCTAGGGCCAGATGGAAACCTGATCACAGAATCCTACAAGGACTTCGCGCGGAAGCAGGTTCTTTCGGAGTACGCGTCTCTCGACGACTTCATCCGGACTTGGAACGATGCTGACAAGAAAAAGGCCATCATCGAAGAACTCGAAGAACATGGCGTGCTTCTCGAGAACCTTGCAGCTGAGGTTGGTAAAGATTTCGGTGACTTCGATCTGTTGTGTCATGTTGCGTATGAACAGCCGCCGCTGACGCGAAAGGAGCGTGCCTTAAACGTGACGAAGCGGGACTATTTCACGAAGTATGGTGAACAAGCTCGGGCTGTCTTGTCGGCTTTGTTGGACAAGTATGCAGACGAAGGCATCACCACCATCGAAAGTGCGAAAGTGCTACGCCTTCAGCCCTTCGATTCAATCGGAACACCCGTTGAAATCATCAATGATGTGTTCGGAGGTAAAGACGAGTACGAACAAGCCCTGAGAGAGCTTGAACAAGAAATCTACAAACAGGCAGACGCATAAATGAGTGACGTATCCGGCATCATTAAATCTATTCAAGACATCATGCGCAAAGACGTGGGTGTTGATGGCGATGCACAGCGCATCGGGCAAATGGTTTGGATGTTTTTCCTCAAGATTTTTGATGATCGCGAAGCCGAAATGGAGTTGTTGGAGGATGATTACCAATCACCTCTTCCCGAACATATCCGCTGGCGCTCGTGGGCAAAGGACCCGGAGGGTATCACTGGCGACGCAATGTCAGATTTCGTTAACCTTCAGCTATTTCCCACGCTGAAGGAAAAATTACCTACACATGGGCCGCAAGCCGCGCGAGCGCAGGTGATACGCGGGGTGTTTGAGGATGCCTACAACTATATGAAGTCCGGTACCTTGATGCGTCAGGTCGTTAACAAAATCTGTGAGATCAACTTCAACAACACTGCAGACCGACACACGTTCGGCAGCATCTACGAACAGATTTTGAAGGACCTGCAGAGCGCTGGAAATGCAGGCGAGTTCTACACTCCTAGAGCCGTCACCCGGTTCATTGTAAACCGAGTAGACCCTGAACTGGATGAAACCGTGCTTGATCCCGCGTGCGGGACAGGAGGTTTTCTTGCCTGCGTCGTTGACCACAAGCGGGCAAAATACGTCAAATCAGCTGTCGACGAAGAAGTCCTGCAGGGATCGATCCGAGGTGTCGAGAAAAAAGCCCTCCCACACATGCTCTGCGTGACAAACATGATCCTGCACGGGATCGACACGCCCTCTAGCATCGTTCACGGGAACACCCTGGAACGCCCGTATAAGGACTACAGCGAAAAGGACCGTGTGAACGTTATCGTCACCAACCCGCCCTTTGGTGGGATGGAAGAAGATGGGATCGAAAACAACTTCCCCTCCCATTACCGCACACGGGAAACCGCCGATCTGTTCATGGCGCTGATTTTGCGGCTTCTGAAAACCAACGGTCGTGCCGCCGTCGTCTTGCCAGACGGGTTCTTCTTTGGCGAGGGGATGAAATCACGGCTCAAACAGGCCCTTCTGGAAGAGGCGAACCTGCACACCATCGTTCGCCTGCCAAACGGGGTCTTTGCCCCTTACACGAGCATCAAGACCAACATCCTGTTCTTCACCAAAGGCACGCCGACCAAGGATGTCTGGTTCTACGAGCACCCATATCCAGAGGGTGTGACCAGCTACAACAAAACCAGGCCGATGAAGTTTGAGGAATTTCAGACAGAGATCGACTGGTGGGGTGATGAGACCGATGGGTTCCAAGCGCGTTTCGAGACTGATCAGGCCTGGAAAATCAGCGCTGAAGATCTCGCGGCCCGGGGCTACAACTTCGACCTGAAGAACCCGCACGTTGGCGATGTGATCAATCACGACCCGGACGAACTGCTGGAAAACTTCGCAACCACGCAAAATGAGATCCAGGCGCTACGTGACCAACTGAAGACGATCTTGTCCGACGCACTGAACGGGGCGCACGCATGACGGACGTGAACCAGCTGATCACCGAGCATTTGGACATCTGGACCTCAGCTATCGAGAAGAAGTCCGGTGCCGGGCGCGGGAATGGTGGAGGGATCAGCCTCTATGGCATCAAGAAGTTGCGGGACCTGATCTTGGAACTTGCGGTGCAAGGCAAACTGGTGCCCCAAGATCCGGAAGAGGGTAATTCGACCGATTTGCTCGAGGCCATCGAGCAATCCCGCCTAGACCTTGTGAAGCAAAAGAAAGCAAAGAATAAAAAGGGTGTCTCACCAGTCGCGGAGGAAGAATTTCGGTTCTTGCTGCCAAATGGGTGGGCATGGACACGCCTCAGCTCATTGGCTGAAATCAGCCCGCGCAACGACGTCGAAGACAGTACTCTCGCCTCATTTGTCCCGATGCCAGATATCCATACAAGCCATACCGGCGAACATCATCATGCCGAAAGGCGCTGGGGCGAGATCAAGAAGTCATACACGCACTTTGCTGATGGTGATATCGCCTTGGCAAAGATCACGCCCTGTTTCGAGAACAGCAAAGCCGCGGTATTCTCGAATTTGCACAATGGCGTTGGAGCCGGCACAACTGAACTTCATGTCGCCAGACCTTATTCCCAAGAAGTCGTTCCGCGGTTTATCCTGCTTCATCTGAAGGCCCCGTCCTTTTTAGAGAATGGGAAGGCTGTGATGACCGGCTCAGCCGGTCAAAAACGCGTTCCGCGATGGTATTTCGCTGACACTCCAATTGCTCTTCCTCCGACCGCTGAACAGCACCGCATCGTGGCCAAGGTTGATGAGCTGATGGGGCTTTGCGATACGTTGGAGGCGCAAGCCGAAGACAGCCTCAAGGCGCATCAGGCTCTCGTGGAAACCTGCCTTGCGGCTCTCACAAACAGCCAAACCCCCGAGGACCTCACCCAGAACTGGGCCCGCCTAGAAGCCAATTTCGATGCTCTGTTCACGACTGAAGAGAGCATCATGTCACTACGTGAAGCGATATTGGAATGGGCTGTCCGAGGCCTGCTCTCGAAGACCTTTGAGTCTGACACAGACCCGAATGAATTCCTGCAAAAAAATCTTGCGGCTCGCTCTGAGCTGCAAAAAGAAACTGGTGATGCACGCCTGAAAAAGTGCGCAAATACGCTCACTGAAGAGTATCGAGCGCCGCTTCCCGCTAGTTGGTCAGCAGCCAGTTTCGACGAGCTGTTTCTATTTATCGACTACCGGGGAAGAACCCCTAAGAAGACTGAGAGCGGAACTCCACTGATTACGGCAAAGAACGTCCGAATGGGGCAATTGAACCGAGAACCGCGCGAGTATGTGTCGGATTCGACTTACGCAGAATGGATGACGAGAGGTTTCCCACGGATCGGAGACCTGTTCTTCACAACCGAGGCTCCGTTAGCAAACGTCTGCATCAACGACATCGATGAGCCATTCGCACTTGCACAGCGCGTGATCTGCCTTCAGCCAATATCGCAGATAAATACAAAATACATCGAAATAGCTATTCGCTCTAAACCCGTCCAAGAAATGATCGACAGAAACGGCACGGGAATGACCGCAAAGGGAATCAAAGCCTCTAAGTTGAAGCCGCTTGCCATACCTTTCCCATCAATCGAGGAACAAGATCGAATCGTGGATAAGGTCCAGCAACTTGACGCGATTTGCGACAGCTTGGCATCAAGTTTGAAGCAGGCACAAGACACCAAATTAAACTTGGCTGACGGTCTTGTCAGGCAAGCCTCAGAAATCGCGGCATAAGGCATATTTCAATGCTGCAAGATCACAAAATTTGGTGTGATGAGGATAAACACAACCATTTTGAGAAATTCTCTGACTTCAACGAGTGGCTGAACAGCGAGGACGGAGAAAAAGTCCGGGACGAATTCGGGCTTGCCAAGCTTACCGATCCCAGCAAGGCGTTCTTCGCCGGAGACCGCGAAGCCTATGACCAGGCGTTCCGGGAATACAGAAAGGAAAGGCGGCATGAAATCCTGTGCGAGCAGTTCTTCGCGGACACCTTTCCTGCCGAGGGTGACGACAACCACTGGTTCGAACTGAACCAGCGGCGCTTTGATCAACTCTTGGGCCGTTTGGCAACAAAGGACACACTTCCTTTCGTTGGCGCAGGGCTTTCCGTGCCCGGTGGTTTTTCGTCCTGGGAGGGGCACTTGTGGCACCAAGCAGAAACGGCCGGTCTGGAACGGGAAGCCGTGCAGGCCTTGCTTGACGCGGGCCAGTACGAGGGCGTCATCGAACAAATCGTGGCTCTGCGGGGGCGAGAGGTCTTCGTTCAAGACATCCGGGACGAATTCGATCGCAACGGTACGATACCTGATGTCGTGTTTCGTCTCGCGGAACTCTTCTCTGATACCGTCGTCACAACGAACTACGACCGGCTGATCGAACAGGCTTTCGAAACCGGCAATCCAGAACCTGTGCAGATCATCACCGGGGAGAATGCGGCGGAGTTCCCAGACCCAAAAAAGACAACGGTGGTCAAGTTGCACGGTGACATTCGCCGCCCCGGTCACTGCGTTCTCAGTAACGACCAGTATGACGCCGCTTATGGCACAGGCGAGATCGATCTTTCCTTGCCCATACCAAAGCTGCTCGACTACTACTTTCGGAACAATAGTCTTCTGTTCCTAGGATGCAGCCTACACAACGACCGGACCATCCAGGTCTTTAAAGCTATCAAGGCAAGCCACCATGGAGACGACCTACCGCAGCATTTCGTCGTTGAGTCCTGTCCAGAAAGCTTGGAGGAGCTGAGGAGTCGAAACGCTTTCCTTGCGGGCCTAGGCCTAACCGGCATTTGGTTTGAAACTAAGCGCTATGAATGCGTCGAAAGTATTCTAAGACTCGCTCTGAGCGAGCTTGCTTACCGCGAAACACAGTAAGCGTCTGTTTTCATTTGGGGAAGTGGTGCCTCAAGAGGGACTCGAACCCCCGACCTTGTCCTTACGAAGGACCTGCTCTACCAGCTGAGCTATTGAGGCTTTCAGGCCCTACTATGACCCTACTAGTTCCATGTCTTTGCCGCGAACCCCTTGTTTTTGCAAGTCATTCTCGCGGGGACCCGCTAATTACGAATGACGTGCTCTACCAGCTGAGCTACAGCGGCGCCTTGAGTCATCCGAAACTGGTCTCTGCCGGATGAGATGGCTCATTTAAACTGTCAGCCTGAAGCCTGCAAGACCAGTTGTGTCCGTTCGGGCCTTTCCGCTCTTTTCACCAGATGTTGTCGTCGAGGTATTGGGCCAATGATCAATCCATTGGGGCGAGCTTCCAGTTTGTGAAATTTTTGTAACGACGCAAAAGTCGTTTTGACTTCATACCTATAATTCCATAATTCATGAAATATGATAACAGAAGTAATCGATCAACTGGCCATCCTTGGCCACCCACAACGTATCACCGTGTTTCGCATGTTGATGCGACGGTATCCCGACACTGTTTCGGCGGGGGAACTGGCGTCGGAACTGGGGATCAAACCCAGCACCTTGTCGAACTATCTCAACGCGTTGCAGCGATCCGGGCTGGTCAAGCAGGAACGCTCCGGGACGTCACTGCTCTATTCGGTTGAAATGAAGAACGTGCAGCACATGTTCGATTTCCTGCTCGTGGATTGCTGCCGTGGCCGACCCGATCTTTGCATGCCCTTAGCCAAAGGACGTGAAACCATGGCTGACCGAAAATTCAACGTGTTATTCATTTGCGTGGGTAATTCTGCCCGGTCGATCTTTGCCGAATCCCTTTTGCGGGATATCGGCGGGGATCGGTTCAATGTGTATTCGGCCGGCATACGACCGTTTTCCGAACTCAACCCGTTTGCAATTCGGGTTCTGCAAGACAAGGGGCACGATACTTCGGCGCTCCGCTCAAAGAATGTATCCGAGTTCTCGGGGTCGGGCGCGCCTGAAATGGATTTCGTCTTTACGGTCTGCAATCAAGCTGCGAACGAAGAATGCCCCGCCTGGGAAGGCCAGCCGATCAGCGGTCACTGGGGCATGGCGGATCCAGTCAAGGCAGAAGGCACCGATGCCGAGAAAAGCCTGGCCTTTCAAAACGCGTACGGCGCGCTGAAGCGTCGGATTCAAGCCTTTACATCGCTGCCGGTTGAAAGCCTGGACCGGATCGCACTGCAATCCGCCGTTGATGAAATCGCGCGGTCGCCACTTGAGGATGCGACATGACGACTTATGCTTTGAACGGCCTTGGCCGAATGGGGAAACTGGCCCTGAAGCCACTCTTGGAACAGGGGGCAAAGATTGCCTGGATCAACGATGCCGTCGGCGACCCCCAGATGCACGCGCATCTGTTGGAGTTCGACACGGTACACGGGCGTTGGGATGCAGAATTCAGCTTTGATGCCGACAGCATCACTGTGAATGGAACCCGCCTGCCGTTCATCGGCACGAAAGACCAGAACACCCTGCCGCTGGATGGCGTCGACGTCGTGATCGACTGTACGGGCGTGTTCAAGACCGAGGCCAAGCTGGCCCCGTATTTTGATGCCGGGGTGAAGAAGGTCGTCGTCTCGGCCCCGGTCAAAGACGGCCCGACGGCCAATATCGTTGTCGGTGTGAATGACGGCACATACGACCCCGCGACTCATAAAATTGTGACAGCGGCCTCGTGCACAACGAATTGCCTGGCGCCGGTGGTCAAGGTGATCCACGAGAATCTGGGAATCCGCCACGGGTCGATGACCACGATCCATGACGTGACCAACACGCAAACAATCGTTGATCGGCCCGCAAAAGACTTGCGGCGCGCACGGTCGGCCCTCAACTCACTGATCCCGACGACCACCGGTTCGGCCACCGCCATCACGCTGATCTATCCCGAACTCAAGGGGCGTCTGAATGGTCACGCCGTCAGGGTGCCGCTTTTGAACGCCTCGCTGACCGATTGCGTATTCGAAGTTGAGCGGGCCACCACGGTTGACGAGGTCAACGCCCTCTTCAAAGCGGCGGCTGAGGGTGATCTGAAGGGTATTCTGGGTTATGAGACCCGCCCACTGGTATCCACCGATTACACCAATGACAAACGCTCCTCGATCGTCGATGCGCCCTCGACCATGGTGATAAACGGGACACAGGTGAAAATCTATGCGTGGTACGACAATGAGATGGGCTATGCGCACCGCTTGGTGGATGTGGCGCTGATGGTCGGGTCCTCGCTGTGACCCAGCGGCCCGAAGGACTGTCGGCGTATGTCGCGGTCACGGCGGCTTATTGGGCCTTCATGCTGACTGACGGGGCGCTCAGGATGTTGGTGCTGCTGCACTTTCACACCATGGGATTCTCACCGGTTCAGCTGGCCTATCTGTTTGTGCTTTACGAGATTGCTGGGATCGTCACCAACCTGGCCGCAGGCTGGATTGCCGCCCGGTTCGGGTTGACGTCCACCCTTTATGCAGGATTGGGGCTGCAGGTGGTGGCGTTGCTTGCCATGACGCAGCTTGATCCGCACTGGACCGTTACCGCCTCGGTCAGCTTTGCGATGATGGTGCAGGGGGCAAGCGGAGTGGCCAAGGATCTGGCCAAGATGTCGTCGAAATCATCAGTCAAATTACTGGCCCCGGCCGAGGGCGGAGGGCTGTTTCGGTGGGTCGCGGTGCTGACCGGATCAAAAAATGCCGTCAAAGGGCTGGGTTTCCTGTTGGGCGCGGCCATGCTGGCCACGTTGGGATTCATGACGGCAATTCTGGCCATGGCGGCGGTTCTGGCACTGATCCTGTTCGCAGTTATTCTGTTCATGCCAGCGGGCCTGCCGAAGGGGCGAAAAGGGGCGAAATTCTCGGAAATATTGTCAAAATCCGCCAATGTGAACTGGCTATCCGCAGCGCGGGTCTTTCTGTTCGGTGCCCGCGATGTCTGGTTCGTGGTCGGCATCCCGATCTATTTCTATGCCGCCCTGTCGGACGGCACCGACGACGGCAACCGTTCCGCGTTCTTCATGATCGGAACATTCATGGCGCTGTGGGTCATCCTCTATGGCGCAGTGCAGGCCTACGCGCCAAAGATCCTTCGTGCGGCGGATCGAACCGAAGGCGATTTGATCCGCGCGGCACGTAATTGGGCGATTGTCCTTTTCTGCGTTCCTGCGGCTCTAACATTCGCCGTATCGCTGTCAAATGGGCCTGAAACCTGGCTGACCACAACGCTTGTGGTTGGGTTGCTGATCTTCGGAGCGATATTTGCGGTGAATTCATCGCTGCATTCCTATCTGATCCTGGCTTTCACCCGGTCCGAACGCGTGACAATGGATGTCGGATTTTATTACATGGCAAATGCAACAGGCCGGCTGATCGGCACGGTTCTGTCCGGCCTGACTTATCAGATCGGAGGATTGCCAATGGTCCTCGGCACCGCGTCCGTAATGTTGGCCCTTGCTGCGCTGACTTCAGGCCAACTGACAGACCAAACCTCCGACGCACTGACGTGACCGTTTTTGAACGATACCTCACAGACTGAATCGCCCTCGCCATGATTGGTGGCGATCTGATCGGCGGGGCTGCGCAAGGTTATAGAAAATCGAACGGCGCGAATTTTACATGTTTCGGCATATGCCTTCGCAATGTTCAGTAAACCATGACGACACCGCTGGCCGCTGAATCCCGGTATCCGATATATTATCCTGTATTTTTGGTGACCCCGGCAGGATTCGAACCTGCAACCTGCCCCTTAGGAGGGGGCTGCTCTATCCAGTTGAGCCACGGGGCCGTGCCAGGCTCTCTGTAACCGGGATTTTCCGGGTTGTCATCGCCTTTGCACAATTGTTGTACACACCGACCTGTTCACGCTACCATCGGACAAAACAACAACGCAGGTGCCTCCCGTGAACAGTGAAACCAAACGCCCGCTTACCCTTCGTGATGTGTCGGAGGCTTCCGGAGTATCCGAGATGACGGTAAGCCGGGTTCTGCGTAACCGGGGGGATGTGTCTGATGCCACCCGCACCCGCGTTCTGGCCGCCGCCAAAGAGCTTGGCTATGTCCCCAACAAGATCGCGGGCGCATTGGCGTCCAGCCGGGTTAATCTGATCGCGGTGATCATCCCTTCGCTTTCGAACATGGTCTTCCCCGAGGTGATGACGGGCATCAACCAGGTGTTGGAAGACACCGAATTGCAACCCGTGGTCGGGGTAACCGATTATCTGCCCGAGAAAGAGGAAAAAGTGCTGTACGAGATGCTCTCGTGGCGGCCCTCTGGCGTGATCATTGCGGGGCTTGAACATACCGAAGCCGCGCGCGCCATGCTGGATTCGGCGGGTATTCCTGTGGTCGAGATCATGGACACGGATGGCAAGCCGGTGGATGCGATGGTGGGGATCTCACACCGCCGCGCGGGGCGCGAAATGGCGCAGGCTATCCTGAAGGCCGGATATCAACATATCGGTTTCATGGGTACCAAGATGCCGCTGGATCACCGCGCACGGAAGCGGTTCGAAGGCTTTACCGAAGTGCTGGGCAAACACGGGATCGAGATCGAGGATCGCGAGTTCTATTCCGGTGGATCGGCCCTGGCCAAAGGGCGCGAGATGACCCAGGCCATGCTGGAACGCTCGCCCGAGCTGGATTTTCTGTATTACTCGAACGATATGATCGGGGCCGGTGGTCTGCTGTACCTGCTGGAGCAGGGTATCGATATTCCGGGACAGATCGGCCTGGCAGGCTTTAACAATGTCGAGCTTTTGCAGGGCCTGCCCCGAAAACTCGCGACGATGGATGCCTGTCGTCTGGAAATCGGCCGTCAAGCTGCCCAGATCATCGCCGAACGTCTGGAAAATCCTGATACCGAGATCGAGACACGCGTTACTCTGACCCCCACGATCAGTTATGGTGACACGCTGAAACGGCGATGAACACATCCCTGAAAAGGCTCGACAACCGGACGGCACGGGCCATCTTCATGGACCGACACGCGTTGGGTGAACGACCCTCGGGCTCGGCCAAAGGTTCCGCGCTTCTGGACCTGATCCACCGGCTTGGGTTCGTTCAGCTTGACAGCATCAACACCGTTGCCCGTGCCCACGACATGATCCTGTTCTCTCGCCGGCCCGCCTATCGCAGCGCCAATCTTAAAAGGCTCTATGAAAGGGACAATGCGCTATTCGAGCATTGGACGCACGATGCGGCGGTCATTCCGATGGAGTTCTATCAGCATTGGCATCTGCGCTTTCAGCGGGATGCGGATATGTTGAAGGCGCGGTGGAAGGACTGGCGTCGTGATGGGTTCGAACAGCAGTTTGACACAGTGCTGCAACACATCCGCGACCATGGGGCGGTGTCGTCCTCGGATGTTGGCAAGGATGAAAAGAAGGGCTCGGGCGGGTGGTGGGACTGGCACCCATCGAAAACCGCGTTGGAGTATCTGTGGCGCTCGGGTGCCCTCACTGTCGTCGGTCGGGATGGGTTCCAGAAACGCTATGATCTGACAGAGCGCGTGATTGAAACACATCTCTGCCCCGGCAGCACGCCCTGTGATGCCGAGGCGACGCTGGATTGGCTGTGCAACGCCGCATTGGACCGCCTGGGATTTGCAACATCCGGAGAGTTGGCGGCTTTCTGGGACACCGTCAACGCGGCTGAGGCAAAAGACTGGTGCGCAGCGGCGCTGGAAAGTGGCGACATTGAAGAAATCGAGGTTACCTGTGCCGATGGGCGCTTGCGCAAGACATTCGCACGCCCAGATCTGACGACCGAAGTACCGCAGCCACCAGGCCGCATTCGCGTGCTCAGCCCGTTTGACCCCATGCTGCGCGACCGCAACCGGGCCGAGCGGCTGTTCGGCTTTCATTACCGCATCGAGGTTTTCGTCCCCGAGGCCAAACGAACTTATGGATACTACGTTTTTCCGCTGCTCGAAGGCGACCGTATGATTGGCCGTATCGATATGAAGGCCCACCGCGATCGTGATCTGCTGCACGTCAAAGCGCTCTGGCCCGAGCGCGGGTTGCGCTGGTCAGATGCCCGTACCCGACGCCTGAACGCCGAGCTGGACCGGGTGCGGCGACTTGCTGGTGTGGAACATGTAACGTTCGCCAAGGACTGGCTGAAAGAACCTATTTAGGGTCTATTCTGCGTCTGACAGAGTCAACTTGACCGGCTCCAGCCCATCAATCTCACCTGTCAGAACATCCCCTGCAACGACTGGGCCAACACCAGCCGGTGTACCGGTCAGGATCAGGTCACCGGGGCGCAGGCGGTAAAAGCCGGACAGGTGCATGACAATCTCGTCGATCTTCCAGATCAGCTCCTCCAGGGTCGCGTTCTGGCGCAACTCTCCGTTTACGCTTAGCTGAATGCGTTTGTCATCCTCCGGGATCCAGTCGGCAGCTGGCGTCAACGGGGCAAAGACCGCTCCGTTTTCGACGTCCTTTCCCAGATCCCAGGGCCGCTGCTTGTTGCGCTCGCGGATTTGCAGATCACGGCGCGTCATATCCAGGGCGCAGCCATAGGCATAAACGGCTTCCCACGCCTGCGCACTGGTGGCGCGAAACACGGGCTTTCCAATGGCCAATGCCAATTCCATCTCATGATGGTAATTCTGGGTCCCGGCAGGATAAGGAACCGTCGCACCCGAGAGTACGGCGTTCGGGGCGGATTTGGTGAAGTAGAAAGGTGCCTCGCGATCCACCTCATTCCCCATTTCTGCGGCATGGGCGGCATAATTTCGACCGACGCAGAAGATCCGTCCAATGGGATATCCGGCTGCCGCGCCGACAACGGGGATGGTGATCGGGTCCGGAAGCGAAAAAAGGCTGTTTGGCATGATAATCCCTGAAGGTTGCGTAGCTGCCATATTACGTCTGCCAGACCCTCCAGCAAGCCCGGAAAACACGCTGTATTTCGCCAATCTCGAAGTGGTGTTTCAGCGTGAAACGGCTCAATTCTGACCTGATTGACTGACGCCGTGTCAAAAATTGGTTTCATCAGTTTTTATGGTCTCACCAGTACACAAACAGGTCGAAACAACTCTTGGCTCAGTCAAAAGCCGGGCAAAATCCTCAGGTGGTCAGGACCGCTCCGATTTCGGTGCGGTGTCATAATTCAGAACAGCAGCTTTGGTAAAGCATTCCACCAAAGTGACGTCGGCAAACCATAGGCTGACCCATTTACCGGTCGGCTAAGCCTAAATCAGTTTCGGAGAATATAGGTGCAAGGCCCCTCCCCCAAGGGCCGAAAGACCCTGTTCAGAGCCACATCACAGGCTTTTCATATACTCCGAAGCACAGGCCGGACCGTCAGGTTTGACGTAACCGGTCTTGGGCCAGGCACCAACGACCAGTCCGGGTCTGGCCGCCCCGTCGGAGACTCCCCCTACAGTTTCCGGCGGGGTCACTGCCGAAGACATCTCATGCAGTGCCAATGATCAGGATTCGAGGTCCTTCAACTCGTTCAGCAGATCCAGCAGTAACTCATGCTTGTCCGGTCCAAGCTGAGATCGAATACGTTCCGCCTGGGCCGTGCTTGCAGCCAGATTGGCACGAATGATCTGAACCCCTTTTGTGCTGATCTCAACAACCTGACGTCGTCGGTCTGCCGGATGGCTGCGCCGCGTGATCAGTCCGCGGTTCTCCAGCTTTTGCAGAATGCGCGTCAGGCTTGGCAGCAACAGGCAGGCGCGATCGGCGATGTGGGTCGGCTCTTGCGGGCCTTCTTCATTCAACACCCGCAACACCCGCCACTGCTGTTCCGTGACACCAGCGTCAGCCAGCATTGCTCGAATGGGTCCCATAACCTTTTCCCGCGCCCGCAAAAGCGCAATGGGCAAAGATCGCGACGTCAGAGGGAGATCGTCGGTCATAAGAAAATTATCACCGAAATCCGGGATATAAGCAAGCAACCCGACACGCAGCAGCAGCGCCCACTCCCGTATACGCACGTTATGCGGGCCGATTTCAGGCTGGACAATTAGGAACGACCGTTGATGATGCGACCGAGGTCCATTTCATGTCCTTCTCACCTGCTCCGGCTCAAATATGAGGTTTCAGCATGTCAGCCCCAAAGAATATGTTCAAACAGGCTCTAATAAAGGGTGAACAGCAGATTGGTTGCTGGATGAGCTTTGCTGAATCCGTCACCGCCGAGATCATGGGAACCGCGGGTTTCGATTGGCTGGTGATCGATGGTGAACATGCGCCAAATGATATCCGCTCGATCCGGGATCAACTGACAGCTTTGGCCAGCAGCGCATCTCATCCCGTTGTGCGGGTCCCTGTTGGAGAGACCTGGCTGATCAAGATGGTTCTGGATGCCGGTGCCCAAACAGTACTGGTTCCGGTCGTTGAAAGCGCCGCGCAGGCGCAGGATCTGGTCCGTGCCTGCCGTTATCCGCCGGACGGGGTGCGGGGTGTTGGTGCAGCGGCATCGCGCGCCACGATGTATGGGTCTACGAGTGACTATATCCAGACCGCAGATCAGGAAATCTGCCTGTTGTTGCAGGTGGAAACCCGCGCCGGAGTGGCCGCGTTGGATGACATTCTTCAAGTCGAAGGTGTGGATGGCGTTTTCATCGGTCCCGCTGATCTGTCAACCGACATGGGGTACAAGGGCAACAGCGCCGCACCCGAGGTGCGTGCGGTCATCGCGGACGCCCTGGCCCGGATCAAGGCCGCAGGCAAAGCGCCGGGCATCCTTGCCACCAATGACGAAGCGCGTCAGGCCTATCTGGACATGGGCGCCCAATTTCTGGCGGTCGGCATTGATGTGATGCTGCTGGCACAGGCGGCACGCGCGCTGGCCGCGCAAATGGAAACCTTCTTAGACACTCAAGTGCGCATGGCCGCAGCGGCCTGCGCATAGCCGCCCGAGGCTCCATCAACAAAATGCACATGGTCATCCCGGGTGGCCGAGGGGACGATACATGTCATCATCGCCTCGTCCTGTGCGTGCAAACCGTATCTGATTTTCCCCCGGCGACGCGCCTCTTCAAGCAGGTGTTCGATTTGGCGCAATGTGTCCGGATCGCAGTCGAGCGTCATTTTCAACCCGTCATCAAACTTTCTGTAATCGGCATTGCTGCTGACCATATGTCTGTAATGGTCCGGCTCAAAGCGTCCCATCCGCAGGCCAGTTTTGAACAATACCGCGATCAACAGGTTCTGAACCAGCAGGACGACTTTGTGCAAAATCACATGACGCCCGTTGCGCGACACATGTGCGTCAATGTCAAGGCCGGGCGGAGGCCATGTCATGGGCGGACCCTTTTCCGACACCGGATGGCCTGCGCGCTCAAGCGCTTCCGACGCGGACAAGACGGATTGCGCAAGATCGGCAAAGTCCCGTTCGGTTGCTGACGGTGTGGGCTGTACGACCAGTGAAACGATCTGACCGTGACGGGCCGGGCTGTTGGACCACCTGCAAGACAGGCCCGTCAGATCCGGCTGTGCACCTGGCCCTGCGGGTGTGACCATGTTTTGCCCGGCTTTCATCCCGGCCTCGGCCCAGGCCAGACCACCGCCGGAAAACATAGCGTAATCCACTCCGGTAGAGGGTGCATAGCGCGCAACGCGCAGATCCTTACCCGCTTTGCGAATATCAGCCACCGACACCAGCGCCGCCCGTAATGGCATGGAGAACTCTTCATCCGCCCAGCGCCGCAAATCCGCCAGCGTAGTCCGGGCGGTTTCAGCTTTTCCGGGTGGAACAGCAAACCCAGCCCCATCGCCGCCAAAGACGTATGGAAACAGCGCGCCGTCCATTGCATTGATCATGGCCGAAATTACCGCAGCGCCCACAGTATTGACGGTCTTGTACCGGCCCCGCGCGATTTCGCCTGTTGAATCGACAATGTCAGCAACACCCAGAACCCAATCATCGGGCAGTTTTGAAAACTGTGCGGGGTCTGCCAGGCGGGTAAAATCGCGCTGCAAGGGAAGGTTTTCGTAAAATGTGAACTGGAGGTCTTTCATGCTCCCCCTCGGAATCAATGTTTTGACCAAAGATAGCCGGAAGGCGAGCCATGTCCTGACTTTGAAACATAATACACAGGCTTGTGCGTTGCATCACGGCGTGCCAAGCATTTTCCTCGGACGAGCAGGAAAGGGCTGAAGATGCAGGCCGGTTTGGTGGTTTTATGCCTGGGCTATGTGCTCAGCCAATTTTTCCGCGCTTTCCTTGCGGTTCTCAGCCTAGATCTGGAACGTGACATAAGTGCCATGCCCGAAGATTTGGCCTTTGCTTCCGGTCTTTGGTTTATCGTATTCGCCGTCATGCAGATCCCGGTCGGATGGGCGCTGGACAGGATTGGCCCACGCCTCACGTCCGCCGCTCTGCTTCTGGTGGGCGGGGCAGGTGGAGCGGCGGTTTTTGCAGCCGCAACAACGCCCCTGCACATCAGCATAGCCATGGGCCTGATCGGTGTCGGGTGCTCTCCGGTCCTAATGGCCTCCTACTATATCTTTGCGCGTGAATACCCCCCGGCGCGGTTTGCCACATTGGCCGCCGTGATGTTGGGCGCAGGGTCCGTTGGAAATCTGGTGGCTTCTTATCCAACCGCGCTTGCCGTGGAATGGATGGGGTGGCGCGCAACGATGGTCGGGCTGGCCACAGTGTCCGCCGCAATCGCATTGGGCCTGTGGCTGACAGTTCACGACCCGGCGAAGGTCGAAACAGAACACAAGGGATCGCTGCTGGATCTGCTGAAGGAGCCTGCCCTGTGGCTGATCCTGCCCCTGATGCTGGTTGCCTACGCCCCCTCTGCTGCGCTGCGAGGGCTTTGGGCCGGGCCTTACCTGAACGACGTCTTTGGCTTAAGTGCCACTCAGATCGGCACTGCAACGCTGATCATGGGTGCGGCTATGATTGCGGGCACTTTTGTTTACGGACCGCTGGACCGCGTTTTTGGTACCCGGAAATGGGTGGTTTTCGCTGGCAACGCACTGGGCGCAGCTGCGTTGGGCTTGCTCTGCCTGTGGATCGAGGATGCAACATGGCTGTCTGTCCTGCTGATGGCCGTAATCGGCTTTACCGGTGCCAGCTTTCCGGTCATCATGGCTCATGGCCGTGCCTTCGTGCCTCCGCATCTGGTGGGGCGTGGTGTGACATTGCTGAATCTTTTCGGCATCGGCGGCGTTGGCATTGCTCAATTCGTCACCGGACGTATTCACGCAGCCACCGTGCAAGACGGATCAGCGGCACCCTACACCGCAATATTCGGGTTTTTTGCGGTCACCCTTGCCATTGGTTGCGTGATCTATCTATTCAGCCGCGATAGTGTGGATTGACGCAGCCATCAGGAGAGCCTGTTGAAAGACCCCATTGTCATAGCCCCAAATCTAAAACGCAGACTTTCGGGCGTAACGGCTACCATAGCAAGGCTGGTTCCGCTGCAAGCGCAATGGATCGATATCGCCGCCACTGGCCCGGGTCTGCCCGCCGACACCCCGCACATCCCGCTTGGTCGACTGCCTTTCCTGTCGCGTCGTAAATGGCGGGTCTGGCACGCGCGCCGCAACACCGAGATGTTGCTGGGCCTCATCCTGCGCGATGTGTTCCGGTTGAAACTCAAAATGCTGTTCACAAGCGCGTCCCAAAGGCCGCACACAGGCTATACCAAATGGCTGATCGGAAAGATGGATGCGGTCGTTGCAACCTCGCGCAAAACCGCAGGGTATCTTGAGCGAGACTCGCAGGTGGTGATGCATGGCATCAACCTAGAAGACTTCGTTCCGCCTTCAGACAAGGCCGCCGTCCGTGCTCGGCTGGGGCTGCCGGATGGGGTACTGTTAGGGTGTTACGGCCGCATTCGACACCAAAAAGGCACTGATGCCTTTGTCGACGCCATGATTGACGTGTGCGGGCGGTTCGACACAGTGTCAGGCATCGTCATGGGCCGGGCAACCGAGAAACACACCGCATTTCTGGCCGAACTGAAGGATAAGGTCGCAAAGGCTGGCTTGTCGGATCGCATCCTTTTCAAGCCCGAGGTGACCGTAGATCAGATTGCTGAATGGTATCAGGTTCTGGACCTGTTTGTTGCGCCACAAAGGTGGGAGGGGTTTGGTTTGACCCCTCTTGAAGCAATGGCCTGCGCTGTTCCGGTTGTAGCCACAGATGTCGGTGCGTTCTCCGAGATCATAACTGATCCATCCTTTGGAAAGGTGGTGGCCCCCGATGATGTTCCCGCCTTGGTCGAGGCGATTGCCCAGATGTTGAAATGCAATGATTCCCTGTCACAAGCGGGTCAGGCATCCCGCACCCATGTCGAGCAGAATTTTGACATTCAGGGCGAAGCAAAGACGCTGGTTGCGCTATATGAACGACTTTTGAACGATTGAACCGCTTGAATTCAGCATCAGTCGTTGAAAACCCCGCTGATAGCCCTTTTTTCTTCGCCGCAACGCGGCTATGAACGCGCGTCCTTAACTTTGGAGACATGAAATGGGCTATCGCGTCGTAGTCGTCGGCGCCACGGGCAACGTGGGCCGCGAAATGCTGAACATTCTGGCTGAACGCCAGTTCCCGGTTGATGAACTTGCCGCCCTGGCAAGCCGTCGCTCGCTGGGTACCGAAGTAAGCTTTGGCGACAAGACCCTTACGACCAAAGATCTGGACACGTTCGATTTCACCGGCTGGGACATGGCGCTGTTTGCCGTGGGTTCCGAGGCGACCAAAGTCTACGCTCCAAAGGCGGCGGCCGCGGGTTGCGTGGTGATCGATAACTCGTCGCTCTATCGCTATGACCCGGAGATTCCGCTGATCGTGCCGGAATGTAACCCGCAAGCGATTCACGACTACAAGAACAAGAACATCATCGCCAACCCCAACTGCTCTACCGCGCAGATGGTTGTCGCGCTGAAACCGCTGCATGACCGCGCCAGGATCAAGCGCGTTGTCGTGTCGACCTATCAGTCGGTCTCGGGCGCCGGTAAGGAAGGCATGGACGAGCTTTGGGATCAGACCAAGGCCGTCTACAACCCCACCACCGAGGTTGAGCCGAAGAAGTTCCAAAAACAGATCGCCTTCAACGTCATTCCGCAGATCGACGTCTTCATGGAAGACGGCTCGACCAAGGAAGAGTGGAAGATGGTTGTCGAGACCAAGAAGATCGTCGATCCGTCGATCAAGGTCACAGCCACCTGCGTCCGCGTTCCGGTCTTTGTTGGCCACTCCGAGGCCGTGAATATCGAGTTCGAGGAATTCTTGGACGAAGACGAAGCTCGCGACATCCTGCGCGAAGCACCAGGCATCATGGTGATCGACAAGCGCGAGGCCGGTGGCTACGTCTCGCCCATCGAATGCGCGGGCGATTTCGCGACCTTCATCAGCCGTATTCGTCAGGATTCGACCATCGAAAACGGCCTGAACCTGTGGTGTGTCTCGGACAACCTGCGCAAGGGCGCGGCTCTGAACGCAGTGCAAATCGCCGAACTGCTGGGCCGTGAGGTCCTGAAAAAGGGCTGACAATCCAGCCTTTGCAAAAACTAAAAAAGAAACCCGCTGTTTGATCAGCGGGTTTCTTTTTAGAAAGCCAAACTTGCGGAACAAGACTGGCTTTGTGCATCAAGCATTTGGAATGTTGATAATATATTCAAACTACAATATTCAACTTTTCTGATCCGATAAAGCGTTGGACTTACTAAAACACTATCTCGGTTAATTAAATGGTGAACCGCCGTGGCTCGAGCCTTTTTCGATAAGCTAGAAGCAATCTTACGTCCAACTCCCAAAATCCGTATCGAAAATTTCGAGCGCGACCCAAAAGTAAGCTACGTCTCATCTAATAGCCCATTGAGCCAAGGCCCGTTAGGTTCAGAAATCGCTCGAACAGGACGCCTAAACTCGAATGAGTTTGCCGCCTGCATTGAAGAACTCAATCTTCCTCATACTCACCATCGCAAGTATTGGGAGCTGGCTTTCATTTTACAAGCTTTGCGCGAACGCGACCTACTCCAGCCCGGAATCAAGGGCTTGGGTTTCGCAGTTGGTAAGGAAAGAATCCCTGCCTACCTCGCAGCGAAGGGCTGCGAAGTTCTAGCGAGTGATCTGGCTGACAACAACAAGGGTAATGAAGGTTGGGAGACAACTGGCCAATGGAGCGCATCAGTCGAAGATTTACTTTTCTCTGAGATCTGCTCAAAGGAATTATTTAAGAAGAGCGTCAAATTTCGCCCCATTGATATGAACGATATTCCCAGCGATATCTCAGGGTACGACTTTACCTGGTCCACGTGTTCTTTCGAGCACTGCGGTTCTCTCGAACTCGGAGTTCGTTTTTTGGAGAAACAGATGGACTGCCTGCGTCCCGGTGGGGTCGCTGTGCATACAACGGAATTCAACCTATCATCAAACACCCGGACGTCAAAAGGCGGAAAGACCGCAATCTATCGCCTACGTGACATTGAAGATGCTGTGAAACGCCTTCAATCCAAAGGACACAAAGTGGAGCCGTTGGATATTCGCTTAGGCGACGATCCACTTGATTTAACCGTGGACAGGCGCAAAGGGGATCCAAGACAGTACTCTGGCACCAAGCACATGCGATTGCTGATGAAGGGGTACGTTACAACTTCTATAGGCTTGATAATCACTAAGTCTACAAAGCCAGTGCTGCGTTAGTTTAAGAAACGCGCAATGAAATTGTGTTGAATAGACCCGAGAATTTTCGGCACCTCGGGTGGCAACCGTTAATCAGAAAGCAAGGACGACAAAACCTTGCATCTGGGCTCGAAGCGGACCTCCGGTAACTTACACAGACCCACTTTCATCACCCGTTCCTCTCTAGTGGAACCTTTAGGCTCATCAGTCCGAACGAAATGTTCAAATACCGGTCCTGAATTCGGAACATTCCCCCGACCAGTTGACAAATTCAGGCGTGCTTGCCAGCTAAGCACGGATCTGAACGCAACGGATGAGACAGAGCAGACAACAGGTGGTGCCCTGCACAGGGCATCAGAGGCAGAGCATGGGAAATTCGGCCAAACGCAGAATTGGAAGATACCTGATCACAGGATGTACAGGCATTCTGGTTGGGCTTATCCTCATCGGGTTTACCGGACAATTCCTGGCGGTCGGAGATTCCTTTGCGCTTTTCCGCCCGCAAGCTGGCGTTCTGCTTTTGCCGTGTGCCGCGATCCTGCTGTATATGCGCGCCAGATACCTTGCTTTGGTCACCCTGGCCTTTGCCGCTGTTGCTGTGGGATCAATCGCAACCAGTTTCGCCGCCCCGCCCAAGGACTGCGACGGTCCGTGTCTGACCCTGTATCAAAAGAACCTCATGAGCCGGGCGTGGCCCCGGTATTCGCTGGCCGACGACATCATTGCATCCGATGCTCAGATCGTGACGTTGCAGGAAGTCTCGAGTCACAACCGCGAATACATGAGCAACCTGTTCGAGCATTACCCCGAAAAGGTGATCTGTGAGTTTCGTCCCGAACAAAACGTTGCCATCCTGACAACTTTGCCGATTGTCGAAGGGTCCGGGTTTTGCCTGAAAGGTCATGGTCTTGTCGGAATACAAGTCGAAGCCCCGGACGGGTCTTTGGTCTGGATCGTATCGATCCACCTGAACTGGCCTTTTCCTTATGACCAATCAACCCAAAGCCGGATCATTGCGGAACGCATTGCGGATCTGGATGGCCCGGTTCTGATAGCCGGGGATTTCAACATGGTTCCTTGGGGTGCAAGCGTCCGGCGGATAGCGGCGGCAGCAGACAACCAGAGTTTTGGGGCCGTCCTGAACACTCATGATCTTGGCAGCTGGCACCTACCGTTGCCAATCGACAACCTTTTGTTCCCGAAGGGAACAACCGGAACAGTCGAACTGCGTCCGTTCATGGGATCCGACCATTTCGGCAAATTCGCGCGGTTTCGTTTGGATTGATCCGCGAGGTCTCCGCCGCCTTGGTGGGCATACCAGAACGTATGTCGCGATCCCAAGAAGGGTCTAGGTGTTATTTTCGATCAGCACTTTCAGATTATTCAACCCCCGCTCGTAATCGCCGCCAACCCATTTATCCATCATCACCCCCATCCAGCGGGACATGGGGTTGAGCCCCAGATCGGATTCGAACCCCCAAGTCACATTGGTTGAGTCACCATCGGGTTTCAGAGTGAACGAAGCCGACGCCGTGCCCATCTGCCCAAAGTCCAGATCTGTTTTGACCAGTTGATTTTCCACGCTTTCGACGATTTCCTGCGACCCCGTACCGACCTGTGCGTGATCCGAGCTCCAGTTCAACTTGTTACCGACACCTTCCTCGGGGCCACTGTAGCTTAGTTTCGTCTCCGGATCGCGTGACAGCCAGGGTGACCATTTCTCGGTCGCTTGCATGGAATTCACAAACGGAAAGATCACTGCAGCCGGGGCGTCGATGGTGATGCTGCGGGACACTTCCGCCTTGCCGGGCAACACGTATGAGACGGCGACGAACAGAAAAACAAGAAGGCACAGCCCTGCGAGAATTCGTTTAAGTATCTTCATAGCAAGCTCCAAAATCAAACGTCATGTGTGGAGCATACGAAAAAACGGCCCGGAATCAGAGCCGTATTCCGCATCATTTATTTGCTATGAACTGTCGTCAGACCGGAACGAATTTCTTCTGTATGGGGTCGAAACTCTCTAACCCGCCAGCACCTATATCGGTCCACAACCCGTGCAGGCTCAGAGTGCCTTTTTCGACCGCTGACGAGATGAACGGGAACGTCATCAGGTTTTCAAGCGACGCGACAACCGATTGGCGTTCCAGCTGTCGGGCTTGTTCGAGGCTGTCTTCGATATCAGCGACAAGTTCGAATTTTGGCTTCAGAATGTCCATCCAGCGGCCGACAAAGCTTTCTTTTGCATCCAGTTGCGGCGCCTGACCCTTGCACATGTCGATACAGCCCTGAACGCCACCGCATTGCGAATGGCCAAGAACCATCAGATGCGCAACCTTGAGAGAAGTGACGGCGTACTCGATTGCTGCGCTGGTACCGTGATGATCGCCGTCCGGCGCATAGGGTGGCACCAGATTGGCGATATTGCGGTGGATAAAGAAATCGCCCTGATCCGCACCGAACATCGAGGTCACATGGACCCGGCTGTCGCAGCAAGAAATCACCATCGCCCGGGGCCGCTGCCCTTCATCTGCCAGCCGCTTGAACCAGACCTGGTTTTCCGAATACGTGGTCGCTTTCCAGCCGTGATACCGCGTGACCAGATAGCTCGGCAAAGGTTTGGCAAATTCCATTACGGTGTCCCCGTTCTTGTCGCTGACCGATCCTCTAAACCGAATTCTAGGAAAATTCGAGCAATTATCCGATTTCTCTGCAAGGTTTTGCAAAGGAATTTGTCACCAGTATCAAACCTGCGCCGTGGGGGCGTCAGAATTAGGGTGAATGTGGTGGAAAAAATAATCACGCTTGAGCACAAGGAATCCGTCCGTCTGGATTCGGATCAACTAAGTGGCCTTTACCGTCAACTGGGCGACAAGAACGCGCTGGATGTGCTGTGCCGCACCATCGAAGAACTGGCAGTGCGCCTGTCGAACTGCGAACGCTTTTGGCGTCAGCGCGAATGGGCCGAACTGCGCAAATGCGCAAGGTCGCTGGTCGCGATTTCCGAACAGGTCGGGATGACGGTTCTGGCCAGGGTTGCAGGGGACGTGGCGCAGGCCGTCGATGCCGGTGACGCGGTAGCAGCGGGCGCGACCCTGGGACGTCTGATCCGCGTTGGTGAGCGGTCGTTGACAGCCGTCTGGGACCAACAGGACCTTTCCGTCTGACAGGGGTTGCGGGCAGATTATGCGCGGCTAGTCTGTGCACAGAAACAATCTGCCGAGGCGCCCATGACTCTGTCCTTCGCCCCATCCTCTGACCCTTCCGTACCGCTTCATGTGATCGCGCAGCCGGATTTGGACGGCTGGCTTCTGGATCAGCCTGAGCGCGTGCAGTCCTGGGTCGCAGCAAACGGGTTTTCCGGCGCACTGGGGCAGGCCCTGCTTGTGCCGGCAACGAACGGCTCAATTGAATTCGCGCTGGCTGGTTACGGAACCGAAGAAAAACGTGCGCGCAAACGGTTCCCCCTTGCCGCAGCGGCCATGGCGCTGCCGGAAGGCACCTACGGCATTGCTTCGGGCATTCCTGCGGATCTTTTGGAGATGGAGTGTCTTGGCTGGCTGATGACTGGCTATGTCTTCGATCGATACGCGACCCAGACCGGAGGGTCAGCGGCATTGATTGCACCTGATGGCATCAACGCCGCCCGTATCGAGGCCATGGCAAATGCCGAAGCTCTGACGCGCGATCTGGTCAACACGCCCACTTCGGACATGGGACCGGATCAGTTGCAGCAAGCGGTCGAGGTTCTGGCGAATGAGTTCGGCGCGTCTTGCAAGGTGATCACTGGCCATGCGCTGCTGGATCAGAATTTTCCCATGATTCACACGGTGGGACGGGCCGCGGCGCAGGCCCCCCGGCTGATCGAGCTGACCTGGGGCACCAGTGGCCCCAGACTGACACTAGTGGGCAAAGGTGTTTGTTTCGATACCGGCGGGCTGAATTTGAAACCGGGCGCTTCCATGGGCCTGATGAAAAAAGACATGGGCGGCGCGGCCAATGTGCTGGGACTGGCCCGGATGATCATGGCGCTGGACCTTCCCCTGCAATTGCGGGTTCTGATCCCGGCCGTTGAAAACGCAGTATCAGGCAATGCCTTCCGCCCCGGTGATATCCTGACCTCACGCAAGGGCCTGACCGTTGAAATCAACAACACCGACGCGGAAGGGCGTCTGGTTCTGGCTGATGTGCTGACTTTGGCGGATGAGGGGAATCCCGATCTGGTGATCTCGATGGCGACGCTGACCGGTGCGGCGCGCGTGGCCGTGGGCCCTGATCTGGCACCGTTTTACACCGACGACGAAAGCTGCGCGATGGCCTTGGCACAAGCGGCCAAAACGTCTGCCGATCCGGTCTGGAGAATGCCGTTTCACACACCCTACGAGGCGATGATCGAACCCGGCATTGCCGATCTGGACAATGCCCCCTCGGGCGGGTTTGCCGGGTCTATCACCGCCGCGCTGTTTCTGCGCCGGTTCGTAGGGTCCACCCGCTATATCCATTTTGACATCTACGCGTGGCAACCCAGTAATGAACCCGGCCGCACAAAAGGTGGTCTGGGTCAGGGAACACGCGCAGTGCTGTCGGCCTTACCGGAGGTATTGGGGTTATGACCAAGCACCGCATATCCAAACCGGTCGTCGACCTGTTGCGTGTCCCTGACGGGCCGCGTGACCGGCAATTGCTGCTGGGGGACACGGTTCACGTCGCAGAAAACAACGGCGGGTGGAGCAGGATCGTCGCGGAAAAAGACGGATATGCTGGTTGGCTGGAAACAGACCACCTGTCCGAGGATATGCCTGCGACTCATTGGATCAATGCGCCAGCAACACATGCCTACGCGGCCCGCGATATCAAAAGCTGCGATCTCGTGTCTCTGAGTTTCGGAAGTAAAATCCATGCGACTGCCGAAACGGATCGGTTTGTGCAGACCGAGTTGGGTTTTGTCCCAAAGGTTCACACGGCCCCAATTGCAGAAAAACCGCGTGATCCGGTTGCCGTGGCCGAGCTGTTCCTGGGCACGCCCTATCTGTGGGGCGGCAACAGCCGGTTCGGTATCGATTGTTCAGGGCTTGTTCAGGCCGCGCTGCTGGCCTGTGGTATTCCGTGCCCCGGCGACAGCGGCGATCAGGAACAAGCCTTGGGCGCTGTCCTGTCAGCTGAATCACCTGCGCAGCGCGGGGATTTACTGTTCTGGAAAGGGCACGTGGCCTGGGTTTCGGACGACAACATGATTTTACATGCGAACGCCAGCCATATGGCGGTTGTGTACGAGCCAATGGACCGGGCGATTCAGCGCATTCAGGATCAGGGCGACGGGCCTGTTACAGCGCGAAAAAGGCTCTAATCCGGGTTTACGGCCCGGATGAGCTTGCGTTCCAGCACCCGCAGTACCGCGCGCAGATCATGGCCGCGTTTCAGGATGCGGCCATCCATACCTATGACTGAGTACATCCCCTGCCGGGACTTCAGGCGCGGGTGCTTTTCGACGCGGTAGATCGGGTGCTCAGCGGTGCGACGGAAGATCGAGAACACTGCCATATCGCGCAGGTTTGAGATACCATAGTCTCGCCACTCTCCAGCGGCGACCATCCGTCCATAAACGGACAGGATTTGCGACATCTCATGCCGGTCAAAGGCCACGGGCATCTGCGCTGCGTTTGCCGAAAACCGGTTGGGAGGCTGCATGTTCATACCGCCAGCCTTGCCGGAAATCATGTTTGAATCAAGCCTGATGCGCTGTTGCCCGGCTTTTACAACACAAGTGTTACCGCCGACCAACCTGACGGCAGATCAGGATTACCGGCAGCAAGCCGACCGCCAGAATGACCAGCGACGGCACGGCGGCGCCCTCAAGCCTCTCATCCGAGGCAAGCCTGTACGCCTGTACAGCCAGTGTGTCGAAGTTGAACGGGCGCATGATCAGGGTGGCAGGCAATTCCTTCATCACGTCCACAAAGACGATCAACAGCGCGGTCAGCAGCGACGGCGTCAAAATGGGCAGGTGAACGCGCCGCAACGTTCCCAGCGGGGTTTGCCCCAACGACCGGGCCGCGGCATCCATATTGGCATGAACCGTGCTTTGACCCCCCTCATATGCGCTGAGCGCGGCGGCAAGGAATCGCACCATATAAGCGGCGACCAGCAACCAGATCGAACCTGTCACCAACAACCCAGTCGATACATCGAAGGTCTGCCGCATCCAGGCATCCAACGCGTTGTCAAAGCTGGCGAAAGGTACAATCAAGCCGACTGCAATGACGCCACCGGGCACGGCATATCCCAGCCGCGCCAAATAGGCCGTCGCAGACGACGCGCGCCCGGGTCTCAGACGTTGAAAGAACCCGACACAGATCGCCGCAAAGACAGTGACAACCGCAGCCGTGCCGGCAAGGATCAGCGAGTTCTGGATGAAACCGATATAGCGCCGCGACAGCAGGTTCTGTTCCGATTCCAAACCCATCTCGACCAGTATGATAACGGGCAGCAGAAACCCGAAAATAACGGGTATCGTACATAACAAGAATGCCGCGACGGCGCGAAGACCGGTCAGGTGTTCCGCCGGTTGGGCAGCATGTTTCTTTCCGGCCTGATAGTATTTTGCCTTACCGCGCTGGGTGCGTTCGGCCACAGCCATGATCAGTGCAAAGACAAGCAGGCACCAGGCCAGCTGCGCCGCCGCCGCACGGTCGGCCATTGAAAACCAGCTGGTGTAAATCCCGGTCGCAAAGGTCTGCACACCGAAATAAGACACGGTTCCGAAATCGGCGATGGTTTCCATGATGGCCAGTAGCACACCACCGGCAATTGCCGGGCGCGCCATCGGCAGCGAGACGCGCCGAAACGCCAGCCATGGATTGTTGCCCAGCGCCCGAGCAGCCAGAAACGCCGAAGCACTTTGTTGCAGGAACGCAGCCCGCGCCAGCAGGTAGACATAAGGGTACAGCACCAGAATCAGCATCACCGCAGCGCCCCCGGTCGAACGGATTTCAGGGAACCAATAGTCGCGCGGCCCCCAACCCGTTACATCCCGCAAAGTGCTTTGAACGATACCCGGATGATCCAGAATAAAGGTGTACGCATAAGCAAGCACATATGCCGGAAAAGCCAAGGGCAAGACCAGCGCGATCTCAAGGATCCTGACACCGGGAAAGCGGGTCATCGTCACCAGCCAGGCAGCGCCCGTGCCGATACTGAACGTACCCGCCGCGACCAGCACCACAAGGATCAGGGTCGTCACAGTATAGCTGGGCAGCACCGTTTCCAGCAGGTGCGAGATCGTATCTGTCCCGCCCGTCACTGCCGCCAGAACCACGGCCACCATGGGCAACAGGCATGCGGCAGCCACAAGATAGGCAACTGCGGCCAACAGCCGTGTGCCGCGTACACCGCGATTGCGTGATCCGTTTTCTGAATAGTCGATCTGGGCCATTATCCCGGCTTTTGATTGGCAAAGGCTTAGGGTACGCCTTTAATCGACCAAAATGCTCGGAAACACCAGTGCGTCGGTCAACAAATCTGCGGCACAAACTGCCGCAGACCTGTTATTCACCACTATTCGTAGACGCGCTGATCCTCGATCACCAACCCGTCTTTGGGCAGCGAGCCGGGGGCCACGACTTCGATTGCGCCTTTCAGTTTCAGCACTTCGGCCACCGATCTGGCATATGCCGTATCATCCCCGCCTGTGCTTTCGATCTGGACAGTCATCGAATCCATCTCGCCCTGACGGGTGGCGATGACACGAGCCTTGACGATTTCCTCATGCTTGTCGACCAAAGCGGCAACCTGTTCCGGACGCACGAACATACCTTTGATCTTGGTCGTCTGATCTGCACGCCCCATCCAACCTTTGATCCGGGTGTTCGTGCGACCGCAGGGGGAAATCCCCGGCATCACGGCGGAAAGGTCGCCCGTCGCAAAGCGGATCAGCGGGTAATCGGGGTTGAGAGAGGTCACCACGACCTCACCCACCTCACCCGGTGCCACCGGAGTTCCGGTTCCAGGTGTCACAATCTCGACAATCACGTGCTCGTCGATGATCATCCCGTCGATCGCGGCGCTTTCATAAGCAATATTGCCCAGATCCGCTGTCGCGTAACATTGCAGGCACGAGATACCCCGGTCAGCATATTCCTGTCGCAGAGACGGGAACAAGGCCCCACCGCCAACGGCGGCTTTCGAGAAATGCAGTGAAACGCCCATCTCGTCGGCTTTGTCCAGAATGACCTTCAGGTAATCCGGCGTGCCTGCATAGGCCGTACAGCCAACGTCGCGGGCGGCAGTCACCTGCAACTCGGTTTGTCCGGTTCCTGCGGGCAGAACAGCCGCGCCGACAGCCCGTGCGCCATTTTCAAAGATCATACCGGCTGGGGTTAGGTGATACCCAAAACAGTTCTGGACAATGTCCCCTGCGCCAACACCCGCGGCATTCAGGAAACGGCCCATGCGCCACCAGTCGTGATCAGTGCTGCCCGGCTCATAGATCGGTCCCGGCGACTGGAACACATGATGGAAATGCCGCGCCGGTTTCACTGTAAATCCACCAAACGGGGGGCGTTTGGCCTGTGCTCTGGTCAGATCCGATTTCCGCAGAACCGGCAATGTCGGCAAATCTTCAACTGATTTTATCTTATTAGTGTCTAATTCTGACAGATGCGACGCAAATCCAGGGGCCGACATCGCGCGTTTGATCTGCTCCACTAGTGCCCTGGCCTGGTCCGAGGCGCGTTCGTCTGCCGAGCGTGTTTCGAGTGCGTCGAAATAGGTCATAGCCATATCCTCCATCCGCTCACAGCCACCTTTTGCGACGACGATAGGACCGCACATCGCGAAAGCTTTTGCGGCCTTCGTCGGACATGCCCAGGTAAAACTCTTTCACATCCGGGTTTTCGCGCAGGTCGGCTGCCGGGCCATCCATCACGACACGCCCGGATTCAAGAATGTAACCGTAATGTGCAAAGCGCAGGGCGACGTTGGTGTTCTGCTCTGCCAGCAGAAAGGACACGCCCTCTTTTTCGTTGAGGTCCTTCACGATACTGAAAATCTCTTCGACCAGCTGCGGAGCAAGACCCATTGAGGGTTCGTCCAGCAAAATCGTCTCGGGCCGCGACATCAACGCCCGCCCCATGGCAACCATTTGCTGTTCCCCACCCGATGTATAGCCTGCCTGCGACCGGCGACGTTCCTTGAGCCGGGGGAAATATGCGTAAACCATCTCAAGATCCCGCTGGACCGCAGCCGCCCCGTCCTTGCGGGTGTAGGCACCGGTCAGCAAGTTTTCCTCGACGGTCAGGTGCTCGAAACAGTGGCGGCCTTCCATCACCTGAATGACACCCTTTTCAACCAGATCGGCCGGATCGCTTTCATGCACGTTCTGGCCGCGATACTTGATCGAACCTTTGGTGACTTCTCCGCGTTCGGAATGCAGCAGGTTCGAAACGGCCTTGAGCGTGGTTGTCTTGCCCGCGCCATTGCCGCCCAGCAGTGCTGTGATGCCGCCCTTTGGAACGTTCAGGCTGACGCCTTTCAACACGAGGATCACGTGGTTGTAGATCACCTCGATATTATTGACCTCAAGCAGGGTTTCCGCCTGCACGTCAGTGGTTTGTGCCGCATCCAGCATCAGCGCGTTTCCTCATGCCTGCCCGTTCCGGGGCTGTTCGTGAGGAGCGGCAGGCGACCCGCCGCTCCGGTTGTCTGAACGCCTCGGATCACATCCGTGGCGCAACATGCCTTACTCGCAACGTGGCGAGATGCTGTTTTCGGTTGCGTAGGCACCGGAATCTTCATCGATCAACGCGCCGATAACTTCGGCATCTGTCGGTTTGAAGTCCTGTACCGGGTTCCAGGCGCCAGTCGCCGCATCCCACTGAACAACACCGACAAGGCCTGGGCCGCCGTGATTTTCGCAGGAAACCGAGAATTCAGGGCCGAACCCGGACATGCCAAGAGCTTCCATCTTGGCGTTGGTCATTTCCAATGCTTCCATGCCATCGCGCATCATCGATGCGTCGATATCAGCGGTTCCGTGCATCGCCTGCGCCGTTTTCACAGCCTCGGCTGCCAGCATGGCGGCATAAAGACCACGGTTGTACTGAACTGTACCCAGCTGATCGCCGGCACCTGCAGCCTTGCCCGAGTCAACGACGTACTTTTTCAGGTCGTCATAGACAGGATAGTCCATGCCAAGGCCAGTAAAGGTCAGCGCCTTGTAACCGGTCGCTTTTTCGCCAGCAGGCTGAACATCGAATTCCGCGCCAGACCACCAGACACCGATGAAGTTTTCCATCGGGAAACGGATGTTGGCCGCTTCCTGAACCGCAACCTGGTTCATTACGCCCCAGCCCCACATGATGACATAGTCAGGCTTTTCGCGGCGAATTTGCAGCCATTGCGACTTCTGCTCCTGGCCCGGGTGATCAACCGGCAGCAAGGACAGCTCATACCCATGCTTTTCAGCCAGAGTTTCCAGCGTCCGGATCGGTTCCTTGCCGTAAGCAGAGTTGTGATAGACCAGCGCAATCTTCTTGCCGCTCAGGTCACCGCCATTTTCATCCAGCAGATAGTTGATCGCACCGGACGCACCGTTCCAATAGTTGGCCGGATAGTTGAACACGTGGCTGAATACTTTGCCGTTCGCAGCCGAGGTCCGGCCATACCCCATCGTGTGCAGCGGAATGCCGTCTGCGGTCACTTTGGGGATCAGCTGATAGGTGATACCGGTCGACAGCGGCTGATACACCAGCGCGCCTTCACCTTTGGTGGATTCATAGCATTCCACGCCTTTTTCGGTGTTATACCCGGTTTCGCATTCGATCACGTTTGCTGGTACACCGCCAATGCCACCGTCCCGCTCGTTCAGAAGCGTGAAATAGTCGGCGTAACCGTCCGCGAATGGAATACCACCGGCCGCATAGGGCCCGGTTCGATAGCTGAGCGACGGGAACACAAGATCCGCCATCGCGGGTCCTGCCGCCATCAGGGCGCTCAGCGCCACGGTTGCCAGTTTCTTGTTCATCGGGTGTCTCCTCCCTTGATTGATCCGATATTGAGTTCGGGCTTGATCACCCGTCTTTATGATTGGGCCAGCCCTCAATGCGGGAACGGCCAGAGTCTGAGTTTCTCTTTCGCCACGCGCCACAACTGTGCCAGACCGTGGGGTTCCAGGATCAGGAACATGATGATCAGCGCGCCCACGATCACCAGCTGAAGATGGGCAACGATATCGGTCGGCCAACCCAGAAGATCGACGCCAACCAGTTTGAGCAGAACCGGCAGAAGCACGAGGAAGGCCGCCCCGGCAAAAGACCCGAAAATCGAGCCTAATCCGCCGATAATCACCATAAACAGCACCAGGAATGACTTCTGAATGCCGAATGCTTCGCCCACCTCGACCGCGCCGAGATAGACGGCAAAGAACAAGGCCCCTGCGATGCCCACAAAGAACGAGCTGACAGCGAAAGCGCTTATCTTGGCTTTCAACGGGTTCACCCCGATGATTTCGGCGGCGATATCCATGTCGCGGATCGCCATCCATGTCCGCCCGGTCGTGCCGCGGGTCAGGTTGCGCGCAATAATCGCGCTGAAGGTCAGGAAGATCAGGCAGAACAGGTAGGTCGCCCAGGCCGGGGCGTTCGGGCCCGAGATGATGATGCCGAACACGTCACGCTCGGGCGCGTTGATCTGACCCGAGGCCGAGTAGTTGTAAAACCACGGCACCCGGTTGAAGAGCCAGACCAGAAAGAACTGTGCCGCAAGCGTGGCCACCGCCAGATAGAACCCCTTGATCCGCAGGGAAGGCAGGCCGAACAAGACGCCTACAATCGCTGTGATACCACCAGCCAACAGGACATGAATGAACATGCTGACATCTGGAAATGCGGTCATCAACTTGTAGCAGGCATAAGCACCCACCGCCATGAAACCGCCTGTACCAAGGCTGACCTGCCCGCAATAGCCCACGAGTATGTTCAATCCGATCGCCGCGATGGCATAGATCAGAAAGGGCAGCAGCAGGGCGTTTGCCCAATAGTCGTTGATGATGAACGGAATGATCCCGAACGCCACCGCCAGAACGACATAGTACCGGTACCGGTCGAACTTGATCGGGAAAGTCTGGCTGTCATCCACGTAGGAGGTTTTGAAATCTCCGGCCTCACGATAGAACATCTGTTACTTTCCCCATTCTTCCTGCGCCCGGTTTCGGGTCGCGGCGTCCAGCTGGCTGGACCCTTTGGCATATCCGCTCGCCTCAGAGGCGCGCACCAGTTTCAGGTAGGCCAGAACACCCATGATCAGACCGGCAAAGGCCAGGATCGCGGCAATCGTCAACTGGCTGTCAGTCAGGTCATTCGAGGTCAGCGCGATATAGCCAAAGGCCCAGAACCCCGCCCATGCGATTACGTTGATGATGGCGATCAGCTTGGTCATGCGTTACACCCTCTCGATGATCTTCTCGCCGAACAGACCCTGCGGTCTAAACACCAGGAAGATCAGCGCCAGCACATAGGCGAACCAGTTCTCGGTCGCACCGCCGACCAGCGGGCCAACCGAGAATTCGAACAGCTTCTCGCCCACACCGATGATCAGTCCGCCGACGATGGCACCGGGGATCGAAGTGAACCCGCCCAGCATCAACACCGGCAGCGCCTTGAGTGCGATCAGCGACAGCGAGAACTGCACGCCCGATTTGGTGCCCCACATGATCCCCGCGACCAGCGCCACGAACCCGGCCACCGACCAGACCATGACCCAGATGAAGTTGAGCGAGATCCCGACCGAAAGTGCCGCCTGATGGTCATCTGCCACAGCACGCATGGCCCGGCCCTGTTTTGTGTACTGGCTGAAGGCCACCAGCGCCGCCACCAGAAGCGCCGCAATTACGGTTGCCACGATGTCGAGGTTGTCGATGAAGAAGCCATAGCCGAAGATGTTAAAGGTGACCTCGTCGATCCACAGGTTGATGCCCTGCGGCAGACCCACATCCAGCGTCTTGATCTCGGATCCCCACATCAGGTCGGCCACACCTTCAAGGAAATAGGCCAGACCGATCGTGGCCATGAACAGGATGATCGGCTCCTGCCCAACCAGATGTCGCATGACAAAGCGCTGCACACACCAGGCCAGCAGAACCATCACACCCATTGTCAGGATGATCGCCAGCAGGGCGGGGATGTTCCAGCCGAAGTTATAGACATGAGTGCCGAAGGTCGCGTTGATCAAATGCGCGAAAGGCACCTGCCCGTTCATGATCCCGACCAGTGTCATCGCCGCAAACAGGGCCATAACCCCTTGCGCGTAATTGAAAATCCCGGATGCCTTGTAGATCAGCACAAAGCCCAGCGCGACCAGCGCATAAAGCACCCCGGCCATCAGACCGTTAAGGATGACCTCCGTGGCAAAGATTAACTGCTCAGGCATATGTGCCTCCCCGGATATCTGCTTTGGTCTCAGTCATGGCTGACCCCCAGATAGGCGTCGATGACTTCCTGATTGTTGCGCACCTCGTCGGGTGTACCGTCACCAATCTTCTTGCCGTAATCCATCACGACCACGCGGTCGCTCAGGTCCATCACCACGCCCATATCGTGTTCGATCAGGGCGATGGTGGTGCCGAATTCGTCATTCACGTCGAGGATAAAGCGGCTCATGTCCTCTTTCTCTTCGACATTCATGCCCGCCATCGGTTCATCCAGCAGCAAGAGCTTTGGCTCTGCTGCCAGTGCGCGAGCCAGTTCGACGCGTTTTTTCAGGCCATAAGGCAAGCGCGCAACGGGCGTCTTGCGGATGTGCTGGATTTCAAGGAAATCGATGATCTTCTCGACCGCCTCACGGTTTTCAACCTCTTCCGCCTCGGCCTTTCCCTTCCACCACGCCTGCTGGAGGATGTTGGTCTGCATGAAGTTCAAGCGCCCGGTCATGACGTTGTCCAAAACACTCATCCCCTCGAACAGGGCGATGTTCTGGAACGTCCGCGCGATTCCCTGCTGCGCCACCTCAAAGGGGCGCATGGGCGGGCGTTTTGATCCGTGGAACCAGACCTCGCCCTCCTGCGGGACATAGAACCCCGAGATAACGTTCAGCATCGACGATTTCCCGGCCCCGTTCGGCCCGATGATGGCGCGAATCTCACCCTCGCGAATATCGAACGAGATATCCTTGATGGCCACGACGCCGCCAAAGCGCAGGGTGATGTTCTTCATCTCCATCACCACGCCGCCGATCTTGCGACCGTCTTCGGTGACATATCCTATGGAGTCCTTCATTACCCTATCCTCCGATCGCTACTGCTCGGATTACGTAGAAACAATCCCGAGAAAATCTCAGGCCGCCGGGGAAAGTGGACCTTTCGCAGGTCGAGAAAACTACTTCGTGATCTGTGGCAAGCGATGCACCGGTATCTTCCCTGAACCGAACGAGGGGCGGTCGCACTTTCCGATACCGGATTCGGCCAAATGAAACACAGCCTTGGGATTGAGTATTGTCACCCAGCCATCGAACTCTATTCTCATTGCACAGCCCCGACGCGACCCGAAGTTGGTTTGAACGGCGTGCCGAAAATCTTCCTTTTTCCGAGTTCCAGCAACAGGAATTTCGACAGAATTCGCACCGAACCGTTCTTCGTCCCACCATATATTGTAGAGATTTGTTAGTTTTTTGACCACATCTGCGTTTATTGACACCTGAGGGTTGGTTAGTACTGTGCAGCCTCGCCTCAACTGCTCGACCGTCTGTCCGCCGAAAACTTCTTCCCTCACGACGAATGCCTGGTCCTTTGAATACCACAGACGACGGGAGCCTCGGACATCGTAATCGAGTTCGGTGTCTGAATTTGACGTGAGCCCGACATTGTTGAACTGAGATGATGTCGCGATGCTCTTCCAGCAACGCCGGATCAGGTCTTCCCAGACCAAATAGTATTCTGGAAGAGCTCCGATAACTTCCGAAGTTTGGCTGTTGCGTAAGATCAGCGTAGGAGCGTTTTCGCCCTCCGAATTGAACGATAACTGAACGTTCCGCGCGTTGAGTTTCGCAATTTGTGCGGCGCCAGTGCCCGGGGCAACCGATGCCTCGCTTTCCTCTGCTTTGCTTACCACTAATTCTCTGCTTGAATTCGCAGTGGGTGGCCGAGATGTGACTCCGAAGCTCAATAGCCCCAGAGAACTCACAATCATCAGTAGGCCAATGATCAAAATCACACGGGGAAGCACTTTGACAAAAACCTCTTAAGAATTTCTCTCTTAAGACAGTAACTTCAAGCAAACTACCGCGAAAGGCGAGTGGGGAATTCAAGACTATCGGCGGGGATATTAAGTTCCGACTACGCATTATCATTCCGCTGCCACCTTGTGCTGCGCACCCGGTACAACCGGCGCATCCACGATTTTCAGCGTCGCGCTGATCGATCCCTTGCGCCCATCTTCATAGGTCACTTCGGTCGTGGTCGACACGCTTTCGGACCCGTCATAAAGCGCCGCAATGATGTCGTGGAACTTCTCTTCGACAAACCCACGCCGCACTTTCCGGGTGCGCGTCATCTCACCATCATCAGCGTCCAGTTCTTTGTGCAGAACGACAAAGCGATGCACCTGGCAACCGGACAGCATTTCATCAGCTGCTACCGATTTGTTGACCTCTTCCACATGCGCCCTGATCGTCTCTAACACACGCGGATGGCCTGCCAGTTCCTGATAGGAGGCGTAAGCCACGTTGTTGCGTTCCGCCCAGTTGCCGACCGCTGTCAGGTCGATATTGATGAAGGCCACGCAGCGATCCTTGCCGTTTCCGAACAGAACGACCTCGAGAATATCGGGATAGAATTTCAGTTTATTCTCGACATATTTCGGCGCAAACATGGACCCGTCGGCCATTTTGCCCACGTCCTTGGCGCGGTCGATGATCCGCAGATGGCCGCTGCTTTCCTCGATGAACCCGGCATCACCCGTTGCCACCCAGCCTTCGGCATCTTTGGTCGATGCCGTGGAATCCGGGTTGTTGTAATATTCGACAAACACGCCGGGCGAGCGGTAATGGATCTCGCCCTTGTCGTCGATCCTGATCTCGACATCCGGCGCGGGCACGCCAACCGTGTCGGCCCGAACCTCGCCATCCGGCTGTACGGTGATGAACACGGTTGCTTCGGTCTGGCCATAAAGCTGTTTCAGGTTGATGCCCAAAGATCTATAGAAATCAAAGATTTCCGGTCCGATCGCTTCACCCGCTGTATAGCCAACCCGGAACCGGCCATAACCCAGCGTATCCTTGAGCGGCCCGTAGACCAACAGGTTACCCAGCGCGTATTTCATCCGGTCGCCAAAGCCGACGGGTTTGCCATCCAGCAACTTGCCACCCACTTTTTTGGCATGCGCCATGAAGTGATGGAACATGCGCTGCTTCAGCTTGCTCGCATCCTCCATCCGGATCATCACATTGGTTAGCTGGCTTTCAAACACGCGTGGTGGGGCGAAGAAATAGGTCGGCCCGATTTCGCGCAGGTCGGTCATCATCGTGTCGGCGCTTTCCGGGCAGTTCACGCAGAACCCGCACCAATAGGCCTGACCGATGGAAAAGATGAAATCCCCGACCCATGCCATTGGAAGATAGGAAAGGATATCTTCATCGCGGGTCAAATGGTCGAAGATCGCTGAATTCTTGGCGCTTTCGATCACGTTGCGGTTCGACAGAACCACCCCCTTGGGCTTGCCCGTTGTGCCCGAGGTATAAAGCATGACGCAGGTGTCGTTATAGGTGATCTCAGAGATGCGCTTGTCCAGCTCTGCATCAAACCGCTGATGTCCTGCCTGACCTTCGGCCATGAGGTCTTCCAGCGCGTTCATCTGGCTGTGGTCGTATTTCCGCATCCCCCGCTTGTCGGTATAGAGGATGTGCTTGATCTGGTGCACTTTTTCCTGAATCTCGATGACCTTGTCGACCTGTTCCTGATCACCGCAGACGACATATTTCGCGCCGCAATGCTCCATCACATAGGTCATCTCTTCGGCGACTGCGTCCTGATACAGAGGCACCGGAACTGCACCGACCATCTGTGCTGCGACCATGGTCCAGTAATGTGCTGGCCGGTTGCGTCCGATCACGGCAATGTGGTCACCGCGCTCAACGCCAATTTCAAGAAATCCAAGGGCGAGCGCGCGAATTTCCTTGGCCGCTTCAGCCCAGGTCCAGCATTGCCAGATCCCAAATTCTTTTTCCCGATAGGCCGGGGCATCCCCGAACTGGGTCGCGTTGCGGTGTAGAAGCGCCGGAAGGGAGTGCAACCCTTCGGCGCCCGACTGCGTCTGAGCCAATCTTTTTCTCCTCCCCATCCGGCCTCCTCAAAGCCGGAAATGGCGGATCCGGGAAAGCCCCCGGATGCCAGTGCCCCGATTTGGGACACCCGCACGATCAGCGTCAACTTTTTCCTGATGTTTTCTCAATTCTTACGAATTGTAACAGGTGCAGAGGGGTGATGTTACGTTTTGTACAATATGAACATGTCGGGCTATTGAACGGTTATGCGCTGCACAGGTTGTTATGCGGGTTCGACGAACAGGACGAAAATTGCGAAGAGGCACAACCAGAAGAGAGAGCAACTGCGCCATCTATTAATCTCAGAACGACGCGAAAATTGTCTCTGAAATCACAAACCTGCGACAACCACAGCTTCCGTTTTTCGCCACGGATAGCTGGACATTACCAGCTATCTATTCAAAGTGAGGCGACTTACAATTCATTTGAGGACAGAAGGTTGGGACTCAGGCGATTTTTCAGGCGGCATTTTCGCGCGCAAACTCATACTCCAGCGCAAAATCAGGAATACCAAGCAGGTGCCGGGCACCCTCTTTACAACTATGTTTGCGATTTTCCAGCTTTGGATCTAATTCGTGAGTTCGCCGAACCCAATCCGAAAGCAACAGACGGGGTGGTGACCAACTTTCTTGGCGTCAGAATTGAACCACGCGTGATGTCCAGCATCCTGGAACCCCTGGCAGGCAAGGTAGAACCTATTCCCGATCCGGGTAATTGGCATGCAGACATCGCAGAATGGGCGGCAACACTTCTGTCTGTGAAAGAGGCCTCAGGTACTTACCGGATTATTGAACTTGGTTGCGGTTGGGGATGCTGGCTAAATAATATGGGCTTCGTCGCCAAAAAGAGAGGGTTAAGCGTCGACCTGATCGGTATCGAAGGTGACAGCTCTCATCTGGAAAACGCCGAGCGCACGTTTCAACTGAACGGCTTCAACCCAAGTGAGTACCGCCTTGTCAATGGGGTGGCCGCCAGCAAAGAGGGCATCGCGCTTTTCCCAAAATACGAAGAGGCGCACGAAAACTGGGGCGCAGAGCCGATTTTCTATCCGGACGAAAAGGTTCTGGCCGAATCCCGCGCCAAAGGTGACTATACAGAGCTGAATTGTTATACGCTTGAAACCCTGTCTAATGGCGAAGCTGTCGATCTGCTACACATCGATATTCAGGGCTCGGAGCTGGACTTTGTGCAGAGCAACTTCGACGGCATAGAAAATCTTGTAAAGCGCGTGTTTATCGGAACGCACTCTCGCTATCTTGAAGGCGCTTTGCAGGAGTTTTTCCTGACAAAGGGATGGACGCTCGAAATGGACCGCCCCGTGATTCACAGGTTGATCGAAGGTCGGCCACAGATCGAAATTGATGGCGTGCTGCTGTTCAAAAACCCGAACCACGACAAGCTACCGCTTCATTGACAGAAATGCGGTTTGCGTCTGGCGTTTGGCGCTATTGGTTTCTTGTGACGGCGCGGGAATGCCGCGCCGTCCGATGACCGTCTGTATTTAGCAGCCGCATCATCTTTTACATTATACAGATATCCAGATTAGCTTTGACCTATAAGTGGTATCCGGTAGCCTTGGGCTTTACCGTACCAAACAGGTCCCGTGTGCAGCAGGGATGCCGGACCGGCAAACAGACTTCGACCTTCGGCAGGTTGGCGCGGCTATTGATACTTAGCTTTTAATGCTGCTTTTTTAAAACGACCAACAGATGTTGAGCGCAACGTGTACAGCAACCCCAAAAGTTTCGTGTTCAAGGGCATTGTCTTATCGCGGTAAACGAGGCTTGCCTCATAGGGCTTGTTGGCGTCGCAAAGTTCAATGATTTCGCCTGCGGCCAAAAGCATCTCTTCCATCAGGGCTTCGGCGGCTTCCGCCTTGCTTGCCTCATCCCCTGAAATTGATTTGTCTCTTTGGGACTTTCGGCGGAAATCCACAATGGCAGCGGGCACGTATTCAGTGACCCGATTTCTGAACCGCGTCATGTCAGAGCCATTGGCCTGAGTGCCGTCCGATTTGGTGTAGGAGTTGTAATCACCGTATAGGGCCAGGATCGTACTTGTCTGGTGAAACAAAAGATCCTGCCGCGCAAAATCGAGCTCAACGTAGCGGTCAATTCGGGCCTGTTCTTCGATCATGACCGTTATCGCAGTCTTCGCATCATCTGCTTTGGCACCATGAACCACCAAAACAAAAAAGGCCAAAATCAAAACAATCCTGGACCCCCAAAGCTTTGCAACTCGACTTGCAATCATAACGAGGTACTCCTTCACCGTTGAGAAAGCACTCGAACACTACCACAAATCGGCAAATAAATCCGCCAAGCTGAAATTCGGGCCGTTTGCGCCTGACGCCCCTTGAGCCCTTACAACCAATCCCGCAGGATCGGGATCAGGGGCACATCTGCGGCGGGCATGGGGTAGTTGCGCAGGTCATTTGCGCGGACCCATTTCAGCGCCTGCCCCTCTTTCGACTGTGGGATACCCTGCCATTTGCGGCAGGCGAACAGCGGCATCAGCAGGTGGAAATCGTCATAGCTGTGGCTGGCAAAGGTCAGGGGGGCGAGGCACGAGGCCCAGGTATCGATGCCCAGCTCCTCGTGCAATTCGCGGATCAGGGCGGCCTCGGGGGTTTCGCCGGGCTCGATCTTGCCGCCGGGAAATTCCCAAAGACCGGCCATGGATTTACCCTCGGGGCGTTGGGCCAACAGCACCCGGCCCTCGATGTCGATCAGGGCGACCGCAGAGACCAACACGGTTTTCACGAGCGGTAATCCGCGTTGATCTCGATATACCCATGGGTCAGATCGCAGGTCCACACGGTGGATTTGCCCGCGCTCAGGCCCAGATCAACGGCGATGACCAGATCCTGACCTTTCATATAAGCGGCGGCTGCGTCTTCGCTGTAATCGGGGCTGACCCAGCCTTTTTCGGCCACAAGGATGTCGCCGAAAGAAATGCTCAGCAGGTCGCGATCCGCCGCGGCGCCGGATTTACCGATGGCCATGACGATACGACCCCAGTTCGGATCTTCGCCCGCGATGGCGGTTTTGACCAGCGGAGAGTTGGCGATGGCAAGGCCGTGGGTCTTGGCGTCAGCGTCTGTTGCGGCCCCTGTCACGCGGATTTCGACGAATTTCGTGGCACCTTCGCCATCGCGCACCACTTGCTGGGCCAGATCCAGCATCACGGCTTCCAGCGCCTCGGCGAAGGCCGCGTTGCCGGTGGCGTCCACACCCGAAGCGCCGGTGGCGCACAGCAGCAGGCTGTCCGAGGTGGATGTATCGCTGTCCACGGTGATGCTGTTGAACGTCCGGTCTGTCTGCGCGCCCAGCATCGCCTGCAACGCCGATTGTTCGACCTGCGCGTCGGTAAAGATATAGACCAGCATCGTCGCCATATCTGGCGCAATCATGCCGGAACCCTTTGCAATCCCCGCAATAGAAACTGTTTTGCCATCAATTTCGATCTGCGCCACGGCCCCTTTCGGGAAGGTGTCCGTGGTCATGATCGCGCGTGCGGCGTCTTCGATCGCGTGACGGCTGAGACCCGCCTTCAGCGTTTCAAGCTTGGCAATGATGCGGTCATGAGCCAGCGGCTCACCAATCACGCCGGTGGAGGAGGTAAAGACCCGCTCGACCGGAACACCAGTCGCCTTCGAGACGGCCTGCGTCACCTCGGCCACCGAGGTCTGACCATAATGCCCGGTAAAGGCATTGGCATTGCCCGAGTTCACCAGGATCGCCGCCGGGCCATCACTGGGCCCGCCGATCTTGTCCTGACAATCCAGAACCGGTGCCGCCCGTGTGGCCGAACGGGTAAAGACCCCGGCCACAGATGTGCCCGGGTCCAGCACGGCCAGCATGACATCGGTGCGGCCCTGATATCGCACGCCCGCCGCGACGGTGGCGAACCGCACACCGTCAATTGCAGGCAAATCAGGGAAGGACGCTGGCGCCAGCGGCGAAACCTTGGTGATCTTGGCCACGGGGGTTACTCCTGAATCAGGTCCAGCTGGCGCAGGACTTCGGGTCCGGCACCTTCCAGAGCGGGGCGGTCGATCTGGGCCTGCTGTGTCAGTTCATCGATGCGCGCCTGAATGGCGTCCTGCTGAACGGTTTGTGCAAGCTCTTCGCGCACGGCATCCAGCGCGGGCGCTTCGGTTTTGCGCTTGTCGTTCAGCTTGACCACATGCCAGCCGAACTGCGTCTGAACCGGGTCGGACACCTGCCCTTTTTCGAGCGCGACCACGGCTGTTTCGAATTCCGGTACCATCTGGCCCTTGCCGAACCAGCCCAGCGAGCCGCCATTGGGGCCGGACGGACCGGTGGAGTGCGCGCGCGCGAGTTCGGCGAAATCGGCGCCGTCATCAAGCTGCGCCTTGAGGTCGTTGGCCTGTTCTTCGGTCTCGACCAGAATGTGGCTGGCATCGAATTCGTCCTCACCCGCGAAATCGTTGTACTGCGCGTCGTAGGCTGCCTGAATGGCCTCGTCCGTGACAACGGTATCGGTCAGGGCTGTGACGGTCTGAACCGCCAGAAGTGAGCGTTCTTCATTTTTCAGCCGCAGCGTGTTCAGTTTGTTCAGCCCGTCCTGCTGTTGCCCCAGCAATTGCTGCTGGATCAGCTGTTCCAGTACGAAGTCGAACAATACGTCATCTTCGGCCTGCTGGTACTGCGGCGGCAGGGCGGCAACGGTTGCGATCACGTGACCCAAAGTGATCTCATCCCCGTTCACACGCGCCACCACGGTGGATGCATCCGGCTGGGTTTCGGCGGCCAGCGGCAAGGCCATCATGGCGGTCAGAGCCAGCGATGGCAGAATAGTGAGGCCTTTGGGCATTGAATCATCCTATTTCCTTGCCGCGGCAGGGCGCAGCGTTGACACTCTGGAACCTGCCGCTTACATCGCTTTGAAGCCTTGGACAGGGCCGCCTTTCACCCCCCGTATCTATGGGTTGCGCGCAAGGTGGGCAAGCCTGTCAAAAACCAAGACAAGAACAGATCCGCTGGAGTGAACATGCTGGGACTCGGAACGCTCGCCAAAAAGGTGTTCGGAACACCGAACGACCGCAAGATCAAGGCGACCCGCCCCCTGATCGAAAAGATCAACGCGCTGGAACCCGAGTTCGAGAAACTGTCCGATCAGGGCCTGATCGACAAGACAGAAGACCTGCGCAAACGCGCGCTGGATGGCGAAAGCCTTGACGATCTGCTGCCCGAAGCCTTTGCCAACGTGCGCGAAGGCGCCCGCCGCGCGCTGGGGCTGCGCGCCTTTGACGTGCAGCTGATGGGCGGTGTTTTCCTGCATCAGGGTAACATCTCGGAAATGAAGACGGGTGAGGGCAAGACACTGGTCGCGACCCTCCCTGCCTATCTGAACGCGCTGACCGGCAAGGGCGTGCATGTGGTCACGGTGAACGAATACCTGGCCAAGCGCGACGCGGAATGGATGGGCAAGGTGTTTGCTGCCGTAGGCATGACCACAGGCGTGATCTGGTCGGGCCAGCCTGACGCGGAAAAACTGGCCGCCTATTCCTGCGACATCACCTATGCCACCAACAACGAGCTGGGTTTTGACTATCTGCGCGACAACATGAAGGCCGATCTGGAGCAGGTTTACCAGAAGCACCACAATTTCGCGATTGTGGACGAGGTCGATTCGATCCTGATCGACGAGGCGCGGACGCCGCTGATCATCTCGGGTCCGGCACAGGACCGCTCGGACCTGTATACCGCCATCGATGCGCTGATCCCGAGTCTGACCGACGAACACTACACGTTGGACGAAAAGGCCCGCAACGTGACCTTCACGGATGAGGGCAACGAGTTTCTGGAGCAGCAGCTGTTGGCTGCCGGCCTGATTCCTGAAGGCCATTCGCTGTATGACCCGGAAAGCACGACCGTGGTGCATCACGTGAATCAGGGTCTGCGCGCGCACAAGCTGTTCCAGCGCGACAAGGATTACATCGTGCGCGACGGCAATGTCGTTCTGATCGACGAATTCACGGGCCGCATGATGCCGGGCCGCCGCCTGTCCGAGGGCCTGCATCAGGCCATCGAAGCCAAGGAAAACGTGCAGATTCAGCCTGAGAACGTGACGCTGGCCAGTGTGACCTTCCAGAACTATTTCCGCCTTTACGACAAGCTGGGCGGCATGACCGGGACCGCCCTGACCGAGGCCGAGGAATTTGCCGAGATTTACGGCCTGGGCGTGGTTGAGGTTCCGACCAACAAGCCGATTGCCCGTGTGGACGAGGATGATCAGGTCTATCGCACCGCCATGGAAAAATATGGCGCGATGATCGAAGAGACCAAATTGGCGCAGGAAAAGGGTCAGCCGGTTCTGCTGGGGACGACCTCGATCGAGAAATCGGAACTGCTGAGCCAGATGCTGACCAAGGAAGGCATCGCCCATAACGTTCTGAACGCCCGCCAGCACGAGCAGGAGGCGCAGATTGTCGCTGATGCCGGCCGTCTGGGCGCGGTGACCATCGCCACCAACATGGCCGGTCGCGGCACCGACATTCAGCTGGGCGGCAATGTCGAGATGAAGGTGCTGCAAGCGATTGCGGACAACCCCGAGGCTGATCCGTCGGAGCTGCGCGCCGCAGAAGAGGCGCGCCACGCGGAAGAAAAAGAAAAGGTTCTGGCCGCAGGGGGCCTTTATGTGATGGCGTCCGAACGCCATGAAAGCCGCCGCATCGACAACCAGCTGCGCGGCCGTTCGGGCCGTCAGGGCGATCCGGGCCGTACCGTATTCTACCTGAGCCTTGAAGACGACCTGATGCGCATCTTTGGCTCGGAACGGCTGGACAAGGTGCTGACCACGTTGGGCATGAAAGAAGGCGAGGCGATCATTCACCCCTGGGTGAACAAGTCGCTGGAACGCGCGCAGTCCAAGGTCGAGGGCCGCAACTTCGACATGCGCAAGAACGTTCTGAAATTCGACGACGTGATGAACGATCAGCGCAAGGTGATCTTTAGCCAGCGCCGCGAGATCATGTCGGCCAATGACCTGTCCGAGATCGTCTCGGATATGCGCGAGCAGGTGATCGACGATCTGATTGACGAATACATGCCGCCGAAATCCTATGCGGATCAGTGGGATACCGACGGTCTGCATGCGGCGATCAAGGACAAGCTGACCATCGATGCACCGGTTCAGGACTGGGCTGCCGAAGAAGGCGTGGATGACGAGCAGGTGCGCGAGCGCCTGATCAAGGCCGCGGATGAGATGATGGCCCAGAAGGCGGTTGCCTTTGGTCCCGAAAACATGCGCAACATCGAAAAGCAGGTGCTGTTGCAGACCATCGACAGCAAATGGCGCGAGCATCTGCTTACGCTGGAACATCTGCGCTCGGTCGTGGGGTTCCGCGGCTATGCCCAGCGCGACCCGCTGAACGAATACAAGAACGAAAGCTTCCAGCTGTTCGAATCCATGCTGGACGGTTTGCGGGAAACCGTGACACAGCAATTGTCGCGCGTGCGTCCACTGACCGAAGAAGAGCAGAGGGAAATGCTGGCGCAGATGGCGGCGCAACAGGCGCAGGCCCAGCAGGCCGTGGACAAGGCCGCAAGCCAGGCCGAGGCCAAGGCCGAAGCGGCGGCGTCAGGCGATGCCCTGCCGGGTTTTGACGAGAGTGATCCGTCGACCTGGGGTAACCCGTCGCGAAACGACCTGTGCCCCTGCGGATCCGGCAAGAAGTTCAAACACTGCCACGGCAGATTGACCTGACGTTAACACCCTTTAATCACAATGAGTCCGTCTCGCGGCCACAAATTGGCCGCGATTGGTGGCGAGAGTGCAAGCTGCTCCTTCAACTGGGGAGGGTGTCTTGTTTGTAGTTCGCAACTACGTAACCATGTGCGGAACGGTCGCTTGTGCCCTGGGCATAGGCTATCTGATGCAGAACGGACCGGCTGCGCAGCAGAACCGCGCGCAGGGCGGTGTCGATGTGGCCTCTGTTGCCGATCAGTCTTCGATTCTGTCGGGACTGGACAGTATCGTTCTGACTTCGGCCACCGTATCAGATGCCGATCCGGTCACTGTTACACCGGCACCCCGCGCTGTACCTGTAGCCCCCAAGACATCGAACTGCCGGATCAGCGCGCACGCAAACGCAGCACCCGGTGCCTTGGCACACCTGTCGCTGAAAGCGCCGTGCCACAAGAACGAGCGGATTGAAATTCACCATAGCGGCCTGACTGTTAGCCAGATGACGGATGCCAGCGGCGCGCTGGACATGGCGATCCCGGCTCTTTCGGAATACGCGATCTTCCTGTTTTCTTTCGAAGATGAAACAGGCACTGTCGCCACCACTCACGTTCCCGAAATCGCCGGTTTTGATCGTGTTGTCTTGCAATGGCAGGGTGATACCGAGTTGCAGATTCATGCGCTGGAATTTGGTGCCAGCTATGGCGCGGATGGCCATGTCTGGGATGACGCATCTGCCGAAGGCGCCGGTAAGGTTATGCGTCTGGGTCAGTCCGGTTCCGGTATGACGCAGAATATCGAAGTGTATTCTTTCCCGGCCAGTACGTCGGATCAATCCGGCACGATTGACCTGACTGTCGAGGCCGAAGTGACCGATGCAAATTGCGGCCACACGCTGAACGTGCAGTCGCTGGAGTTGTTGTCGGACCGCCGCCTGCGGTCGCGCGACATGTCAGTGACCCTGCCGGATTGTTCGCGCGCGGGCGAGTTTCTGGTGTTGAATAATCTGCTCTCAGACCTGACAATCGCGGCAAAGTAATCCGCAGGCAGGCTTGAACCTCTTATGACATTTTTCCGTGTGGCGGTGGCTGCGCTGTTTTCCGTGACGGTGGCGACCGGTGCTTTTGGGCAGGACATCACACTGACCTCGCATGATGGCAAGGTCGAAGTGACCGGCAATCTGCTGAGCTTTGACGGTGAGTTCTATCGCGTCGATACGCAATTCGGGACGTTGACCGTGGATGGCTCGGGCGTCACTTGTGAGGGGCCCGCCTGCCCCAACCTGATCGATTTCGTCGCCGAAGTGCAGTTTTCCGGATCATCGGTGATGGCGGAAACGGTGCTGCCCGCCCTGATCATCGGCTTTGCCCGTCAGGAAGACCTGACCGCGACCCCCGCCCGCGTGGATGAGGACACCTTTGTTTACGAGCTGCATCAGGCAGGCCGGTCGGCGCCGCTGGCACGGTTTTTCTTTGACGTGGGCACCACCGATCGCGGGTTCAGTGACCTGATCGCGGACCAGGCGGATATCGTGATGGCCCTGCGCGAGATGCGCGAGGCCGAGCGGGAGGCTGCCGAGGCTGCGGGGTTGGGTGATCTGAAGCGCGCCCGTCGGTCGCGGGTCATTGCACTGGATGCCATGGTCCCGGTCGTGGCCCCCGACAGCGTGATGCGGCAGGTTTCGCTGGCGGACCTGGCCCGCATTCTGTCCGGAGAGGTCAGCAACTGGGCGCAGCTGGGTGGGCCGGATGCCCCTATTGCACTGCATGTGCCAGAGGCCGGGTCGGGGCTGGCGCAGGCGGTCGAGGATCAGGTTCTGAAAACCGCCGGTGTGGACCTGACCGATACGGCGATCCACCACAAACGCATACATGACCTGACCGCGGCCGTGGCTAAGGATCCGTTCTCCATCGGGATCGCCAGCAAGGCATCGGCCCATGGCACCCGCGCTTTGCCGTTGACCGGCGGGTGCGGGCATCCGCTGGCCGCGACCCGCCAGTCGATCAAGACTGAAGATTACCCACTGAATATGCCCATGTTCCTGTATCTGCCGGAACGACGCCTGCCCCGGATTGCGCGGCAGTTTCTGGCCTATAGCCAAAGCCCCGATGCGCAGATGGCCATACGTGACGCAGGATATGTGGATCAATCTGCTGAAACCCTGCCGGTTGGCGTACAGGGGGACCGGCTTGCCAATGCGGTCGTCACTGGTGGAACTGAGGTCGGACTTGAGGAGTTGCAGCGCATGATCAAGACCCTGCGCCCCTTGTCGCGCCTGTCCCTGTCGGTTCGGTTCGAACCCGGATCGTCCCGTCCGGACGCGCAGTCACGCGCCAGTATTCAGCAACTGGCACAAATGCTAGACGCGGGTACGTTGCAGGCACGCAAGGTGGTGTTTGCAGGCTTCAGCGATGGGGGCGGGGGTGCCGTTTCAAATGCCCGCATCGCCCTGCGGCGCGCGCAAACCGTGCGGAACGCGGTTATCGCCGCGCTTGAAGCCCCGATCCCTGACAGTATCGCGGTTACCGCCGAAGGATTTGGCGAAGCGATGCCCATGGCCTGCGACGACACCGAATGGGGCCGCAAGGTCAACCGGCGGGTCGAGATTTGGGTGCAGTAGCCACTAGAGATACCCTTCGGAACGAAAGCTGAGCTCGGTCGATTTGCCGATGATCAGGTGGTCATGCAGCGTCAGCCCCAGGGCGGAACAGGCATCCTGTATGCGGTTGGTCATGTCGATGTCCGACTGTGACGGCGTTGGGTCGCCCGAAGGATGGTTGTGCACCAGGATCAGGGCCGATGCATTCAGCTCCAGCGCCCGTTTGGCCACTTCGCGCGGATAGACGGGCACGTGATCCACGGTGCCTTTGGCCTGTTCCTCATCCGCGATCAGGACGTTCTTGCGATCCAGATAGAAAACGCGAAATTGCTCGGTCTCGCGATGCGCCATTGTTGTATGGCAATAATCCAGAAGCGCGTCCCAGCTGGATATCACGTGCCGCTGCATCACCCGCGCCCGTGCCATCCGATGCGCGCAGGCTTCGAGGATTTTCAGATCGGTGATGACCGTGTCACCAACGCCCTTGATCTGACGCAGCCGTTCTTCGGGCGCGGTCAACACGCGGTTGAAATCGCCAAAGGCATTCATCAATGCCCGCGCCAATGGTTTCACATCTTGCCGCGGGATGGACCGGAACAAAACCAGCTCCAGCAACTCATAATCCGGGATCGCTGCGGACCCGCCCGCCATGAACCGTTCGCGCAGCCGCTTGCGATGGTCTTTGATGTAGGAGGGTAACCGACCATTCGGCAGCGGCTGCGCTGGCGCTTCGTCCGTATCAAACAGCATGGGGGCTTCGGCAAAGGCGTCCTGTGTCATGCGTTTACCCTGACGCAGAATCACTTTCCGAAAGGTTAACGCACCTCTCCTGCCATACGCACGGTGGCGCGGCGGACAATCATGTGCAGAAGGATCGAAAACACGCCCAGCGTCAGCATCGCCGCAAACATCAGGTCCGTCTTGGCGCGGCCATTGGCCAGCAGCATCAGATATCCCAGACCTTGCGATGAACCGACCCATTCACCGATCACGGCACCGATCGGCGCATACACCGCCGCAAGCCGCATCCCCGAGGCCAAAGACGGCAACGCCGCAGGGACACGGATATGCCACAACACAGCGCGCTTGCTGGCCTGCATCGTGCGCGCAAGGTCCAGATACCCCTGCGGTGTTCGCATCAAACCGTCAAAGAAGGACGACGTGATCGGGAAGTAGATGATCAGGACCGCCATCGCGACCTTTGACAACAGGCCATAGCCCAGCCACAGGGTCAGCAACGGGGCCAGTGCAAAGACCGGCAAGGCCTGCGTGAACACCAGCATTGGCTGCACCAGAACCCGTGCGACACGGGAATTGGCCAGCTGCAATGCGGTGACAACGCCCAGCAACGTGCCGCAGGCAAGACCGATAATGACCTCAATGGCTGTGATCCAGGTATGTTCTGCAATCAGCCAGCGGTTCTGCCACCAGGTTTCAGCAACCACCGCAGGGCCGGGCAGGATGAACTTTGGCAATCCGGTCAGGGTCACGATCCCCTGCCAGATGGCAAGGGCAAACAGGGTTGCTGCCAGAACAGAGAGGGACTTCATAACCCGCCCTCCCGCAGCAGCCGCAAAAGCGCGCCTTGTGTTTCCAGCGTCTGCAAATCATCCACGCTGCGCGGGGCTGGAGCAACCGGCGGGTCGCACGGTGTCAGCCCGTGCTGTGTCATGACGACGATGGATTGCCCCAGACGCGCGGCCTCGCCCGGATCGTGGGTTACCAGAAGGACAGTGCGGCCTTTCAGCGCCTCGGCGGCCAGATCCTGCATATCGGCACGGGTTCGGGCATCAAGGGCGGAAAAGGGTTCATCTAGCAACACAATCGGCCGGTCTTCCATCAGGGTGCGGGCCAGTGCCACGCGCTGACGCTGCCCACCCGAAAGCTCGGGCGGTTTCTTGGTCATATGGTCCTGCAACCGCATCCGCTCGATCAGGCGGTCGCGCCGGTCAAGGTCAACTTTCTCGCCCCGCAGTCGCGCGCCCAACGAGACGTTTTGCGCAACACTCGCCCAAGGCAGCAACAGGTCGTCCTGCGCCATATAAGCGACCCGGTCTGAAACCGGCTGGCCATCGCTGGCGGTGATCCGGCCCGAGAATTCAGCCCCGGTTGCCAGCCCGGCAATCAGCCGCAAGACCGTGGTTTTGCCAACACCCGATCCGCCCAGCAGACAGGTCCAAGCCCCAGCGTCAAGCGTCAGGGTCAGCGGTGCGAACAGAATCGCACCGTCGATCGTAGCAGTGCCGCTGATGGTCAGATCGGGCGCCGGGGTCATGGGGTCAGACCCATCTGCCAGAAATTGACCTCCAATTCCGTCGCTGTACGGAACGTCCGGCACAGACGATCCCAGCGGGGCGAAGATTGGAAATCCGCCCCAATCCGCCCTGTTAGAGCCGAATCCAGCAATTCACCCACGGCCGCGCAGGCGTTCTGATAGCCCTCGTCCGCATAGGTATCGATCCAGCCACGATAGGTCGTTGATGTTGCCTCTGCAGACAGGCGGGTGCCAATCTCACCATATCCCATGACGCACGGTACAAGTGCGGTCAGAAGATCCAGCAGATCACCGCTATAGCCCGCCTCGAGAACAAAGCGGGTATAGGCCAGATTCTCGGGCCGTTCAGGCGTTGCAAACAGATCGGACTGCGAAATGCCTTCTGCTTCGCAAATACCGATATGCAGCTTCATCTCTTCGCTGATCAGGCCGTTCACGGTACGCGACGCCGCCAGCATTTCAGCATGTGTTTCCGATTTCACCACGGCCAGCGCCCAGGCGCGCGAGAAGTGGATCAGGAACACGTAATCCTGACGCAAATAGTGCAGGAACGCCGGACGTGGCAGGGTGCCGTCTTTCAGGGCTTCGACAAAAGCGTGGCGGGTGTAATCCCGCCACGGCCCCTGCGCCGCATCGCGCATCAGCGCAAAGGCTTTGCCATAATCGCTCATTGCGCGGTGACGTCGATGGCAATGTCGCTGACGGGCAGGACAGTGTCGATCATGCCGCTGTCGTTCAGGAACGCTTCGAACCGGGCATAACGGCCAGCGTCAAACCCGGCGGGACGCAGGGCAAAGCGCGGCAGCGTGTCGACCCATGCGCGCGCGTTCAACTCGTCCTGCAGCTCGGGCGAGGTGGCCGAGAAGACCTCCCAGCTTTTTTCCGGGTTGTTGACGATGTACTGAGTCGCTTTTTCGGTCGCGGCCAGGAAACGGGCGATCTTGTCTTTGTCCATCGTATCGGGGTTGGCGACATAGATCAGTTCGTCATAAGACGGCACGCCCTCTTCCTCGATATAGAAACAGGTGCCGGGGCGGCCTTCGATATCCATCTGGTTCAGTTCGAAGTTGCGATAGGCGCCAATCACCGCGTCCACCTGACCGGTCATCAGCGAGGGCGAGAGTGAGAAATTCACGTTGATCATCTCAACATCATCCAGCGCGACGTCGTATTTGCCAAGCACGGTGCTGAGGATGGCTTCTTCCACACCGGCGACGGAAAAACCGATTTTCTTTCCCTTGAGGTCAGCGGGCGATTTGATCGGGCCGTCTTTCAGAACCAGCAGGCAGTTCAGGGGCGTCGCGACCAGCGTGCCGACCCGTTTCAGCGGCAGCCCTTCGTGGATCTGCAAATGCAGCTGCGGCTGATAGGATACCGCCAGATCCGCCTGACCGGCAGCCACCAGACGCGGCGGCGCGGATGGGTCGGCAGGGGCAACGACTTCGACCTGCAACCCCTGCTCGGCGAAATAGCCGTTTTCCTGTGCCACGATGATGGGCCCGTGGTCGGGGTTGATGAACCAGTCCAGCAGGACGGTCATCTTGTCTTCGGCCCAGGCCGGCGCGGCGGCCAGAAGGGCAAGGGCTGTCATCAGCTTTTTCATATCTCACGTTTCCTTTTCTCAGGAGGCTGAGGCCGCGACGAGGACAATCTCGCCCGGCCAAATCGGTTGGATTTTCTCGGCAGCGCGCCATGCGCGCAGCCCGGTGGCACAGCAAAGGGCGAGGCGTTGCCCCTTGTTTGGGTCTATTTTTTGTATTTCTTCGGGTGAAATGCGCGTTGCATTCGGGTGAGCCGGAACCGGAGCTTCGTTCGGGTCACGCAGTTCGATAATCTGGTCTGTCTCCCTCAACTGACTGGCGGAGAGAAAGCGGAAACAGCTTGCCGGTTCCGGCGCGTCATCAAAACGAAACCCGGTACAGCGCAAGGTTCGCGCATCATATTGCACCATCTGCCCAAGCGGGGACGGGTCAAGCCGCAGGATCAGGTTCAGCGCCATCTGCGCCTGCATGGACCCGATCACACCGACAACGGGGCCCAGAACACCCGCCGTGGCGCAACTTGCGCCACTTTCCGGTGCGTCGGGGAAAACGGCACGCAGAGATGGCGCGCCGCCACAGAAACCGCCCACATAACCTGAAAGCCCCAGCACCGAGGCGCTGATCAGCGGCTTGCCTTGTGCCAGACAGGTATCCGACAGCAAATAACTGACCGCATAGCTGTCAGCACAATCCAGGATAATATCCGCCTGCGACACCAGATCAGGCGCATTTTCTCCTGTTAGAGCCATTTTCATGGCGATCACATCGATTTCGGCATTCAACGCACGGCATCGGTCAGCGGCGCGTTCGACCTTTGACAACCCGCAATCTTCTTCTGAAAACAATGTCTGGCGATGCAGGTTCGACAGATCGACGATGTCACCATCGACAATTGTGATATGCCCCACCCCGGCCCCGGCCAATAGCGGCAGCAGCGGCGCGGCCAGACCACCTGCGCCGACCACCAGAACACGGGCCGCAGTCAGGCGGGCCTGTCCTTCAGCCCCAACCTCGGGCAGCAGCGTTTGGCGGGCATAGCGGCTCATCTCGTGACCTCGATCCAAGCACGCACCCGCGCTTCGGGGTCGGCGTTCAGCGTGATGTCCGTGACGGCCGAGACGATGTCGGCCCCGGCTGCCAGCACCCCTGCTGCGCGCTCGACGCTCATGCCGCCAATGCCGACCAGAGGAATGTCGCCAACCCGCGCCTTCCATTCGGTCACGCGGGGCAGGCCCTGCTGATGCCACTTCATCTTTTTCAGGATGGTCGGATAGACCGGACCCAGCGCCACGTAATCGGGATCCATGGCCAGAACCCGCTCAAGCTCATCATCGTCATGAGTAGAAACGCCCAGCTTTAGACCCGCTTTTCGGATGGCTTTCAGGTCAGCATCATCCAGATCCTCTTGCCCCAGATGAACCCAGTCACAACCCAGATCGATGGCCCGCTGCCAGTAATCGTTGATCACCAGAACCGCCCCGTAGTCGCGGCACAGATCACGCGAGGCGGCAATCTGATCGCGCACCACTTCAACCGGCTGATCCTTGATACGCAGCTGCACCAGTTTGACACCCAGGGGCAGCATCTGCCGCAGCCAGTCCGAGTGATCGAAGATCGGATAGAAACGGTCCAGCGTCATGACAGGAAGGCCTTTCCAACAACAGGGGTCGAAGGTTCGGCCATATCGCGTGCCTCGATCGGGTCTGCCTGATGGGCCAGTTGTCCGGCATGGATTGCCTGCGCCATCGCCTTGGCCATCAGAACGGGGTCACCGGCACGGGCCACAGCGGTGTTCAGCAGAACGGCATCATAACCCAGTTCCATCGCATGGGCCGCGTGGCTGGGCAGGCCGATCCCGGCATCCACCACCAGCGGCGTGTCAGGGAACTCGGCCCGCATCGACCGCAGGGCGTATTCGTTGTTCAGCCCGCGCCCGGACCCGATAGGCGCCCCCCACGGCATCAGCACTTCGCACCCCGCTTCGAGCAGGCGTTCGCCCACGATCAGATCATCGGTGGTGTAGGGAAACACCTCAAACCCGTCTTCGGTCAGGATGCGCGCGGCCTCGACCAGCTGGAACACATCCGGCTGCAAACTGTCGGTGTGGCCAATCAGTTCCAGCTTGATCCATTTGGTATCAAACACTTCGCGCGCCATATGGGCTGTGGTCACCGCCTCTTTCACCGTATGACAGCCAGCCGTATTTGGCAGGATCAGTACACCCAGTTCACGGATCATCTGCCAGAATGTCTGCCCCGCGCCGGATTCCCGCCGCAGCGATACCGTTGCAACCGCCGCACCGCTTTCGCGAAAGGCCTGTTCCAGAATGGCGGGGCTGGGATATTGGGCGGTGCCCAGCATCAAGGGGTTCGGCAGTTCGATGCCGTAGAACGTTCGCATCCTCAGCCCCCCTGCATCGGCGCGACAACTTCGATCCGGTCGCCATCGGTCAGTTTGTGCCCAACGCGCAGGCTTGACGGCACGAAATCTTCGTTCACGGCGGTGGCCACACGGCCTGAGAAGCCGCATTCCAGCAACAGATCCGACAGGGTTTCCGCGCGCACATCGCGCGTCTCGCCGTTAAGCACGATCTTCATCGACCATCTCCGAATGTGTGTTGTCCAATGCCAGATCAGCGACACCCCGCGCCAGTGCAGGGGCCAGCAGATAGCCATGGCGATAAAGCCCGTTGGCATAAATTGTCCGGCCCAATCGCCGGATACGCGGCAGGTTGTCCGGGAAAGCGGGGCGCAGATCGACACCGATCTCCAGCACCTCGGCCTCGCCAAAGGCCGGGTTCACGGCATAGGCCGCGCTGAGCAGTTCCAGCATCGAACGCGCGGTGATGCGGCTGCTGTCCTCGGATTCGATCATAGTTGCGCCCAGCATGTAGACGCCATCCCCGCGCGGAACGATGTAAAGCGGCATCCGCGGGTGCAACAGCCGCACCGGACGCGAAAGGTTCACATCGGGGCAACGAAGAACCAGCATCTCACCCTTCACGCCGCGCAGGTCGTGCAGATATTCGCGCGCGTGCAAGCCCCGGCAGTCTATGGCGTTGTCCAGTTGCACCGGAGCCAGCTTTCGGTGGAATTCCACGCCTGCGCCTTGCAGGTGACGATGCAGATCGCGCAACGCCTGACGAGGATCAAGGTGAGCTTCGTTTTCAAAATACAGAGCTTTGCCGAACTTGCTCAGATCAGGCTCTAATTCGAGTATTTTCGCACGATCAACCTCGCTGAACCCTTCGGTCCGGCGTGCAAACCGGCGCAGGTCGGGCAGGTCGCGCGCATTGGCAACGACAAGAGTTCCATGTCTGTTTACCTGCGTTCGCTGCGCCCACCATTCGATTGCTTCCTGCCCCAGCCGCAGCACCGGTTCTTCCGCGTTTTCAAATTCACACCAAGGGGCCAGCATCCCACCGGCCCACCAGGAACACCCATGCGGGCCGGGCGGGCCGCCCGGATCGAAAACCTGCACCTTTGCCCCGCGTGACACAAGCTCGCTGGCCACGGCCAGACCCGTTACGCCCGCACCTATAACCGACCAGAGTGTCATGCGGGCCAGATCCGGTGGAAGTGGTGCACAGGACCGTGCCCGGCACCAATCTTCAGCTCATCCGCCCGCGCGATGGCCCCTTGCAGATAATTATGCGCCTGCGCGATCGCATCCCTCAGCGGCAGACCCCTGGCCAGACCGGCGGCGATCGAAGACGACAGAGTGCATCCGGTTCCGTGGGTGTTTTTCGTGTTCTGACGCGGGGCCTGAAATGCGGCCACGACGCCTGAGGGGTCGACCAACAGATCGTGGCAGACATCGCCCGACCCATGCCCGCCCTTCATCAAAACCGCACCCGCGCCCAGAGCACACAGGGCCTTGCCTTGTGCGGCCATCTCGTCCGGTGATTGCGCCGGTTTCGCATCCAGCAAACATGCCGCTTCGGGCAGATTGGGTGTCAGCACAGTCGCTGCTGGCACCATCACTTCGCGCAGTGTCCGGACCGCTTCCTGCGCCAACAACGCATCTCCGGATTTTGCGATCATGACAGGATCAAGAACGACGAGACCTTTGAACGCTTCCAGGCCTCGGGCCACTGTGTGAATGATCTCTGGCGTGGCAAGCATACCGATCTTGATGGCCGTCACATCCAGATCGCTGAGCACCGCGTCGATTTGCGCAGCAATGACATCCAGCGGAACCCCATGCACCGCAGTGACGGCTTGCGTGTTCTGCGCCGTAACAGCGGTAATGACGCTTGCGCCGAATACACCCAGCGCCGACATCGCTTTCAGATCGGCCTGAATCCCGGCGCCTCCGCCGCTGTCAGATCCTGCAATGGTCAGGGCAATTGCCGCCATGTCGTTGCTCCATCTTCTTTGGGCAACGAGGTGGGGAAAACGTCTGTGTTCATAAGACCGTTCCCTACGCCGGAATTGCCCGGATCAGGTTCGATGGGTTAGCGCGGTCGCGCCTCTCAGCCCTTTCACAGGACACCCCAACGGTTGTCGCGGACAATTTCAGGGTCAGCGGTTGGAATCAAGACCCAATTTGGCAAATGCATTGCCACTTTTGGTCATCTGATAAGGCCAATTGAATGTCTTTAGGGAGTATTTTGCGAGGCTCTGCCTCGCGCTCCGGGATATTTAGAGCCAGATGAATAAAGGATCCCTGCTTCATCTGGCCGGAAATATCCCGGGGGAGGCGCCCGGAACGGGCGGTGGGGGCAGAGCCCCCGTAACTCTGTTTGTCAGCTTTTCATACCGTCCCAGAAGGATTTGACGGATGAGAAGAAGCTTTTTGATTCCGGGTGGTTATCTTCGCCCAGGTCATCAAACTCGCGCAGCAGTTCTTTTTGGCGGCTGGTCAGGTTGACCGGGGTTTCGACGGCCAGTTCGATGAACATGTCGCCAACACCGCCGCCGCGCAGCGCGGGCATACCTTTGCCGCGCAGGCGCATTTGCCGGCCCGACTGGCTGCCTGCCGGGATTTGCACCCGCCCACGGCCGCCATCGATTGTCGGAACCTCGATCGATCCGCCCAGCGCGGCCTTGGCCATGCTGACCGGTACACGGCAATAGAGGTTCACGCTGTCGCGTTCGAACAATTTGTGATCAGACACTTCCACAAAGATGTAGAGGTCGCCCGGAGGGCCACCGCGCATTCCGGCCTCGCCTTCACCTGCCAGACGAATACGGGTACCGGTTTCGACACCAGCGGGGATGTTGACCGACAAGGCGCGATCTTTTTCGACGCGGCCTGCACCTTTACAGGATTTGCAGGGGTTCTTGATGATCTGACCCAGACCCGAGCAGGTGGGGCAGGTTCGTTCGACCGTAAAGAAACCCTGTTGCGCCCGTACCTTGCCCATGCCGGAACAGGTGGGGCAGGTTGTCGGCTCGACCCCGCCTTCTGCACCGGTTCCTTCGCAGGAAGAACAGGCCACGGCTGTCGGTACATTGATGGTTTTCTGCTGGCCCGAGAACGCCTCTTCCAGCGATACGCGCAGGTTATAGCGCAGGTCCGAGCCGCGCGCGGCGCGTCGACCGCCACCGCCACGTTGCCCACCCATGAAATCGCCGAACAGGTCATCGAACACATCCGAGAACGCGCTGGAGAAATCGCCCTGTCCAAAGCCGCCGCCAGGTCGGCCACCACCGCCCATGCCGTTTTCGAAGGCGGCGTGGCCAAAGCGGTCATAGGCCGCCTTTTTGTCGGCATCGCGCAGCACGTCATAAGCCTCGTTGGCTTCCTTGAACTGCGCCTCGGCATCCGGGTTGTCCTTGTTGCGGTCCGGATGCAGCTCTTTGGCTTTCGTGCGAAAGCCTTTCTTGATCTCATCCGCCGAAGCGCCCTTGGACACGCCGAGCACTTCGTAATAGTCGCGTTTTGACATCAGTATTTCCTTCTGCCTCAACGTAAATAGGCCGGCCCGGCATCCGGACCGGCCTACATTGGCCCGGTTACCCGTTAGTTACGCTTGTCGTCGTCCAGATCTTCGAACTCGGCATCGACGATATCGTCATCACCATGTGCGGCATCTGCCGCGGCAGGCTCGTCCTCGGCCTCTTCGGACTGCGCCTTGTAGATGGCCTCACCCAGCTTCATCGCTGCTTCGGTGACGTTCTGGATGCCAGACTTGATCTTGTCGGCATTGTTGGTTTCCAGCTCGTCCTTGAGTGCCGCGATCGCCAGTTCGATAGCTTCGATCGTGGTCGGGTCGACCTTGTCGGCATGCTCTTCCATCGACTTTTCGGTCGAGTGGATGAGGCTTTCCGCCTGGTTCTTGGCGTCGACCAGCTCGCGGCGTTCCTTGTCGGCTTCCGCGTTCTCTTCGGCGTCCTTGACCATCTTTTCGATGTCTTCGTCGGACAGACCGCCCGATGCCTGGATTGTGATCTTCTGTTCCTTGCCGGTGCCTTTGTCCTTGGCCGAAACCGAGACAATGCCGTTGGCGTCGATGTCAAAAGTCACCTCGATCTGGGGCATGCCACGCGGTGCGGGCGGGATGTCTTCGAGGTTGAACTGACCGAGGATCTTGTTGTCCGCAGCCATTTCACGCTCGCCCTGGAACACGCGGATGGTCACGGCGTTCTGGTTGTCCTCGGCGGTCGAGAAGACCTGAGACTTTTTCGTCGGGATCGTGGTGTTGCGGTCGATCAGGCGGGTGAACACGCCACCCAGCGTCTCGATGCCCAGCGACAGCGGGGTCACGTCCAGCAGAACCACGTCCTTGACGTCGCCCTGAAGAACACCGGCCTGAATGGCGGCACCCATGGCAACCACTTCGTCCGGGTTCACACCCTTGTGCGGCTCTTTGCCAAAGAACTTCGTGACCTCTTCGATCACTTTCGGCATCCGGGTCATACCACCGACCAGAACAACCTCGTCCACGTCAGCAGCCGACAGACCGGCGTCTTTCAGAGCAGCCTGGCACGGCTTCATCGACTTCTTGATCAGATCACCGACCAGGGATTCCAGCTTGGCACGGGTCAGTTTCATGACCATGTGCAGCGGCTGACCGTTCGAACCCATCGAGATGAACGGCTGGTTGATCTCGGTCTGCGAGGTCGAGCTGAGTTCGATCTTGGCTTTTTCGGCGGCTTCTTTCAGACGCTGCAAGGCCATCTTGTCAGCAGACAGATCGACACCGTGTTCCTTTTTGAACTCATCCGCCAGGTAGTTGACGATGCGCATGTCAAAGTCTTCACCACCCAGGAAGGTGTCGCCGTTGGTCGATTTGACCTCGAACAGGCCGTCGTCAATTTCCAGAATGGTCACGTCGAAGGTACCGCCACCAAGGTCATAGACTGCGATGGTTTGGGTTTCCTGCTTGTCCAGACCATAGGCCAGAGCGGCAGCTGTCGGTTCATTGATGATCCGCAGCACTTCCAGACCGGCGATTTTACCGGCGTCTTTGGTGGCCTGACGCTGTGCGTCGTTGAAGTATGCGGGAACGGTGATGACCGCCTGCGTGACTTCCTCACCCAGATAGCTTTCCGCGGTTTCCTTCATCTTACCCAGAGTGAAGGCCGAAATCTGGCTTGGGGAGTATTTTTCACCGCGGGCCTGAACCCATGCGTCGCCATTGCCACCATCAACGATGGTATAGGGCACCATTTTCTTGTCTTTTTCGACTTCGGCATCATCCACACGACGACCGATCAGGCGCTTGACGCCAAAGATCGTGTTGTCGGGGTTGGTGACCGCCTGACGCTTTGCAGGCTGACCGACCAGTCGCTCATCTTCAGTGAAGGCGACGATCGAGGGCGTGGTCCGCGCCCCTTCGGCGTTTTCGATAACCTTCGGCTGCGAACCGTCCATGATGGCCACGCACGAGTTTGTGGTCCCGAGGTCAATCCCGATTACTTTTCCCATTTTTGCAATCCCTTTCTCTTCAAGGCGATGTCTCGACGACAGGACCCGTTTCGGCATCCCGCCCCCGATCTGATGTGCGCGACAGCACTACCATCGCGCGTCCCGGCGTATATAAGGGCGAGACCAGAGGCCTGCAAGCACCGTAGAACGCAGGTTTTAGGGATTCTGATGCCTTTTTTGGCAAGGAATTGGAAAGGATTGGGGTTTCTGGAATGGCGCGATTGGTTTTGCGGGGGTTCGATATCAGGAAAGGTTATCTTGATCCTGAGGCCCAGTCGCGGGTGATCGCGGATTTGCGCCCGATTCTGAAAGCTGCGCCCCTGTTCCGGCCTGTTACCCCCTCGGGCAAGGAGATGTCGGTTCGGATGACCTCGGCCGGTGATCTGGGTTGGGTGACCGACAAGGCAGGATACCGATATCAGGATCAGCACCCCAAAGGTGGAATATGGCCGGAAATCCCCGCCACCATTCTGGATATCTGGCGTGATCTGGTCAGCACCGAGCGAGCGCCCGATTGCTGTTTGGTCAACTATTACGGGGAAGGCGCAAAAATGGGCCTGCATCAGGACAAGGACGAGGCAGATTTTTCATGGCCCGTCCTGTCGGTTTCGCTGGGCGACGATGCCTTGTTTCGGATTGGCAGCACGACGCGCGGCGGCAAGACCGAGTCGATCTGGCTGAGCTCGGGGGATGTGGTTGTCATGGGTGGTCCGGCGCGGCTTGCCTATCACGGTGTGGATCGGATCAGGTTCGGATCCTCGCGCCTGTTGCCCAAAGGCGGGCGCATAAACCTTACGCTGCGGGTCGCGCGCTAGCGGCGCGCATTCCAGCTTTTCGAGACGTGCTGACGGGTAAAGAATTCACCCATAAGACCGATCATCAACAGGGCGATTCCAACCCAGGCCGCGTATTCCCAGCTGGTGTTTCTTGGATAATAGTTGCGGAACACGAACCCGCGGGTCTGGTCGATGATGTGAAACAGCGGGTTCCAGGCAAACATCATCAACAGCCCGCCACCCAATGCGTTCGCAATGAACATCTTGCCGGAAAACACCATGTTCAGACGGCGATATATATTGGTTAGCATCGAAACGGTCGTCGGGGCCCACGGTTTCAACGCCATGAACACAAGCCCCACCGCGCAGCCGGTAAACCAGGCCAGCACCAGCATTGCGAAGGCGCCGCCGGGGTTCTGCACCTCAAGCGGAGCAACCGCGACACTGTAGACGAACAGGATGATGAACATGGCCAACAGGAACTTATAGAAAGTGCTGAAGGCCGCCGCGAGAATCGTGACCATAACGTTCATCGGCGAATGCAGCATCATTGGGTTATTGGAGGATCCAACCCCGGAAATCGCGCCGATCGATTGTATGTGCAACATGAACGGGAACACGCCCGACAGGACATACAGCAGAAATTCGCCCCTGATCCTGGCGACCCCGCCCCGGCCCATCAGCGACATGAGCAGATAGAACGTGACCATCATCACCAGCAATTGCACAACGTTGAGCAGGATCGCGATCACCGCATTCGGATGCTGCGCGCGCACGTTCCGCACCACCGCGTGGAACACCAGTTCCGCAGTCGTCAGTGCACCGCCCAGCAGCGTTTGATTGCGCTTGTAATAGAACACTTAAAGGGTCTTTCCTGCCTCGTCGTCCCTAACCTGGCATGAATATCTTGCCGTTCGGTAACCGTCGCATCATAAGTCGGTCACGAGTTTGGATCAACAAACCACAGGAACGGAGCATTTTTGTGACCTACGACGCGCTTATTCCCGTCATCCGGCGTCTGGCCCTTGAGGCAGGCGACAGGATCATGGAAATCTACGAGGCAGACGATTTCGACGTCAAAGTCAAATCAGACTCCAGCCCTGTGACCGATGCGGATGAGGCAGCCGATGCGCTGATTTCAGCCGGGTTGCGTCAGGCGTTCCCCGATATCCTGCTGATCACCGAAGAGCAGGCCGCCTCGCATTCCGAAAAAGGGGATACCTTTCTGATCGTCGATCCGCTGGATGGCACCATGGAATTCATCAACCGCCGTGGCGATTTCACCGTCAACATCGCGCTGGTCGAGAACGGAACACCGACACGGGGCGTGGTCTATGCCCCGGCGCGGGGCCGCATGTTCTATACGCAGGCCGATGGTCAGGCAGTCGAGGAAACGGGCGCGTTTGACAAGGATGCTCCTGGCACCCAGATCCCAATATCTGTCTCTAACCCGGACAATTCCGCGCTTTTGGTCGTGGCCTCAAAATCGCACCGGGATCAGGCCACCGAGGATTACATCAACAAGTATCAGGTCAAGGACAGCAAAAGCGCGGGATCGTCTCTCAAGTTCTGTCTGGTTGCGACGGGCGAGGCGGATCTTTATCCGCGGGTCGGGCGCACGATGGAATGGGACACGGCGGCAGGGCACGCGGTACTGGCCGGGGCCGGAGGCCGGATTGTTCGGTTTGACGATCACGCGCCGCTTGTCTATGGCAAAGAGGGCTATGCGAACCCGTTTTTTATCGCGTACGCTCCGGGTGTTAAGCTGAAGGAGGCCTGATGTCAGTTCTGATCGCCATCCCCGCGCGCTATGCCTCGACCCGGTATCCGGGCAAGCCTTTGGTGCCGCTGACCGGCGCGACCGGCGTTTCGATGACACTGATCGAACGGTCCTGGCGGGCAGCCACTTCTGTTGCGGGCGTGGACCGGGTTGTGGTCGCAACCGATGACGACCGCATCCGCGAACTGTCCGAAGGCTTTGGCGCCGAGGTGGTGATGACCTCGGAAAATTGCCAGAACGGCACCGAACGCTGCGCCGAGACGCACAAGGTTCTGGGCAGCGGATATGACATCGTGGTCAACCTTCAGGGCGATGCACCCCTGACACCGCATTGGTTTGTCGAGGACCTGATCACGGGGCTGCGCGCGGCACCCGATGCTGGCGTGGCCACACCGGTCCTGCGTTGCGACGGGGATGCTTTGAACAGCCTGCTGAACGACCGCAAACATGGCCGCGTTGGCGGAACAACCGCCGTGTTCGGGCGCGACAACAGCGCGATGTATTTCTCGAAAGAGGTCGTGCCTTTCACCTCAGAAACCTATGGCGGGGATGAACCCACGCCGGTGTTTCACCATGTCGGCGTCTATGCCTATCGGCCCGATGCGTTGGCGGCCTATCCGGGCTGGCCAACAGGCCCTCTGGAAAAGCTGGAAGGTCTTGAACAACTCAGGTTCATGGAAAATGGCCGCAAGGTTCTGTGCGTCGAGGTTGACGCCAAGAGCCGTCAGTTCTGGGAGCTGAACAACCCGCAGGACGTGCCCAAGATCGAAGAGATGATGGCTGCGATGGGGCTGGAGTAGCCGGTTTTGCCCATGACGCCCCGCGGTTCCCATATCTCGATGACAGGCAATCTGGTTCCAAAGGACGCTTCATGAAACCAATCCTCGTGACCGGTGGTGCCGGATATATCGGGTCGCATGCCTGCAAGGCGCTTGCGCAGGCGGGCTATGTTCCCGTGACCTATGACAATCTGGTCACGGGCTGGCAGGATGCGGTGAAATACGGGCCGTTTGAACAGGGCGACCTGTTGGACCGGGCACGCCTGGACGAGGTATTTGCCAAACACAAGCCGGTTGCGGTGATGCATTTTGCGGCGCTCAGCCAAGTGGGCGACGCGATGCAGCAGCCCGGTTTGTACTGGTCGAACAATGTGACCGGATCGCTGACGCTGGTCGAGGCTGCGGTTGCGGCGGGCTGTCTGGATTTCGTGTTCTCGTCCACATGCGCCACCTATGGCGAACATGACAATGTGGTGCTGGACGAGGCCACCGCCCAACACCCGCTGAATGCCTATGGTGCATCGAAGCGCGCGATCGAGGACATCCTGAGGGATTTCGAAGCGGCCCATGGGCTGCGCCATGTCATTTTCCGGTATTTCAACGTTGCTGGTGCCGATCCCGAAGGCGAAGTGGGCGAATTTCACCGGCCTGAAACTCACCTGATCCCCCTGATGCTGGATGCGATTGATGGCAAGCGCGAGGGTTTGACCGTTTTTGGCACCGATTACGATACGCCGGACGGCACATGTATCCGCGATTATGTCCATGTCTGTGATCTGGTCGACGCACATGTTCTGGGGCTGGGCTGGCTGGAACAGGGAAAAGAAAGCCGTGTTTTCAATCTGGGCACCGGCTCGGGGTTTTCCGTGCTTGAGGTGATCGAGCATTCCAAATCCGTTACCAACCGTCCGGTACCGTATTCGGTCGGTACCCGACGGGCGGGCGATTGCACCAAGCTGGTGTCCGGCTCTGTCCGCGCCCAAACCGAACTGGGATGGAAGCCGAAAAGGTCAACGTTAGAGACGATGATTGCGGATGCCTGGCGCTGGCATCAGAACGGCCACTACGAGAAATGAGGCCCCGGTGACGTCCAATACGGTTCAGACACTTCCTGATATCGGTTGGCAACAGGAATACCGGTTGCGCTGGAAACGGCGACGCCTTCTTTGGCGCTCGATGCGCAGCCGACATCAACTGACCTGCCTGAAAGATCAGACAAGCAGAATACGGGGCGGCGACGTGCTGGCCTTTACCACCTTGCGCAATGAGATTACCCGCCTGCCGTGGTTCTTCCGTCACTATCGCCAGCTGGGCGTGAACCATTTTCTGATCGTCGACAACGGCAGCGATGACGGATCGGCTGAATTTCTGCAGGATCAACCGGATGTTTCCCTTTGGCAGACCCGGTCCAGCTATCGCGGATCACGCTTTGGGCTGGACTGGCTCAGCTGGCTACAGATGCGTTACGGCCATGGCCACTGGTGCCTGATGGTCGACGCGGATGAGTTGCTGGTTTATGCCCGGCACGACCGCCATTCCCTGCATGAGCTCACAGAATGGCTGGACCGGCAGGGGCGGGTCGGGTTTGGCGCTTTGATGCTGGATCTGTATCCAAAAGGGCCGTTGGGCGGCCAAACCTATGACCCGGACACGGCCCCGATCGAGGTGCTGAACTGGTTTGACGCAGGCCCGTATCGCGCGCAGCGGCAAAGCCCGATGGGAAACCTTTGGGTTCAGGGCGGCGCACGCGAGCGGGTGTTTTTTACCCAAACGCAGCAGCGATCCCCCACACTGAACAAGATCCCGCTCATGCGGTGGTCGCGGCGCTATACCTATGTAAACTCGTGCCATTCCGCCCTACCCCGTCGTCTGAACGCAGTGTATGACGGGCCAAGCGGCGACACCCCGTCCGGCGTGCTGCTGCACACGAAATTTCTGCCGGACATTATTGAAAAATCCAAAACTGAAAAGCTGCGCCGCCAGCATTTTCATGACCCGAACCAGTTCGGCACGTATTACGATCAGATACTCAGTCAACCAGACATGTGGACCCCGCACTCGGTGCGCTATACCGGCTGGTCGCAGTTGCTGGAGATGGGGCTGATGCGTGACGGCGGCTGGTCTTGAAAACAAATCGGGGGGATCAACGGCACCTTTACCATTTCCGGGGTTTAAAAAAGTTGCCTCAGAAGAGGTAGAAGTGGCATAAACCGACAATGCCCTGTCGCAACCAACGGTCGCGGCGGGTTCGGGGAAAGCTCGCGTTATAATAAAGGTTGGGCAGTCGCGTGAGCCTGTTTGATTCATACAAGATGAGATTGCGGCGCAAGCGCCGTATTCTGCGCTGCCTCAGACGTCGGCGCGAACTTAAGCCCGCCAGCAACAACACGTCTGCCATCCGCCGCGACGATATCCTGTTGATGAGCGTTGTGCGAAACGAGAAAATTCGCCTGCCCTATTTTCTGGAATATTACCGCAAACTGGGTATCGACCATTTTCTGTTCATCGATAATGACAGCGATGACGGCAGTTTTGAATTCCTGAAACAGCAGTCCGATGTATCGGTCTGGCGGACGACTACCAGCTACAAACGTGCAAGCTATGGTCTGGACTGGTCGAATTACATTCTGCGCAAATACGCGCATGGACATTGGGTTCTGAGCGTCGACCCGGATGAGTTTTTCATCTACCCCTTCTGCGACACCCGCCCGATCCGCGCCTTGACAGACTGGCTGGAGGGAAGTGCCGTGCGCAGCTTTGGCACCATGCTGATCGACATGTACCCCGAAGGGTCTGTGGATGCCGAAACCTATCGCGAGGGGCAGGATCCTTTTGAAATCGCACGGTGGTTCGATCCGGGAAATTACACGATCACCAAGAACCCCGATTACAAGAACCTGTGGATTCAAGGGGGCGCCCGGGCGCGTGTGTTCTTTCGCGACAAGCCATCCAAAGCCCCGGCACTGAACAAGATCCCGCTGGTCAAATGGGATCGACGCTATGTCTATGTCAGCTCGACCCACTCGCTTTTGCCGCGCGGGCTGAATCAGGTGTACGACGAATGGGGTGGGGAAAAGGCCAGCGGCTCGTTGCTTCATGCCAAGCTGATTGACACCCTTGGCGACAAGGCGCGTGAAGAATTGCAACGCCGCCAGCATTATAGCGGTTCGGGCGAATACAAGGCCTATGCCGCACAGCTTGAAGACAAGCCCGTATTCTGGTGCGAGTGGTCCGAGGCCTATATCAACTGGCGGCAGCTTGAGATTCTGGGCCTGATGTCAAAGGGAAACTGGGCATGAGCGGTCTGGGCGTCGTCATGCTGGTTCATACCTCGCTGGACCGGGCCGAACAGGTCGCGCGCCATTGGACCGCTGCGGGATGCCCTGTTGTGATCCATGTGGATCGCAAAGTACCGGGTGAAGAATATGCGCGATGTGTTGCGTCCTGTTCGGACAATCCCCGGATCGCATTTTCCAACCGGCATCAATGCGACTGGGGCGGGTGGGGAATCGTTGCTGCCTCACAAAGCGCGTCCGAACTGATGCTGGAGCGATTTCCCGAAACGCGCCACGTCTTCCTGTCGTCGGGGGCCTGCCTGCCGCTGCGCCCGGTTCAGGAGCTGATTGATTACCTGGCCGACCGGCCTCGTGTCGATTTCATCGAAAGCGCGACAACGTCTGATGTCAGCTGGACAATCGGCGGGTTGGATCATGAACGGTTTACGCTGCGGTTCCCGTTTTCCTGGCGAAAACAGCGCGGATTGTTCGACGCATATGTAAAGCTTCAGCGCGCGGTCGGGTTTCGTCGGAAAATCCCCGACGGTTTGGTCCCGCATATGGGCAGCCAGTGGTGGTGCCTGACCCGTCAAACACTGTCTGCCATTTTGCAGGACCCCAAGCGCAAACAATATGACAGCTACTTCCGCCATGTGTGGATCCCGGATGAAAGCTATTTCCAGACATTGGCGCGGCTGTATTCCACACATATCGAGAGCCGATCCCTGACCCTGTCCAAGTTCGACTATCAGGGCCGCCCGCACATCTTCTACGACGATCATCTGCAATTGCTGCGGCGATCAGACTGTTTTGTTGCCCGCAAAATCTGGCCCCGTGCGGAACGGCTGTATCAGGCGTTTCTGACCGATCAGGCCAGTGCGATGAAACCGGCAGAACCCAACCCCGGCAAGATTGACCGCGTGTTTTCCAAGGCGGTCGAACGGCGGACGCGGGGGCGTGACGGGCTGTACATGCAAAGCCGGTTTCCCCGGCACGGCAGTGAAAACGGCCTTACCTCGTCACCCTATTCCGTATTTCAGGGCTTTTCCGAACTGTTTGAAGATTTCGAAGAATGGCTGGCCGCGGCCACTGGCACACGCGTGCACGGGCACCTGTTCGGACCCGAGCGTGCGGAATTTGCAAAGGGTGAAACCATTACAAACGGTGCGCTCAGCGATTGTGCTTTGCTGCGGGATTACAATCCGACGGCCTTTCTGTCGAACCTGATCTGGAACACACGCGGCGAACGCCAGTGTTTCCAGTTCAGCCCCCGCGACACGCAGGACATCAACTGGTTTCTGGCGCGGGACAAGAATGCGCAAATCTCGGTCATCACCGGGGCCTGGGCAATTCCGCTGTTCCGGTCGAACCTGAACTTCTCGGACATCCGGAGCGAGGCCGCGCGTCTGCAACAGATCGAAACCAAACAGCTTGAGGTTTTGACCTCGGTCTGGACCAAGGCGCGGATGCGCAGCTGGTCGCTGGCCGATTTCCTTGAAGCGCCGATGGAGCCCCTGCAGACAATCCTGGACGAGATTGGCGCGCATCAGTCCAGCCACCTGACAGAAGCGCCCACAATGGTCGATCTGTCCGGCTTCGGGAAGTTCCTGCAAAACCTCAAGAACCAGGGTATGCACCCTTACCTGATGGGCGATTTTCCTTCGGACGATGTGTTCGGCCGTCAGACGAAACCCTATCGCAAACCCTATCTGGTGCAGTAATCACCCATGCCAGCCAATTTTAACTACTTCGTTGTTCTGGCTGCCATGCGCACAGGGTCGAACCTTCTTGAGGCCAATCTGAACGCGCTGGAAGGGGTTTCCTGCCATGGCGAAGCCTTCAACCCGCATTTTGCCGGCAACCTGAAGTCCGATACCCTTCTGGGTCTGTCGCTGGAAGACCGCGACGCAAATCCGATGCGGCTGTTGAAGGCAATCAGGTCGGCACCGGGCGACTTGAACGGTTTTCGGTATTTCCAGGACCATGACCCACGCATTCTGAAGCCAGTGCTGAACGATCCACGCTGTGCCAAGATCATTCTCACACGCAATCCGCTGGACAGTTTTCTGTCCCTGAAAATCGCACGCGCCACGCAGCAATGGCTGCTGAAGAACGTGAAGCGCCGCGTCGATGCCCAGGTTGCGTTCGACGGGCTTGAGTTTTCTGAGTATCTCGATCAGGTCCACGGCCACCAACACATGTTGCAGCGGCATTTACAGAAAACCGGTCAGACTGCCTTTTTCATCACCTATGACGACCTGGCCGAGTTGGACGTTCTGAACGGTCTGGCCGCATGGCTGGGGGTTGAGGCGCGGCTGAGCAAGCTGGACGACACTCTGAAACCGCAAAACCCGGCACCTGCCGTATCGAAGGTCACCAACCCCGATGAGATGCAAGACGCCCTGTCCAGGTTGGACAGGTTCGGATTGCACCAGCCCACCCGTTTCGAGCCAAACCGAGGGGCGGCGGTACCGCAATATATCGCCGCAGCCAGATCAAATTTGATGTATTTGCCCATTCGCGGCGGAATAGAGCCTGTTATCGCGCAATGGATGGCCGAGCTGGATGGCTGTTCTGCGGACGATCTGGTCACAAACCGGAACCGCAAGGAAATCCGCGCCTGGATGCAAGACCACCCCGGACACCGGAAGTTCACCGTGTTGCGCCACCCGCTGGCACGGGCGCATTCGGCGTTTTGCCAGTACATTCTGGATACCGGGCTTGGCAGTTACAAGATGGTTCGCAATTACCTGCGCAACCGCCTTGACCTGCCGATCCCCGGGCAGGTGCGCGACACCAATTACTCGGTCGAACAGCATCGGGATGCGTTTCTGGCGTTCCTCGGGTTCCTGCGCATGAACCTCAACGGTCAGACGCCGATCCGCGTTGACGGGACGTGGTGCAGCCAGTCCCGCACGCTGGATGGTATTGCCAGCTTTTTGATGCCGGACCTGATTCTGCGGGAAGAAGAGCTGACCACGGCTCTGCCGGATCTGGCCCGCTCAACAGGCCACCCCAATCCGCCGGTTCCCGGCCCGTGCGCGCAAGATGTTCCGTTTACGCTGGATCAGATCTATGACGAACAGCTTGAAGCGCTGGCATCCGAGGTCTACCAGCACGACTATGAAACATTCGGGATTGCAGCGTGGGCGCCTGTGCCCCCTAAGGGCGCAGGGTGATCAGCGTCCCTCGGTTGACCATCGCATAGATTTCTTCGATCTCGTCATTCTTGACCGCGATGCATCCCGCGGTCCAATCCGGAGTTTTCTTGGCGCGTTTGAACTCGGATCGTAGATTTGGCTGCCCGTGAATGAAGATGTCCCCACCGGGATCAACTCCCGCAGCCTTAGCCTTGGCGATGTCCTGAGAGTTGGGATACGATATCCCGATAGACAGGTGATACCGGCTGTTGGGGTTGTGCCGATCGATCAGGTAACTTCCTTCGGGCGTGCGGCCGTCTCCGCGTTTGGTTTTTGTGCCCTGCGGCGCAAATCCCAGATCCACATCATATTCCTTGAGGACTTTTTCGTGGTGCAACAAATAAAGTTTGCGCGCGCCCTTGTTGACCACCAGCGAGGTGACCTCGGGCCCATCATAAGTCAGAAAATTTGGTCGGGCTGATGCACAAGCCGATAGGCCCAGCGTTGCTACCGCCCCCAATCCGAATGCTCGACGATCCATGTTTCACTGCCTGCTTTGTTTTTTTGGGGCTTATTATGCCAAAAAACGCGAAAACTGAAATCACTTTTTGATGTTCAAGTTTTCGGTCAGATGCCGCTCGATGCTCTCCAAGCGTTCCAGAACCTCATCACGATACGCATCAGTTTTGACCTCATCCTCTGCATGGTGCGCGTCCTGCATGGAATTTACGATCAGACCCACCAATAGGTTCACCACCGCAAAGGTTGTGACCATAATGAAGGGGACGAAGAACAGCCAGGCATAGGGATAAACCTCCATCACCGGGCGGACGATCCCCATCGACCAGCTTTCAAGCGTCATGATCTGAAACAGTGTATAGGCCGACAGGCCAAGATCGCCGAACCAATCCGGGAAGGTTGCCGAGAACAGCTTGGTCGAGATCACGGCACCGATATAGAACAGAATTGCCATCAGCAGGAAAACACTGGCCATTCCCGGTAGGGCCGAGATGAACCCTTCAACCACCCGGCGCAGTCTTGGCGCAACGGAAATCACGCGCAATACCCGCAGGATTCGCAGGGCTCGCAGAACGGAAAGACCTCCGGCGCTGGGAACAAGCGCAATGCCGACGATCAGGAAATCGAAATTGTTCCAGCCGTTTGTGAAAAACCTGCGTCCGGTCGCGGTCAGCTTCATGGCGATTTCCGCCACAAAGATCGCAAGGCACAGCTTGTCCAGCATCACGATCAGCGGCCCGGCGGCTTCCATCAGGGTCGGCGACGTCTCCATCCCCAAAAGCACTGCGTTAAAGATGATGACAGCCGTTATGAATTGCCCGAATGCAGGCGCTTCGATGATGTTCAGCAGACGCTGTCTGAAACCCATGGGTCGCTTTCTCCTGTCTTATCAAGATGCGGCGTTCAGGGTAAACCGCGCAGCAAGTTCCGTATGTGACGACCATCGAAACTGGTCAACGACCTGCACCCATTCAAGGGTATAGCCAGCGTTAACCAATATTTTTGCATCGCGCGCGAAGGTGACGGGGTTGCACGAGACATAGGCAATCACCGGGCGTCTGGCCTGTACCAGCTCGGCCACCTGTGCCTCGGCACCAGCGCGGGGCGGGTCCAGAACGACTGCGTCAAACGATTTCAGTTCATCCGGCATCAATGGACGACGGAACAGGTCGCGGGCCTCGGTCGTCACGCGTTTCAGACCTTGCGCCCTGCGCCAGCCCTGATCCAGCGCCTGCACCATGTCCGCGGCACCTTCGACCGCGTGAACCTCGGCTTTTTCTGCCAGAGGCAATGAGAATGTGCCGCTGCCCGCAAACAGGTCAACAATTCGTTTCGCACCCCGTGTTGCCTCGGAAACGGCCTGTAATAGAGCCTGTTCTCCGTCCTTGGTCGCCTGAAGGAAGGCACCGGGTGGTGGCGTGACGGCAGCGGCCCCAAAGCGCTGAACCGGAGCGTGGCGCATGGCGATCACTTCACCATCCCAGCTGAGCCGCGCCAGACCGTGATTTTCGGTCGCTTGCGCGAGTGCCAGTTCCAGCGGCCCATCCAAGGGCTTGCCGCCCTTGACGGCCACATCCATCCCGCCCTCGGACAGGGTGAGCGTGACGGCCAAGACGCCCTTGCGGCTGCCGCCCAGAACCGCCAGCGCCTCGGCCACAGGAATTGCGGCGATCAGGGCCGGGTCAAGCAAACGGCAATCCGGGATTTCGGTGATCGTGTCCGATGCACGTCCATGGAACCCGGCCAATGTGCCTTTCTTGGTCCGCCTGACGGCAATCGTGGCGCGTCGGCGCGAGTGTTCGGGTGATGTGTGGATCGGACGCATTGGCGCCTCAACCCCCTGCGCTGAAAGGGCGTTGCGGACAATGCTCAGCTTCCAGTCGGCGACAAACGCGTCGGAGGCGTGTTGCAGCTGACAGCCGCCGCAGGCTTTGTAATGGCGGCACGGGGCTTTCACCCGGACATCAGACGGTACTTCGACGCGGATATCGGTCAGCACCTGATCAACAAGGGTGCCGCTAACGATCTCACCCGGAAGGGTGCGCGGAGCGTAAACGGGCCCATCAGCGATGCCGTCGCCCTGATGGCCAAGCCGGGTGATTGTGTATTTCTGCGTCATGAGGGGCCTGATAGCCGGGCTTTGGGTGCAACAAAACCCTTATTCGGCAGCTTCCGCCTGAATGAAGCCACCAGATTGCCGATGCCAGAACCGGGCATAAAGCCCCCCCTGATCCAAAAGATCCTCGTGCGTTCCGGTTTCCACTATTTGCCCCTGATCCAGAACGATGATCCGGTCCATCTCGCTGAGTGTCGATAATCTGTGGGCGATGGCCAGAACGGTTTTTCCCTGCATCACCCGATGAAGCGCCGACTGAATCGACGCCTCGACCTCGGAATCAAGGGCCGAGGTTGCTTCGTCCAGAACCAGAATGGGCGCATCCTTGAGAATGGCGCGAGCCAGGGCGATCCGTTGCCTTTGGCCGCCGCTGAGCTTTACGCCGCGCTCGCCCAGATGAGCGTCGTAGCCGGTGCGGCCCTGGGCGTCCTTGAGACTCAGGATGAAGTCATGCGCTTCGGCCTTGATTGCCGCTTCGATCAACTCTGCCTCGGACGCGTCCGGGCGACCATAGAGGATGTTTTCGCGGGCGGACCGGTTGAACATCGCCGTTTCCTGCGTGACCATGCCGATCTGGCGGCGCAAACTGTCCTGCGTGACCTGCGACACGTCCTGCCCGTCGATGCAAATAGCACCGTTTTCCCTGTCATAGAGCCGAAGAAGCAGCGAAACGAGCGTTGATTTGCCCGCCCCTGAGGCACCGACAATTCCCAGCTTCTCGCCCGGTTGCACGGTAAGCGTCAGGTCCGTAACACCGCCCACATCCCGGCCGTATGCAAAACTGACATCTTCGAACGTGATGGACCCTTCGGTCACATCAAGATCCTTCGCGCTGCGCGCATCTTCGACCCTGTCCCGTTTGGCCAGCGTCTTCATCCCGTTTTCAATCTCGCCCACATTGGCGTAGAGGCCCATCAGAGTGAAGCTGACCCATCCGGTCATCTGCGAAATCCGGACCGACACCGCACCAGCGGCAACGATGTCACCGGCGGTCGCCGTTCCGAACTGCCATAACCACAGCGTCGCCCCCAGCAGAAGAACAGGCAGAATACCGGCAAGCGCCATCAGGACGAACCGGAAACTGGCCGACAGTTTGCCAAATGCCAGCGATTTTTTCCGCAACTCGACCATTGAATGCCGCGCGGCCTGATCTTCGAAATCCGAGTGTGCAAATAGCTTGACGGTTTTGATGTTGGTGATCGTGTCGACCACCTGCCCCGAAACCATCGCCCGCGCCCCGGCGCGTGCGGCCGAGCGCATGCGAATACGCGGAAGGTACCAGCGCACAAGCAGGAAATAGACCACCAACCAGGCCGCAAAAGGCAGCATCACCAAAGGATGAATAGACCCTAACAAAAGCAAAGAGCCCACCAGCGACGCCAATGCAAACACTATCGCACTGATCGTTTCGGACACGACCGAGGCCATGGCGTTCGACGTTTGCATCTGTTTCTGGGCGATGCGCCCGGCGAAATCATCGTCGAAATAGGTGACAGACTGGCCCAGCGTCCAGCGGTTCAGCTTGGCCAGCACCAAAGGCGTGATGTTGGGCATCACGATATAGTTGTTCGAAATTGAAGACAGCCCAAACAGGATCGGGCGCAGCAGCATGAAGAACACCACCGCCCCAAAGATCATCCACATATTCCCGGCGGTCATGAAATGCTCGGGCCCGCTGGATGTTGCCACATCGATCACACGCCCCAGAATCCATGCTGTTCCAGCCTCCATCGCGCCAGCCAGCGCCGAAAAGAACGCGGCGACAAACAGCATGGGCCAGGCGCCCGAAAGGCTCCAGCGAATGAACGCCCCCAATGTCTGCGGCGGGGGCGTTTCAGTGGTCCTGAACGGATAGATGAGATCGGCAATCTTCATTCAGCGGCCTCCGGGTTCATGAAGCCGCCAGATTGCCGCGCCCAGAACTGCGCGTAAAGGCCGCCCTGCGCCAACAGATCAGAATGCGCGCCCTCTTCGACGATGCGGCCCCCGTCCATCACCAGAATGCGATCCATCTGCGCAATGGTGCTGAGCCGGTGGGCGATGGCGATCACGGTTTTGCCCTGCATCATGCCGTAGAGCGTTTCCTGAATTGACGCTTCGACCTCGGAATCCAACGCCGATGTCGCCTCGTCCAGCAAAAGGATTGGTGCGTCTTTCAGGATCACCCGGGCCAGCGTTACCCGCTGCCGCTGACCACCAGACAACTTTACGCCCCGCTCACCCACATGCGCGTCATACCCGGTGCGCCCCTGCGGATCTTGCAGGTCAAGGATGAACGCATGCGCTTCGGCCTGTTTGGCTGCGGCAATCATCTGCGCCTCGGTCGCGTCCGGGCGGCCGTAAAGGATGTTGTCGCGCACAGACCGGTGCAGCAGCGCACTGTCTTGCTGGACCATGCCGATATGGCTGCGAAGGCTGTCCTGTGTGACACCCGCAATGTTCTGATCATCGATCAGAATGGCACCGCGTTCGACGTCGTAAAACCGCAAAAGGAGCTTTACCAGGGTCGATTTCCCGGCACCCGACCGCCCAATGAGACCGACCTTTTCGCCGGGCTGAATGGTCAGGTTGATGTGGTCAAGCCCACCGGCCTCGCGCCCGTAATGGTGCGAGAGATCGCGAATCCGGATCTCACCCCTGGTCAACCGCAGGGGTTTGGCTTCGCGCGCGTCAAGCAGGTCGATGGGCTGGGCAATGGTCTCCATCCCCTCGGCCACGATACCAAGCTGGCGGAAAAAGCTGGTCAGCGCCCACATGATCCATCCGGTCATGGCGTTCAGGCGCAGGGTCAGCGCGGTTGCTGCCGCAACGACGCCAACCGAAGCGGAACCCTGCATCCACAGGGCAATTGCCCAACCCACGACACCAACGATCAGCACCCCGTTCAGGGTAACCAAAACCGCATCCATGATGGTGAAAATCCGCATCTCGATCTGGAATGTCCGGCGGGTTTCCTCGATCGCTTCACGGGCATAGTCCAGCTCTTGCGGGCCATGGGCGAACATCTTGACGGAATGAATGTTGGTATAGCTGTCCACGACGCGGCCCGTGACGGTTGACCGCGCATCGGATGCCGCCTTGGACGCCGGCCCGACACGGTGAACAGTCCAGCGCACCAGCATCGCGTAGAACGCAAACCAGATCAGCAGCGGGATCAGCAGGCGCGCATCCGCCGCATAAAGCAGGATTGCCGCCCCGATCAGGTAGGCCAGTGAAAAGGAAATCGCGTCAAAGACCTGAAAGATCACCTCACCGGCCGCGGGCGGTGTCTGCATGATCCGGTTGGCAATCCGCCCGGCAAAATCATTCTCGAACCAGCCAACCGACTGACGCAGAACGTGCTTATGGGCGCGCCAGCGGATCAGAGTGCCAAAGTTCGGCAGAATCGTGTTGTTCAGGATCAGTACGTCGACCAGATGCAACAAAGGGCGCAGAAACAGGACAAAGGCCGCGATCAACAGCAGCTCGGTCCCGTGGTTCTGCCACACCTCGGTTGGTGTGCCGCCCAACAGGTCAACGACACGACCCATATAATAGATCAACCCAATCTCGACACCGGCGACGATAATGGAAATCAGCGCAGCCCAGACAAACACCCGATAGAACGGGCGCGAATAGTCAAGCAGAAACGGCCACAGCCGGGTCGGCGGCGTGTCAGCCTCATGATAGGCGACAAAAGGGTCAACAAGGTTTTCGAAATAGCGAAACATGGAGTGTGCTCCGATTGAGCAGAGATAAAGACGTGCGAAGACAGATGGCGCCTGAACACCACCCTTTACGGGGCAAGTGTCCCGGCTTTAGCCGAACCAGATCCCGTAATACATTCGCATTCCTCCATCCATGTGACGGGCGCACCTAACCACAATGGACCAAAGTTGTCATCCCCTTTTGAGACTAAACATTAACTTGCAAGCAAGTCCTCGCGCGACAGCGCAAAACCCGACGCGATCCACCGGCTTTCAAGCTCGGCCAGCTTTTGGCCCAGCGCCGGGCCGGTAAACCCGGGGATCAGGTCTTTGGCCTGTATCGGGAAACGCGCGGCTGCGCCTGCGTGCAGGTCCTGTCTGAAGCTTTCGGACCAGGGCTGTTCGAAAAACGCGCACCGCAGAAGGGTTTTGTTCAACCCGCCTTCGTCACCATACCGATAGCCCAGTTCAGCCACGCTGGTGGTTGACTGCGCTTCGCTCCGCATTCCGGTAAGGCGTTGCAGTTGCGAACGGCTCAGGCGCAGGGTTGCGGCGTCATCGGGTGTCGCGATGGCCGCCAGACGGCGCACGGGGTTCGGTTCGGCACCTGCCGCATGTTCCAAAGCGACCAGAGGTGCCAGTGACCGGTCATCCGCGCCCGGCAGCAACTTTGCCAATACGCCCGTGCTGCGCATCGTCGCAATGGCCGGGGCCGGATCAGGCGCGCCCAGCAGTTTCAGCAGTTCCGCCCCGACGCGTTCCCGCGACAACGAGGTCAGCCCGTCAAGATTGGCACCAATGGCAGCCAGCGCGTCCGGGTCGAAACCGGCATCCGGGTCGCCATACCATGCGTGAAACCGGAAATAGCGCAGTGACCGCAGATAGTCTTCGCGAATGCGGTCCTCTGCTTCACCGATGAACCGCACCCGCCGGGCCCGAAGGTCGGGAAGCCCGCCAAGCGGGTCTAACACAGTGCCATCGGGCCTTGCATAAAGTGCATTCATGGTAAAATCGCGCCGCGCAGCATCTTCTTCGACGTGATCGGAAAAGGCGATGACAGCGCGGCGACCATCGGTTTCGACGTCACGCCGGAAAGTGGTGATCTCGTGCGGGATACCGGCGCTGACCACTGTAATCGTGCCATGGTCGATACCGGTGGGGATGGCCTTGAGGCCCGCAGCCTGCGCCATCTCGACAACCTGTTCAGGCCGGGCGTCAGTGGCAATGTCGATATCCGAAACCGGCGCGCCCAGCAGCGCATTGCGCACGCACCCGCCCACAAAAAGCGCTTGCGCCCCGGATGAGGTCAGGGCGGCGCATACCTTTTGGGTCGCCGGTTCGCTGACCCAAAGTTCTTCAATCTGCATCATTCATTCACCCGTGCAGCAAGCCCGCGCAATATGCGGGCCGTCGCGCCCCATATGTAATAAGGGCCGTACGGAACTGTGTAATATCTGCGTTTCTGGCCACGCCAGCGGCGCGATTCAACCAGATAGTTCTTGGGATTCAAGAGATGCGCAAGGGGGGTCGAAAAGACTTCGTCGACTTCGCCGGGTTCCGGAACAGGTTGGAATCCCTTTCGAAGAACGGCCACCACGGGTGTAACCGTGAAAGAGGTGACTGTTTCATGCGTCGGCAGGTAACCCAGAATTTCTGGAAGATCCGCGGGAAGACCAATCTCTTCCTGTGCTTCGCGCAGGGCCGTAGCCGTGACATCTGCATCCCCTTCATCCTGTTTGCCGCCGGGGAACGCGATCTGACCCGGATGGTGTTTGAGGGCCGAGGACCGTTTCGTCAGGATCACCCGAGGGGTGTCATCCGCAAGCGAGATTGCAACCAGAACCCCCGCCGGGCGCAGGCGGCGGCCGGGTGGCAGGACAGTATCCGGGTTCAGGTCAAAATCGCTGGACCCGTGACCGGGACGGCGCAGCGCCGTCCGGATCTGTTCAATCGGGTCAAGCACCCTTGCGGTCTTCGGCTTCAAAGCCAACTGTTGATGGATCAAGCACATAATGTGCGCCGCAGAATTGGCAATCTGCGGTGACCTGACCTTCGGGCGTCGTCATCTTTTCGAGGTCCTTTGCCGAATAGATCGACAAGCTCTGCCGAACCCGGTCTTCAGAGCAGGTGCAACCAAACTGCACGGACTGCGCATCATAGACCCGTGGCTGTTCTTCGTGGAACAGCCGGATCAACAAATCAGTCGGCGCAATCGAGGGACCAATCAGCTCAAGATCCTCGACCGTGTCCAGCAGGATATTGACCCGCCCCCAATTCTCGCCCTCTTCACCGTCGACCAGATCGCTGGCGGTCAGGATCTCGCCATTGCCCTCACCCGAGGCGGCAAATGGCGAAGCTTTGGGCATATGCTGCAACATGATGCCGCCGGCACGCCAATGTTCATCCACGCCGGGCTCGGTCGATTTGCCAAAGCTCAGCGAGAACCGGGTTGGCAGCTGCTCGGACTGTGCAAAATAGGCCTCGGCGCAGGCGCTGAGGGAGGCCCCGGTCAGCGGCGTGATACCCTGATAGGGTTGCGTGCCTTCGCCCTGGTCTATCATGATGGCAAAATACCCTTCGCCCACCTGATCGAAGGGGGCCGTATCGGTGAGCCGGTCACGGTCAAAGCTGGCATAGGCCCGGATCTGCGCAGGCTGACCTTCGGCCTTGGGTGCGTAATAGTCGGTCGCAATCATGCGCACCGGCCCCTTGGACTGCACCTGCAACGACAGCTTCCAGCGCAGCGCAACCGTCTGCCCGATCAATGCGGTCAGCAGGGCCATCTCGGCCACCAACGCCTCGACCTGTTCGGGGTAGTCATGCTGCTTCAGGATACCATCCAGCACACCATCCAGGCGGGCCACTCGGCCACGCATATCCGATACATCGAGCTGAAAGGGCAGGACGGTATCGTCCCACGCGATTTTTGTTCCAAGAGACATGGGGTTTCCTTACACGCCACAGGTTGGCATACCGGCACCATATAGGTCGAACAGATTAGGTTGTAAGGGGCCATACATGATCAGGCGGTTCGGTGAAACCCCAGAGCCGGGGCGGAAATACACGCGACGGGTCGGTGTTTACGCACTTTTGCCCCGCAGAAGTCACCTTTTGCTGACCTGCCAGACAGAACCCGGACCCGACCTGCAATTGCCCGGCGGGGGTATTGATCCGGGCGAATCACCCGTTACCGCCCTGCATCGCGAAGTCTTTGAAGAAACCGGGTGGCTTATTGCGGCGCCCCGGCGGATTGGTGCCTTTCGGCGCTTCACCTATATGCCGGAATACGACCTGTGGGCCGAGAAGGTCTGCCTGATCTATCGCGCCCGCCCCGTGCGACGCATAGGCCCGCCGACCGAGGCGTTTCACGAAGCGCTGTGGATGGAAACTGCTGACGCCGTGGGTTTACTGGGAAATGACGGTGACCGGCACTTTGCCGAATTGCATCTCGGGTCGCTTTAAGGTCCGTTATATTCAAAAAAGACGGCCGAGACATCATCGCCGATGCCGTCTTTGGGTGACATCACTTGCGTCAAACGCCAGAACATGTCGTCCAGAAACTCTGACCCGCCCCTTTCCGACATGCTCTGTTGGGCCATCTGACGCAAACCGTCTTCTTCCAGCAAGCCACCACCAGCCAGTTGGCATTCGGTAAACCCGTCCGAGTACAACAGCAGCTTGTCGCCGGGCTGCATCTGCGTCTCGATTTGTTGAAAGCGCGCATCTTCGATCAATCCTATGGGCAAGCCTCCGTCACCAAGAAACTCGGCGCGGCCACCCTGCCGCAGCAGCAGGGGGTGCGGATGCCCGGCCTGTACCATTTTCAGATGCCCGTTGCGCAGGTCAACGATGGCGTAGATCATCGTAAAATACTCTTCGATGCCTTCATCGGCCATCAGGCGGGAATTGAGCGTTTCAGCCACGTATTTCGGCGGAAGAAGTGCATAAAACTTGTCGAACCTCCGCTCCATCGCGACGTTCTGATCGAAATGCTTGCTGGACAGGTACCCCCCCAATCGCGCCGTCATCATGGCCGAGGTGATACCATGACCGGATACATCGATGCTGTAGAACCCGAGCCGGTTCACCCCGGGCGAGAACATCCCCACCAGATCACCGCCGATATGACCACAGGGTTTCAGCAACAGACTGACTTGTGACTTCCCGAATGTCCGGGTCAGTTCGGGAACCAGCGATTCCTGAATTTTTCGCGCCTGCATCAGGTCCTTGTCGATCGCGTCATGCGCCAGCCTGAGTTCCTCGAGCGCGGATTCGATCAGGCGGTTTTTCTGTGAGAGCTCGCGCTGCATGTCCAGAATGCGCGCACCGGCTGAAATTCGGGCGCGCAGTTCGTCCGCCTCAAGCGGCTTGATCAGAAAATCGTCTGCCCCGGCATCCAGACCGCGCGCGACCTCCTGCTTTTCGCTTTTGGATGTCAGAAGGATGAAATAGCTGTATTGATCCGTTTCCAATGCCCGAAACGCACAGCAGAATTCAAGGCCGCTCATCCCCGGCATGACCCAGTCGCTTAGCACAAGATCGGGCGGATTATCGACACAAAGTGCCAAAGCGGCATGGCCTGTATCGGCCTCGATCACCTCGAACCCCCACTTCCTGAGAGAGGCCACCAGAATGCGCCGTTGCAGGCGGCTGTCATCCACCACCAGCACCGTGCGGATCGCGCCGAAATCCAGATCAGCTCTGGTTTCCTCAAAACTCGCACCCGGCACCATTTACCCTCTGCTCTGATGAGTTTCGTCACTGATGGCGACCCTATCGCCGACTGATTTAACATCCGGTGAAGAGTGACGATTGCCGAAGCGTGGCCCCGTTAACCTGCTTTTTACCGGGCGCGTCTATTCAGAACCATGACCATTCATTAGCTGGTGAATATCATGATCCACTGGGCCAGAGTCAGGCAGTTGCGGGATGAAGTCGGCCCCGAGGAATTCGACGAGGTGGTCGAGATATTTCTGGAAGAAGTGCAGGACGTGATCATCCGCCTGCGCCGCGACACCAACCGGGCCGAGCTGGAACAGAACCTGCATTTCCTGAAAGGCAGCGCGTTGAGCCTGGGGTTCGATCAATTCTCGAAACTCTGCCAGGATGGGGAACGGCAGGCCGCGGCAGGGCAAGGGGCCGAGGTTGATCTGACAGCGCTTTTGGCCGCTTTCGACAGCTCGAAAACCATGTTTCAAGCCGAGCTGAATGAGAACCTGACCTAGATCACGAACTGTGCCAGCGTCTCGTCCTCGGTGATGTCGGTATAGGTGAACCCGGCATCGTCCAGATGGGCAAACAGGCGCATGAAGTTTTCGGGCTTGCGGGTTTCGATCCCGATCAGAACCGAGCCGAAATTGCGCGCCGATTTCTTCATGTATTCGAACCGGGCGATATCATCCTCGGGGCCGAGAATATTCAGGAACTCTTTAAGAGCGCCGGGTCGCTGCGGCAGGCGCAGGATGAAGTACTTTTTCACACCGGAGTACCGCTGCGCACGTTCCTTGACCTCGGGCAGGCGTTCGAAATCGAAATTGCCGCCGGATGTCAGGCAGACCACGGTCTTTCCGCGCACAAAGCTTTGGATATCACCTACTGCCTCGATCGCCAGCGCCCCCGCAGGTTCCAGCACGATGCCTTCGACATTCAGCATCTCGATCATGGTGGTGCAGATACGGTCCTCGGACAGGACCAGAACGTCCGACAGGTGACGTGATTTCAACAACTCGAACGGCTTTTCACCGATCCGCCCGACCGCCGCGCCATCGACAAAGGTATCCACATGATCCAGCGAAACAGGATGCCCCGCGGCCAGGGCTGCGCGCAGACAGGCCCCTCCGGCCGGTTCGACGAACAGGCAATGGGTGCGGTCCCCGAACCATGTGGCCACGCCGGCGGACATGCCGCCTCCGCCCACGGGAAGCACAACGTGATCGGGCGCACCACCCATCTGCCTTTCGATTTCAACCGCCAGCGAGGCTTGCCCTTCGATCACATCGGCATCGTCAAAAGGCGACAGGAAATACCCGCCCTGCTGCGTGCACCATGCCTGAGCGGCAGCAAGCGTGTCATCGAAATAGTCACCGATCAGATGAATCTCGACGTTGTCCCCGCCAAAGATACGCGTTTTCTGGATCTTCTGCTGAGGCGTCGTGACCGGCATGAAGATCACGCCCCGGACCCCCATATGCTGGCACATATAGGCCACGCCCTGCGCGTGATTGCCCGCGCTGGCACAGACGAACAGGTTCTGCCCCTGTTGCTTGCGCATGGCGTTAAAGGCACCGCGAATCTTGTAGGAGCGCACCGGGCTCAGGTCTTCGCGCTTGAGCCAGATATCCGCCCCATAACGGTCGGACAGGTGGGCATTGCGCTGCAACGGCGTTGCCGGGAAGACAGAGCGCATCGCCTCTTCGGCGGCGCGGGCGCGGGTCATGAAGTCGGTCATGACCGCTTCCCTGCCCCATCAGCGTGATAAGGGCAAGGAATACATATGTGTACGCCGCTCAGGAGAGTTGGCGTTTTTCGATAAAGACGCCGTACATCGTGGTCAGAATGCTGACGTTGATCATCGGCAGGATCAGCATTCCAAAAAACAATGTCAGTAAGATGCCTAACAGAGGAATAAACGCCAACCCGGTGAATATTAGCTGAACCAGAAATTGGAACAGAAAATTCACGATCAAAAGAACAATAATAGCCCCCGATGCACCCTGAGTGCTGTTCCATACATCTGCCAGAGTCGCTGGGTGCCCGATAGCTGCCGCTGGCAAGACGATAGAAAGGCGATAAAAGCAGACAACCAGAAAGATGGCATAAACAGCGACAAGCGCGAATCCGATTGAGCCGCCACTCAGTGCTGACATAACAAAGCCCATCGGAAGGAATGCAATGGCCATCAAAATTCCCAACATCAGAAAGCGACCGAAATAGGCCAGAATCCTGTCGAAGCGGAATGTCGGGAGTATTCCCGTGGGATATTCTTCCATCAGGATGAAGCGGTGCCATGACACCGCGATCCAGAACATGGTAACGGACATTACCGCCAGTAAAACGACCACAAAGACAATGGCTGAACCTGCGGTTGCACCTGGCGGCAACGCGCCTGTGTTGTCTTCAAGCGCCTCAAGCGGAATACCAAGCGCCAAAAACACGCCCACGATGATGATTGTCGCAATTAGAGCAGGGCCAACCGTTATCTGTAGCACCTGCTTGATGTTTCCAAATACCATCCGCACAGAATGCAAGAAAATCTGCCATCCCAACATTTGAAACCGCCTCTTCAACCAATGCTTGTTATTCTCTGCACCCGTTTCACCTCATTTCCCGGCCTTCGTCAACGCGCACCAACTTGCCCCCGCGTCCAAAACCCGCTAGGGGCCAATCGTTCTACGCATAAAGGGAAGTCAGATGTCCGCGCCCAAGAAAGTTGTTCTGGCCTATTCCGGTGGCCTTGATACCTCGATCATTCTGAAATGGCTGCAGACCGAGTATGGCTGTGAGGTCGTGACCTTCACTGCCGATCTGGGTCAGGGCGAGGAGCTGGAGCCCGCGCGCCAAAAGGCCGAACTGCTGGGGATCAAGCCCGAGAACATCTATATCGAGGATATCCGCGAGGAATTCGTCCGCGATTTCGTCTTCCCGATGTTCCGTGCCAATGCGCAATATGAAGGTCTGTACCTGCTGGGCACTTCGATCGCGCGGCCGCTGATCTCGAAACGCCTGATTGAGATCGCTGCCGAAACCGGTGCTGATGCTGTCGCCCATGGTGCAACCGGCAAAGGCAACGATCAGGTGCGGTTCGAACTGGCGGCATATGCGCTGAACCCAGACATCAAGGTGATCGCCCCCTGGCGCGAGTGGGATCTGACCAGCCGTACCAAGCTGCTTGAATTCGCCGAGCAGAACCAGATTCCGATTGCCAAGGACAAGCGTGGTGAGGCGCCGTTCTCGGTCGATGCCAACCTGCTGCATACCTCGTCCGAGGGCAAGGTTCTGGAAGACCCCGCCGATATGGCCCCCGACTATGTCTACCAGCGCACCGTCCACCCCGAGGACGCCCCGAATGAGCCTGAATTTATCGAGATCGGCTTTGAAAAAGGCGACGCCGTCAGCATCAACGGTGAGGCGATGAGCCCGGCCACGATCCTGACCAAGCTGAACGAATATGGCGGCAAGCACGGTATTGGCCGTCTGGACCTGGTCGAAGGCCGGTTCGTGGGCATGAAGTCGCGCGGTATCTACGAGACACCCGGCGGCACCATCCTGCTGGAAGCGCACCGTGGCATTGAATCCATCACCATGGACCGTGGCGCGATGCATCTGAAAGACCAGCTGATGCCGCAATATGCGGAACTCATCTATAACGGTTTCTGGTACAGCCCCGAGCGCGAGATGCTGCAAGCCGCCATCGACAGGTCGCAAGAGCATGTCACCGGCACCGTCCGCGTGAAACTGTACAAAGGTCTGGCCTCGACCGTGGGCCGCTGGTCGGATCATTCGCTGTACTCTGAGGCACATGTGACCTTCGAAGAGGATGCAGGTGCGTACGATCAGAAAGATGCGGCAGGCTTTATCCAGCTGAATGCGCTGCGTCTGAAACTGCTGGCTGCTCGGAACAAGCGCCTGTCCAAGTGATCGACGAAGACGATACCGACGACGAACTCGACATGTTCATCGAGGCGCAGGACACGGTTTGGGCCGATGTCCTGCGCGAACTTGAACAGGGGCAGAAATCCAGCCACTGGATGTGGTTCGTGTTTCCGCAACTGGCCGAGCTGGGCCAGTCCCATATGGCGCAGCTTTACGGCATTGAAGATCTGGACGAGGCGACACGCTATCTGAACCACCCGGAACTGCGCGACCGGCTTAGGCAGGCGGCCTCGCTGATGCTGCTGCACACGGGGCGCGATGCCCGCGACATTCTGGGCGGAATTGACGCGAAAAAGCTGCGATCTTCGATGACATTGTTTTCGTCTGTGGCAGATGCTCCGCCCGAGTTTCGTGCTGTTCTGGATGCCTTTTATGGCGGCAAGCCTTGTGACCGGACGGTTCAGATCCTCGGCGCATCGTGATCAGAAGTTCCAGTTGGGTCAGCCTTGCCTGTTCGACACCTGACGCATTACGCATTCGGAAACCGTGAAAGGAACCCGAATGCTTCAGGACATCGCCGATGGAATTCAAAAAGGGCTGAGCGGCAAAAGCTTTGATGGATCGCTCAAATTCGATTGCGGCGCGGATGGTGTGATTGTTCTGGCAGAAAACCAGGCAACGACGCAGGATCGGGACACGGATTGCACAATCCGTATTTCGCAGGAGAACCTGACCAAGCTGTTGACCGGAAAGCTGAACCCGATGACCGGCGTTGCTTTGGGCAAGCTCAAGATCTCGGGCAATATGGGTGTTGCGATGAAGCTGGGGCAACTGCTGGGCTGAATTTGCCTCAAAGTTGGCCTTTGGCCCGAGTCCAGCCAGACCAGCGGTTCCCCCGCGGTGTACCGCGATTCCGCATCGGGATACCTGTCGCGCATGATCTGGGGCAAATGAACTGTGGTTTCGCCCACCCTTCAAGTGGGCCGTCTACACGTAATCGCAGACGATAAACTCGTCTCACCAGCGCGTGACATTGCATGACAGGCAATTGCAAGGGGGTCGAACCCGCGTCAATCTCATCTTAAAAGGAGACCTGACATGATGCGGACCGCTTATTTTGAAACCGTCAGACCAGCCCTTCTGTTTACACTGATTGCATTGGCCGCACTGTTGCGCGCACTGCCCGCCCCGGCTGCGGGAACCGAAACGCTGACGGTGGCTGGCGGGTGTTTCTGGTGCGTGGAATCCGATTTCGAATCCGTGCCCGGCGTAATCGGGGCGGTGTCCGGATATACCGGCGGTACAACTGCGGACCCGACATATGATCAGGTTTCAAAAGGGGAAACCGGACACTACGAGGCGGTTCAGATCACGTTCGATCCGGCGCGCGTCTCTCGCGCGTCACTTCTGAACATGTTTTTCCGGTCGGTTGACCCGACAGACGCCGGTGGCCAGTTCTGTGACCGGGGCGACAGCTATCGAACTGCGATATTCGTCTCTAACACAGGTGAAAAGGCGCTGGCGGAACAAGCCAAAGCAGACGCGCAGCAAGCGCTGGGGCAGACCATTGTCACCCCGGTTCTAAGCGCAGGACCCTTTTACCCCGCCGAGGCGTATCATCAGGATTATTACAAAGGCAACAAACTGGTCCTTACCCGTTTTGGACCAAAGCGCCAGCACAACGCCTACAAGGCGTATCGCAAAGCCTGTGGTCGTGACGCGCGCGTCAAGCAGCTTTGGGGTGGGGATGCGCCATTTGCAGGCTCCTAGTCAAAGGATGCGTCACGTACTTCTTTCAGATCGGGAATGACATCCGCCGTTCCGTGCCGCATGACCATCAGGGCTGCGGCGCGGTTTGCCTGCAATATGGCCTGTTCCATTGGCATTCCGCGATCCATGCCTGCCAGCACGTAGCCGGTGAAGGTGTCGCCTGCCCCTGTGGTATCCACCGCCCGCACCTTATGCGCGGGAAACTCGACCGGATCGTTGCCCTGCTGCAAGTACCTCGCGCCTTTTGAGCCCAGGGTAACGATGACATGCCGAACGGGCAGATCAGCGATGCTCAGACCGGTTTCCTGACGCAGTTGCTCGGCCTCCACCTCATTCAGGATCAGGAAATCCAGATAGGGCAGAACGCCCTGAACGGCCTGTGCCTGAAACGGGGCTGCGGCATAACAGACGGTCAAGCCAAGCTTGCGCCCCAGCTGCGCCGCTTCGACCTGGGCATTGGTTTCATTCTGTAAGATCAGCAGATCACCGGTGTTTGCCGAGGCCAGCGCCTGCCCCAGATGGGCGGGTTCCAAAGCGTGATTGGCCCCGGGATACAGGATAATCAGGTTCTCACCCTCGGCATCCACCGCAATGATGGCGTGGCCTGTGGGAACATCCACCTCAGAGATATGGCGCGTATCCACACCATATCCTGTCAGTCGATCCTTGGCCCAGCGCCCATCGGGCCCCACGGCACCTATATGGCTGACGCGTGATCCCGCACGCGCCGCGGCCACCGACATGTTGGCCCCCTTGCCGCCCAGGAACCGACCCAGCCTACGGGCAGCCAGAGTTTCCCCCGGCGCAGGCAAATGCGGCAGGTCATAAACCATATCCGCGTTGATTGAGCCGAGATTCCAGATCGTCATGATTTATCCGATGTCGCAAGAGGCCAGAATGGCCATGTTCAGAATATCGTTCGCGGTCGAGACGGTCGAACAGATCTGGATCGGCTTGTCGATGCCTGACAGGATCGGGCCGATCACGGTCGCACCACCCATTTCCTGCATCAGCTTAGTCGAGATTGATGCCGAATGCCGGGCCGGAACGATCAGGATATTCGCCGGACCGGTCAGGCGCGAGAACGGATAGGCCGCTTGCTGTTCGATGTTCAGGGCGACGTCCACCGTCATTTCACCCTCGTATTCAAAGTCGACGCCGCGCCGATCCAGAACAGCCGGGGCACGGTGCATCTTTTCGGCACGTTCTGACACCGGATAGCCAAAGGTCGAGAAGCTGACAAAAGCCACGCGCGGCTCCAGCCCCATATGCCGGGCAACTGCGGCCGAACGCTCGGCAATATTCGCCAGATCGTTTTCGTCGGGCCATTCATGTACCAAAGTGTCGCCAATCAGGACAATCCGGCCCTTATGCAGCAAAGCTGTCACACCGGCAGCACCGTTGGCCGCATCTGCATCAAACACATGGTTGATCCGGTCGAGCACATGCGCGGACTTGCGGGTTGCGCCAGTGACCAGACCATCACCATGCCCGTGGGCCAGCATCAGCGAAGAAAACACATGGCGGTCCCGTGCAGCCAAACGGTGAATGTCTTTGCGGTCAAACCCCTTACGCTGCAGGCGCTGATACAGGAAGTTCGAATAGGTTTCGAGATGCGTGGTATTGGCGGCATTCACGACCTCGATTTCACGCACAGCGTCGCCCAGGCCCGTGGCTTCCAGTTTGGTCTTAACATCGTCTGGCCGACCCACCACAAGCGCCTTACCAAAACCTGACCGCTGATACATGACCGCAGCGCGCAATACCCGGGGATCGTCGCCTTCGGCGAAAATCATGCGGCTTTGCGCCTGACGCGCACGGGCGTTCAAACCGCGCAGGATACTGGCGGTCGGGTCCATCCGGGATTTCAGGCTCAGCTCATACGCGTCCATATCGATGATCGGACGGCGCGCGGCACCGGTGTCCATCCCCGCCCTTGCAACGGCCGGTGGGATGCGATGGATCAAACGCGGGTCGAATGGGGTGGGAATGATATAGTCCCGCCCAAAGGTCAGCGACTTGCCATAGGCCATGGCGACCTCATCCGGCACATCCTCGCGCGCCAGATTGGCAAGTGCGTGGGCACAGGCGATCTTCATCTCATCATTAATGGCGCGGGCGTGAATGTCCAACGCACCGCGGAACAGGTAGGGGAAGCCCAGAACGTTATTCACCTGGTTTGGATAATCGCTGCGCCCGGTGGCAACGATCGCATCCACGCGAACCTCGTGCGCTTCTTCCGGAGTGATCTCGGGGTCGGGATTGGCCATTGCAAAGATGACAGGATTGTCGGCCATGCTGGCGACCATATCCTGCGTGACCGCGCCTTTCACCGAAACGCCCAGGAACACATCCGCCCCCTTCATCGCGTCTTCCAATGTGCGCAAGTCGGTTGTGATCGCGTGGGCCGATTTCCACTGGTTCATGCCCTCGGTCCGGCCTTGATAGATCACGCCCTTGGTATCGCAGACAATGCAGTTTTCATGCCGCGCGCCCATTGCCTTGAGCAGTTCGATACAGGCAATCCCAGCCGCACCTGCGCCATTCAGAACGATTTTCACGTCCTCGATCTTCTTGCCCGAGATATGCAGCGCGTTCAGCAGGCCCGCAGCACAGATCACGGCTGTGCCGTGCTGGTCATCGTGAAAGACGGGGATGTCCATCTCTTCTTTCAGGCGCTGTTCGATGATGAAACACTCGGGCGCCTTGATGTCTTCCAGATTGATGCCGCCAAAGGTCGGCCCCATCAGGCGCACCGCACGGCAGAATTCATCCGGGTCTTCGGTGTCCAGCTCGATATCGATCGAGTTCACGTCGGCGAACCGTTTGAACAGGACCGATTTGCCTTCCATGACCGGTTTCGAGCCCAGCGCGCCAAGGTTACCAAGGCCCAGCACCGCCGTCCCGTTCGAGATTACGGCCACCAGGTTGCCCTTGTTGGTATAGTCATAGGCCGTTTCCGGGTTTTCCGCGATGGCCTCGCAGGGAACGGCCACGCCCGGGCTGTAGGCCAGCGACAGGTCACGCTGCGTTGTCATGGGGACGGTGGCCTGCACCTCCCACTTGCCGGGGGTGGGGTCCAGGTGAAAGGCCAATGCCTCTTCTTTGGTGATCTTCGCTTTGGGCATCTTAAATGTCGTTTCCATGACTTCAGGGCTGACGCCTCATAGCGCAGGAGAACGCCCGCCTCAACGAGAATGAGTTTTCGGCTTTTACAGAAGATGCGGGATTTGTAAGGTCGCGCCCGGAATACGCCAAAAGGGGGCCGATTTGTCCACAGTCACGCCAATGATGGCGCAATACCTCGAAATCAAACAAGCCCACGCGGATGCCCTGCTGTTTTATCGCATGGGTGATTTCTACGAGATGTTTTTCGAGGATGCCGTCAACGCTGCCGAAGCGCTGGATATCGCGTTGACCAAGCGTGGCAAGCACAATGACGAAGACATCCCGATGTGTGGCGTGCCGGTGCATTCGGCCGAAGGATACCTTCTGACACTGATCCGCAAGGGCTTTCGCGTTGCGGTCTGCGAACAGATGGAAAGCCCGGCTGAAGCGAAGAAAAGAGGCTCTAAATCGGTCGTAAAGCGTGATGTCGTGCGACTGGTCACACCCGGAACACTGACCGAAGATGCGCTGCTTGAGGCGCGCCGGCACAACTTTCTGGCTGCCTATGCCGAGGTCCGGGACGAGGCCGCGCTTGCCTGGGCTGATATTTCAACGGGCGCGTTTCACGTGATGCCCCTGACCTCGGTCCGGCTCAGCCCCGAACTTGCCCGGCTTGCGCCCTCTGAACTGATCGTGGCCGATGGGGCGCAGGAAAAGCTGAACGAAACGCTGCTTGATCTGGGGATTTCACTGACCCCGGTCGGGCGCGCCAGTTTCGACAGCACGGCGGCGGAAAAGCGCATCTGCGGGCTGTTTCACGTGGGCGCCTTGGACGCGTTCGGCAATTTCGGCCGCGCCGAAGTGTCCGCGATGGGCGCGCTGATCGACTATCTGGAGATTACGCAAAAGGGCAAGCTGCCCCTGCTGCAAACACCGCTGAAAGAATCTGAGGATCGGGTCGTTCAGATCGACGCTGCAACGCGCCGCAATCTGGAACTGACCCGCTCGCTGTCCGGCGGGCGCGCAGGATCGCTTCTTTCTGTCGTTGACCGGACCGTTACCCCCGGTGGCGCGCGATTGCTGGAACAGCGGCTTTCAAGCCCTTCTCGAAATCTGGATGTGATCCATGCCCGGCTTGACGCAGTCAGTTTCGCCGCTGGTGACAGCCTGATCGCGTCTGATCTGCGCGAAGCCTTGCGCAAAACCCCGGATCTGGACCGCGCTCTGTCGCGTTTGTCATTAGAACGTGGCGGGCCTCGTGACCTGACAGCCATTCGCAATGGCCTGACCCAGGCGGTCACGATTGCCGAAATCTGCACCGGTCAGGATTTACCGGTGTTGCTGGCAACCGTGCTTCAGAACCTTGTTGGTTTCGATGACTTGCTGACCTTGCTGGACGAGGCGTTGGTGGCCGAGCCCCCGCTTCTGACCCGCGACGGAGGCTTTATCGCGCCAGGTTTTGACGCTGAACTGGACGAGGCCCGCACCTTGCGCGACGAAGGCCGGTCCGTCATCGCCGAGTTTCAACGAAAATATGTCGAACACACCGGCATCACCTCGCTGAAAATTAAGCACAACAATGTGCTGGGCTATTTCATCGAAACCACGGCCACCCATGCCGAAAAGATGCTGAACACACCCTTTAGCGAAACCTATATCCATCGCCAGACGACAGCCAATCAGGTGCGGTTTACAACCGTCGAACTGTCCGAGATCGAAACGCGTATCCTGAACGCCGGGAATCTGGCGCTGGAGATTGAAAAGCGGCTCTATCAAAGGCTTTCTGGCGCTATCTTGGACCTCGCTTCCCGATTGAATCAAGCCGCCCGCGGGCTTGCCGAACTGGACCTGACGACCGCTCTGGCTGATCTTGCGCGGGGTGAAAACTGGTGCCGTCCAAGGGTTGATGCCTCTCGCGCATTCAATGTGCAGGGCGGTCGACACCCGGTTGTGGAACACGCCCTCCGGCAGCAAAGCGGCGATGCATTCATTTCCAATGATTGCGATCTGACCGTCGAAAACGGCGCAGCGATATGGTTACTGACGGGTCCGAACATGGCCGGTAAGTCAACCTTTCTGCGCCAGAACGCCCTGATCGCACTGCTTGCCCAAATGGGCAGCTATGTTCCGGCCGAAGAGGCGCATATTGGCGTCGTCAGTCAGCTGTTCAGCCGCGTCGGAGCCTCGGACGATCTGGCGCGGGGGCGGTCGACCTTCATGGTCGAAATGGTCGAAACCGCCGCCATCCTGAATCAGGCCGATGACCGCGCTCTGGTCATTCTGGACGAAATCGGTCGTGGTACCGCCACCTATGATGGCCTGTCCATCGCCTGGGCCACATTGGAACACCTGCACGCGGCCAACAGATGTCGCGCATTGTTTGCCACGCATTATCATGAGCTTACGGCTTTGGCCGGCAAACTCGAAGGTGTCGATAACGCCACCGTAGCGGTCAAAGAGTGGGATGGCGAAGTCATCTTCCTGCACGAGGTTCACAAGGGCGCGGCTGACCGGTCTTATGGGGTGCAGGTTGCGCAGCTGGCCGGTTTACCCGCTTCTGTCGTCGAACGTGCCCGGGTGGTTCTGGACCAGCTTGAAAAAACCGAACGCGAAGGCGGTAAGCAAAAGGCGCTGATTGACGACCTGCCGCTGTTCTCGGCAGCCGCGCCGCCACCCCCGCCCGCACCGAAAACCTCGCCGGTGACCGAGATGCTGGAGGGTGTCCTGCCCGACGAACTGACCCCGCGCGAGGCGCTGGATCTGATCTACAAATTGAAAGAGGCGGCCAGATCCTGACCGCCCTTCATCTTTTCAAAAATACTCTCGCCGAAGGCTTGGCTTTGAAAAGCCAATCAGCTTGCTGGCGTTGAAGAGACCCCGACCTGAGCCGGACGCAACAGTCGGTCGTGCAGCATGAAACCTTCGGCGGACACCTGGATGATGTCCCCTGCCCGCGTGCCCGGGACCGGGGCCTCGAACATTGCTTCGTGCACATTCGGATCAAACCGGTCGCCAACCTGGGGTGTGATCACTTCGATCCCGTGTTTCTGGAACACATCCTTCAGAGCGCGCATGGTCAGTTCGACGCCTTCCAGCAGTCCGGCGGCAACCTCTTTCTGCTCGTCGGTCGCGGCCTCAAGCGCGCGCTTCATGTTGTCGTAAACAGGCAGCATATCGCGGGCCAGCTTGGAACCGCCATACTGTTCGGCATCGCGGCGCGCCTTGTCACCGCGTTTGCGCGCGTTCTCGGCGTCGGCAAGCGCGCGCATGAATTTGTCTTTATACTCATCCCGCTCAGCGCGCAGCTCGTCCAGCTCCAACGCCTCGTCACTGATCTCAGCAAACTCCTCGGCCAGCTCTTCCGCTTCTGCCGCCATGATATCGTCCAGAAAATCTTCGTTCTTGGGCTCTGCCATCTCTTACCCTCTAGCTCCGGTCGGATATCAGCTTGCCGACCAGTTGCGCCGTATAATCCACGATCGGCACGATCCGTCCATAATTCAGACGCGTGGGTCCGATGACCCCGACCGCACCGATTATCTTTCGATCAGCGTTCATATATGGAGACACCACCAAAGAGGAACCCGAAAGTGAGAAAAGTTTGTTCTCAGACCCAATAAAAATGCGCACACCCTCGCCGTCTTCCGTCAATTCGAGGAAATCCGCGATGTCGCGCTTGCGCTCCAAATCATCGAACAGGCTGCGAATACGCTCCAACTCTCCGGCCTGACCGGGTTCGTTCAACAGATTCGCCCGCCCCCGCACGATCAAACGGGCCGAGTCGGCTCCGTCTCCGTCCCAGGCCGCCAGCCCGCTTTCGACCAGCTCGCGCGCCAGCGCATCTATTTCCTGCTTGCGCGCCTGAATCTGTTTCTGCATCTGACGGCGCACTTCACTGAGTGTGCGCCCCTCAATCAGCGCATTCAGAAAATTCGCAGCCTCGCGCATCGAACTGGGCGTCTGGCCGGGCGGCGGTGTGAACAGGCGGTTTTCAACATGGCCGTCAGAAAAGACCAGCACCACCAAAGCCTTGTCATGCCCTAACGAGACAAACTCGATATGTTTGATTTCGGCTTCATGCTTTGGCGTCAGAACCAGCGACGCACCTTGTGTTACGTGTGACAGAGCTGACCCGACCCGATCCAGCATTCCGCCAACATCACCCGTGTTAGAGCCTAAAGTCTCTTCCAGTTTTTGCTTGTCGTCGACGCCCAGATCGCCAACCTCAAGCAAACCGTCCACGAACATACGCAGTCCTTGCTGCGTCGGTACCCGACCCGCGCTGATATGCGGGCTGTCCAGAAGACCCAGAAACTCAAGGTCCTGCATCACGTTGCGCACGGTTGCGGCACTGACTTTTTCAGACAGGGTACGCGTCAGGGTGCGGCTTCCAACCGGCTCTCCGCTTTCCAGATAACTTTCAACGATCAACCGGAACACCTCGCGCGACCGGTCGTTCATCTCGTCCAGAATTTTGCTCGCTTCACTCATGCGTTTTCCCCTGCTGGTTCATCATTAAATAGCAGGCAAATGAAAGGTCAATCGGGGTTGCATCGTAACGCTGCGGGGCGGTATCCCCAACCCAGCAAACAAAGGATTTCCCATGCGACCCTCTGGAAGAGACTTAAGTGAAATGCGCGCCGTTTCAATTGAAACGGGGTTCACCAAACATGCCGAAGGTTCCTGCCTGATCAAAATGGGCGATACACATGTTCTGTGTACCGCTACGATCGAAGATCGCGTACCCCCTTTCATCAAGGGTTCGGGGCTAGGCTGGGTCACCGCCGAATACGGTATGCTGCCCCGCGCCACCAATACTCGGATGCGGCGTGAAGCGGCCTCGGGCAAGCAAGGCGGGCGTACGGTGGAAATCCAGCGCCTGATTGGTCGCGCCCTGCGCGCCGGCGTCGACCGGGTTGCACTGGGCGAACGTCAGATCACCGTTGATTGCGATGTGATCCAGGCCGATGGCGGCACCCGCTGTGCCTCGATCACCGGCGGCTGGGTTGCGCTGCGACTGGCCGTCAACAAACTGATGAAAGCAGGTGACGTGATTTCAGATCCGCTGGTTGATCCGGTCGCCGCCGTTTCCTGCGGGATCTATGCGGGCCAGCCTGTGCTGGACCTTGACTATCCGGAAGACAGCGAGGCCGGTGTCGACGGCAACTTTATCATGACCGGGTCAGGCAAACTGATCGAGGTTCAGATGAGTGCCGAAGGTTCTGTATTCAGCCGCGCCCAGATGGATCAGCTGGTGGATCTGGCGGAAAAAGGCGTTGCCGAGCTGGCCGCAGCCCAGAAAGCTGCCACCGCATGACCCGTAAGTTTGACAGCGACAGGCTGTTGGTCGCGACCCACAACAAAGGCAAGCTTGAGGAGATGGCGCATCTCCTCGAACCTTTTGGCGTGACGGTTGTGGGTGCGGCGGACATGGACCTGCCCGAACCGGAAGAGACCGAGGACACCTTTGTCGGCAACGCCCGGATCAAGGCCCACGCCGCCGCAAAAGCCACCGGGCTGCCTGCCCTGTCAGACGATTCCGGAATCACCATCGACGCCCTGAATGGCGCGCCGGGTGTTTATACCGCTGATTGGGCCGAAACCGGCAACGGTCGCGACTTCCTGATGGCGATGACCCGCGCCCATACTGAGCTTGAGGCAAAGAACGCCCCCCATCCCCGCACAGCGCAATTCCGAAGCACACTGGTGCTGGCCTGGCCTGATGGGCATGATGAAGTGTTTGAAGGCATTGCCCCCGGTCATTTGGTCTGGCCCATCCGCGGCGAAGGTGGATTCGGCTATGACCCGATGTTTGTTCCCGAAGGATACGACATTACCTTTGCCGAGATGGATCGCTGGGAAAAGAACAAGATTAGCCATCGCGGTCGCGCGGTTGAGAAGTTCGTGAAAGGCTGCTTTGGCGGATGATTGGCGCAACGGGGGCTTTGGCCTGTACGTGCATTGGCCCTTTTGCGAGGCCAAATGCCCCTATTGCGACTTCAACAGCCATGTTTCCAAAACTATCGATCAAAAACAATGGCTTAACTCCTATCTGAGCGAATTGCGGCGCTCGGCCGTCGAAACCCCGGATCGGGTGCTGAACACGATCTTTTTCGGTGGTGGAACCCCGTCGCTGATGGACCCGGAAACCGTTGCCGCCGTGATTGAAACCGCCCGCGCCCTGTGGCGCCCCGCCAATGACATGGAAATCTCTCTCGAGGCCAATCCCGGTTCGGTCGAGGCCGGACGGTTCGCGGCCTATCGTGACGCAGGCGTCAACCGGATCTCGATGGGCGTGCAGGCGCTCAACGACGAAGACCTGCGCCGCTTGGGGCGGATTCACACTGTGGCCGAGGCACGCGCCGCCTTTGACATCGCCCGTGATTGTTTTGAACGGGTCAGCTTTGACCTGATCTATGCCAGACAGCACCAAACGCTGGATGCCTGGCGGGCCGAGTTGAACGAAGCTTTGTCCATGGCCGTGGATCACCTGTCGCTGTATCAACTGACAATCGAAGACGGCACCGCTTTTGGCGACCGGTATGCTGTCGGAAAACTGCGCGGCTTGCCCGAAGATGACAGTGCGGCCGACATGTACCTTGCAACACAAGAGATTTGCGAGAAACACGGCCTGCCCGCCTATGAGGTGTCCAACCACGCCCGCCCCGGTGCAGAGTCGCAGCACAATCTGGTCTATTGGCGTTACGGGGATTATGTCGGCATTGGTCCCGGCGCTCATGGGCGGATTACTGTGGATGGTCAAAAACACGCGACCGAGACCCATCTGAACCCGCAACGTTGGCTTGACGCCGCCACGAAGGGTTGCGGAGAAAAGAAACGCTATGTCCTTTCGCTTGAAGATCAGGCGAACGAATACCTTATGATGGGCATAAGGATTTCAGAAGGACTAGATGTAGATAGGTGGGAGGCCCTGTCGGACCGTCCACTTCCAGACGAAACCGTGGACCATCTGGTCGGCATTAATATGATTGAACGTGATAACAACAGACTCAGAGCAACACCAGCGGGGCGCGCCGTGCTGAATGCTGTAATCCGGGAATTGATGGGCTAGATATGCAGTATCTTTGGGCGGGGCTGGGATTGCTTTGCGTTGCGATGGCCGCGATTGGGGTTGTTCTGCCTCTTCTTCCAACGGTTCCGTTTTTGTTGCTGGCAGCGTTTTTCTTTGCGCGATCCTCTTCACGGTTGCACAACTGGCTTCTGTCGCACCGGATTTTCGGGCCAATGATACTGGATTGGCAGAGTTCGGGCGCAATACGCCCGGCCGCAAAAAAGGCAGCAACCCTGTCGGTCGCCGCCGTTTTAGGAGTGTCTTTGCTCTTATCCGTTCCGCCCTTCGTGCTGATCCTTCAGGTCATTGTTCTGGGCGGCGTCCTGATATTTATCTGGACGCGCCCTAACGGCTGAGCTTTGCACAAAGATCGTCAAGCTGATCCAGGTTTTCATACGTCAGAACAACCTGACCGGATTCCGTTCCCGCCTTGTGGTTGATCGAGACTTTCATGGCCAAAATAGCGGACAGGTCTTTTTCCAGCGCGCGCGTATCAGCATCTTTTCCGGCATCCAGATTTCTGGATCTGGGAGCAGGTCGTGCAGTGTCGCCCTGCTGCTGTTTCTTGACCAGCGCTTCGGTCGCGCGCACAGACAAACCATCCTTGACGATCAGTTTTGCCAATTCCGAGGGATTTTCCGCCGTAATCAGCGCCCGCGCATGACCAGCCGATAATTTCCCTTCAATTACAAGAGTTTGCACGTCAATTGGCAGAGACAAAAGCCGCAACAGGTTCGCAATATGGCTGCGGCTTTTCCCCAAAGCCTCAGCAAGCTTTTCCTGCGTGTGGCCAAAGCGATCCATCAACTGCCTGTATCCGGCGGCCTCTTCCACTGCGTTCAGATCAGCGCGCTGGATGTTTTCGATGATCGCAACTTCCAGTACCTCGGTATCATCGAATTCGCGCACAATCACAGGGATCTCGTGCAGCTGCGCCATCTGAGCCGCCCGCCACCGGCGTTCACCAGCGACGATCTCGTATTCCCCAGCCCCTGTTGGACGTACGATCAAGGGTTGGATGATACCTTTTTCCCGAACCGACGCGGCAAGCTCATCCAATTGTTCGGGCTGGAACGTACGTCGCGGCTGATTTGGGTTTGCCTTCAGCTTTTCAATCGGAACTTTAAGGTCAGGTCTGCGGGCGTCAGATGATACCCGGTTGCCCGCCTCTGGATTAACGTCCGCCATGAGTGCGGATAATCCCCGGCCCAACCCTCTGGATTTCGCTTTCCTGGTGCTCATGTCGGCCTCCTCACCACCGCTCATGCTGCGGTCTTGTTGTTCTTATGCATAATCTCACGGGCCAGATGCCGATACGCCATCGCACCAAGTGATCCCGAGTCATACTGCAATACCGGCAGCGCATAGGATGGCGCCTCGCTGACCCGCACATTCCTGGGTATCTTCGTCTTAAAAACCATCTCGCCCAAATTGTCACGCGCATCCTTTTCGACCTGACGGGACAAGTTGTTGCGGTTGTCATACATGGTCAACACAACACCTTCGATTCTCAGGTCTGGATTCGCGGTTTGCCGGACCTCCCGAATTGTCAGCATCAATTGCGAAAGACCCTCCAGCGCAAAGAACTCACTTTGCAGCGGCACTAGGACAGAATGGGCGGCAACCATCGCGTTTACCGTCAAGAGGTTCAGTGACGGCGGGCAATCAATCAGGATGAAATCCAGCTCAAACGCGTCCACCGCCGTCTGACGCAGCGCATCATGCAAAAGATAGCTGCGTTTTTCGTTGGAAATCAGCTCGATATCCGCCGAGCTCAGGTCAACCGTTGCAGGGACAACCAAAAGGTTCTCGATCTCCGTCTCTTGAACCACTGCCTCCAAAGGCGCGTCGTCCAGAATGAGGTCATAAGTGGTCCAATCCCGATCTTCGACCCCTAATCCGGTGGATGCGTTCCCTTGTGGATCGAGGTCAACCACCAATACCCTGCAACCAGCTTCGGCCAGTCCGGCCGCCAGGTTGATCGCTGTGGTTGTTTTCCCTACTCCGCCCTTCTGATTGGCAACCGCTATTATCCGGGGTCCGGACGGTCGAGACAGATCAACCACGTGATACTCCTTTGATCTTAAGGATAACGGCCTGAGGTTCAGTTAAACTTGTAATGGCCTCAGCATCGAAATTCCATTCCTCACGCGCCTCATCCAGCTCTTTTTTCCAGTTTGCACCTTTGGGCAACAGCGCGGTCCCGTTTTCACCTAAATGTATGTCACAAAATGATAACAATGTACGCAAATCCGCCAGCGCGCGCGCCGAAACGATGTTTGCGCCGAGGGGTTCAACCACCTCAATCCGCTTGGAAATCACTTTACACGACACGCCACATTCACGGGCAACGTTACGCAGAAATGCCGATTTTCGCTGGTCGCTTTCCACAAGAGAGAAACTGGCGGCCGGAACTTCCTCGGCCGCAATAATGGCGCACACCATCCCGGGGAACCCGCCGCCACTGCCAAGGTCCACCCAGGTGTCAAACGTTTCAGCGCATCGAAAAACCTGGACAGAATCCAGAATATGCCGATCCCAAATGAATTCCAGGCTATTGCGCGAAACAAGATTTATCCTGGGGTTCCAGTGGTTCACCAGATCAACATAGATTTTCAGACGCTCAAATGTTTCACGTGAAACATTCAAGCCATCAAACTTGGAATAATCGACCGTCATGCCTGACGTGCTCGTTGATCCCGGCGCAATTTCGCCAGAACAAGGGTCAGGGCAGCCGGAGTAACACCTTCGACACGGCTTGCTTGCGCTATGTTCGACGGCTTGGCCTGCGACAGTTTTTGCTTCATCTCAGAAGACAGCCCGTCCAAGCCAAAATAGTCAAACTCACGTGGGATAACATAGGATTCATCCCGCTTCATGGCCTCAACATCGCGCTTTTGCCGATCGATATAGTTTGCGTAAAGCGCGTCGCGTTCGATTTGAAGCCGGATCGCCACGTCTACATCTTGTAGATCAGGTATCAGAGGGAACAAGTCCTCGAAGGATGTATCCGGAAATGCCAGAATTTCCATTCCATCTCGGCGGTTTCCATCCTGGTTGACGTTGATCCCAGCCGAAAGAACTTCCTTGGGTGTGTATGTGCGTGCGGTCAGCTTGGATTTCGCCGCATCAAGCTGGTTCATTTTCTTTTTAAAATGTGCCTGTCGCTTCTCTCCGACACAACCAAGTTCCAAACCAATCGGTGTCAACCGTTGATCGGCATTGTCTGCCCGCAAAGACAGTCGGAATTCAGCCCTGGAGGTAAACATTCGATAGGGCTCAGCCACACCACGGGTCGTCAGGTCGTCTATCATCACGCCGATATAGCTGTCTGATCTTGTGAAAAAGACCGGTTCGCGGCCCTGTACGTCCAGCGCCGCGTTGAGACCAGCAACCATCCCTTGTGCCGCTGCCTCCTCATATCCTGTGGTCCCGTTGATCTGCCCTGCCAGATATAGTCCCGGAACGTCGGGTAGCGACAAGGACGCAGTTAAGATACGAGGGTCCACATAATCATATTCAATCGCATAGCCGGGTTGCAGAATATCCGCCTTTTCAAGCCCTTTGATCGACCGAACATATTCCAACTGCACGTCCTGAGGCAGTGACGTTGAAATACCGTTGGGATAAATCGTGTGGTCATTAACGCCTTCGGGTTCAAGAAAAACCTGATGCGAATCCTTATCTGCAAAGCGCACAATCTTGTCTTCGATCGAAGGGCAATATCTTGGACCTATGCCGTCGATATGGCCACCATACATCGCCGATTTTGAGAGGTTTGCTTCGATGATCTCATGCGTCTTTGCATTGGTGTGTGTAATACCGCAGGAAATCTGAGGCGCGACAACCGATGTTGACAGGAAAGAAAACAAGGTCGGGTCCTCATCCCCGTCTTGTTTTTCCAAACCCGACCAGTTGATCGTACGCCCATCCAGACGCGGCGGTGTGCCGGTTTTCAAGCGCCCCAGCGGAAGGTTATAGCTATCCAACCTCTCGGCCAGTTTTATTGACGGGCGATCTCCCATTCGCCCACCAGCCCGTGACACGTCGCCGATATGGATGACGCCGCGCAGGAAGGTTCCGGAGGTCAGAACAACGGCTTTGGCGTAAATTTCCGACCCATCTCCGAGCACGACACCGGCGACACGGTGTCCATCCATCAGAAAATCTACAACCTCCCCAACGATAACGGACAGGTTTTCCTGATTGCTGATTTCGTTTTGCATCGCCGCCCGGTACAAGGCGCGATCAGCCTGCGTTCTGGGACCCTGAACAGCCGGACCTTTTCGCCGGTTTAACAGTCGAAACTGAATACCAGCCTGGTCAGCGACACGGCCCATTACACCATCTAGCGCGTCAATCTCTCGTACCAGATGTCCCTTCCCCAACCCGCCGATGGCCGGGTTGCAGGACATGACCCCGATATCGGTCGCGGATAATGTCACCAAAGCGGTTTTCGCACCCATCCTGGCAGCGGCGTGCGCAGCCTCCGTACCGGCATGACCAGCCCCAACCACGATGACATCAATGTTTGAATGTTTCACGTGAAACAATCCTTATTTTCCCAAACAAAAGCTGGAGAAGATTTCATCCAACAGTGTTTCGACATCTATTCTGCCAACCAGAGATTCAAGTCCCCGTATGGCGGTTCTTAACTCCTCCGCAGCGATATCATACAGGTCCGGGCCTGATTCCAGAACCGTGATCGCAGCAGCAAGTGAATCCGATGCCTTATTCATCGCAGCGCGGTGGCGCTCACGCGTGGCAATACCATGTGTTGTGGTTCTATCACTCAAGACCCACGAAATCTGGTCTACAAGCGCGTCAATCCCCTGTCCTGTCTTTCCTGAAACACCTTCAGCAGCGCCCTCTCGCAAGTCCGCTTTGGGTAGAACGTGGATATCGCCATCCTGCATGGCCACACCCAGATCTTCCGGTGCTTCAGCCAGGAAAACGCGCAGGTCCGCCGCATCTGCCCGTTTTCGAGCCAGCTCGATCCCAAGATTTTCGACATGATCTTCGGTATCCCGCAACCCGGCCGTATCCAGCAATGTCACCGGCAAACCAGCCAGATCCATTCGAACCTCGATCACGTCCCGGGTCGTGCCTGCGTATTCCGAAGTAATCGCAGCCTCGCGCCCCGCAAGCGCGTTCAGCAGGGTTGATTTTCCTGCATTGGGAAGACCGACAATAGCCACTTCAAATCCGGTACGAATACGCTCGGCGATCTTTACCCCATCAGCTTCTCGACGAAGATCTGCCAGAACTCCGCTTGTCAAACTACGGACTTCCGGCGTGACGTCAGTGGGGACGTCTTCATCAGCGAAATCTATGACCGCTTCCAGCAACGATGCCGCGCGGATCAAATCGCGCCGCCAGCGCTCGGCCAGCGTGCCAAGCTCACCGGCCAGAATGGTTTGGGCCTGCTTACGCTGTGCCTCGGTTTCCGCGTCAATCAGATCTGCCAGGCCTTCGACCTGTGTCAGATCCATCTTGCCATTTTCAAGGGCCCGGCGTGTAAACTCACCCGGGTCCGCCAGTCGCAGCCCATCGGTGTTCGACAAACAACGCAGAACCGCATTGACCGAGGCCGTGCTGCCGTGGATCTGAAGTTCTGCCACGTCTTCACCGGTGAAACTTGCCGGTGCCTGAAATGTCAGAACCAGACCATCATCTAGATGTGATCCATCCTGATCCCGCAGGGTGCGCAAGACCATTCCCCGCTTGGGCAGTTCCGCGCCGCACAGATATGCGGCTGCGGAATGCGCTTCGGGGCCAGAGAGGCGAATGACCGCCACCCCTGCTTTGCCTTGCGCGCTGGCCAAGGCGAATATCGTATCCATTCGAAGGCCTCGCTGGGGTCTAAGACCTGTGTCAGGTGTTCATCGAATCGAAGAACTCGCCGTTTGTCTTCGTCTGTTTCAACTTCGACAACAAGAACTCGATTGCGTCGGTGGTGCCCATCGGATTGAGGATACGGCGCAGAACGAAGGTCTTGGCCAGATCGCCCTTGTCGACCAGCAGGTCCTCTTTCCGAGTACCGGATTTAAGGATGTCGATCGCCGGGAACACGCGTTTGTCTGCAATCTTGCGGTCCAGAACGATTTCCGAGTTACCAGTACCTTTGAATTCTTCAAAGATCACCTCGTCCATCCGGCTGCCGGTATCGATCAGCGCGGTGGCGATAATGGTCAGCGATCCGCCCTCTTCAATATTCCGGGCCGCACCGAAGAAACGCTTGGGCCGCTGCAACGCATTCGCATCCACACCACCGGTCAGAACTTTACCCGAGGACGGAACAACGGTGTTAAACGCCCTACCAAGTCTTGTGATCGAGTCGAGAAGAATAACAACATCTCGTTTATGTTCGACCAAACGCTTGGCCTTTTCAATGACCATCTCCGACACGGCCACGTGACGCGTTGCGGGCTCATCGAAGGTTGACGACACAACCTCACCCTTAACCGAGCGCTGCATGTCGGTCACTTCTTCCGGGCGTTCGTCGATCAGCAGGACGATCAGATAACACTCCGGGTGGTTCTGTTCGATCGAATGCGCGATGTTCTGCAGGATCACGGTTTTACCGGTCCGCGGCGGTGCCACGATCAATGAACGCTGACCTTTACCGATCGGCGCAACCAGATCGATCACGCGCGCTGACTTATCCTTGATGGTGGGGTCTTCGATTTCCATCTTCAGACGCTCATCCGGGTACAGAGGCGTCAGGTTGTCGAACAGGATCTTGTGCTTGGCCTTTTCGGGATCTTCAAAGTTGATCATGGTGACTTTGGTTAGCGCGAAATAACGCTCATTCTCATCCGGCGCCTTGATCTCGCCTTCGACCGTGTCCCCGGTCCGCAATGAGTGCAGACGGATCATATCGGGCGAGACATAGATATCATCAGGGCCCGGCAGATAGTTCGCCTCGGGCGAGCGCAGAAAGCCGAACCCGTCCTGTAGCACTTCCAGTACGCCATCACCGCCGACGGTCCAGCCATCATCGGCACGTTCGCGCAGAATCTGGAACATCATTTCGCCCTTACGCATAGTCGAGGCGTTTTCGATCTCCAGCTCTTCGGCCATGGCCAGAAGGTCTTTGGGGCTTTTGGCTTTCAGGTCGGCCAGATTCAGGGATTCATTGGACATGATACATACCTTCACCGCTGAGAACGCGGCTTGAAGTGGAATTTCAGTACGGAAAATACGCCGCCCGGACGGGCGTGTTGTGATCTACATAAGCGCAGCGACGTTCGGAGTCAAACAGGCGTTCAGAACTTCAGAATGACCGCCAGAACGATGGCAACCATCAGAATGGTCGGAACCTCGTTCATCATGCGATACTGCCGCCCAGTGAGCTTATTCTGGCCTGCCAGGAAATCCTTCCTTCGGGCCATAAGCCAATGGTGGAACCAGGTCATCGCGATCACGCCCGCACCTTTGACCCAGGGCCATGCAAAATCCCATCCGACGATCCCCGGTGTGAACACCATGATCAGCCCGCATACCCAGGTTACAACCATCGCGGGGCGCATGATCACCCGCAGCAGCTTGTCTTCCATTTCAAAGAAGATGTCTTGCGCGCCCTCTACGGCCTGCGCTTTTTCGACGTGATAAACAAACAGCCGTGGTAAATAGAACAAGCCCGCCATCCATGAGATTACGGCCATGATATGTAATGACTTCACCCACGGGTAAATCGTGAAAAGAAGGTCTGTCATGCCGGCTCCGAACGTTGTTCGGAACTCTCCCTAATAAAAAAATATGAAAAGAAAAAGGATGATGGTTTTGTAGGGTGCCAAAAATCCGTGGATTACTTTTTTACCCTAGCGTTTTCCCCAAGGGGACAGAATATCTGAGATCGCCAGTGATTCTGTTAATAGTGGGAAATTAATATAAAGATCAAATATTTACAATGGTTCTACCATACTTGATCTGTGGATAACCCGATGGGTATCGCTGGATAGATCTGTTATCCCAAGAGTTGGAGTTATCCTTGTCCCAACAGGATGAGATTTGAGCGACTCGGGGATCTTTGCCACAAAATTCCCGGGGTTGCGTGTCAACCGGAAAACCATACAAAACACCCCAGAACTCTCATCGATTTGCACACGGGGTTTTCCACATGTCTGTCCCCATTCTTCTGGCTTCGGGATCCGTTATTCGCGCGCAGTTGCTCAGGAACGCAGGTGTGCCGTTTGTGGTTCAAACGGCGCGCGTGGATGAAGAGGCGGTCAAAAGGGCGTTGCTGGCAGAGGATGCCGCACCACGCGATATTGCCGACACGCTGGCCGAGATCAAAGCGCGTAAGGTCAGCGACAAGAACCCCGGCGCCATGGTGATCGGGTGTGATCAGGTGCTGGATTTCGAAGGGCAGCTGCTGTCAAAGCCCGAAACCCCGGAACAGGCGCTGGCCCAACTGAAAGCCATGCGCGGCAAGCGGCACATGCTTTTGTCCGCAGCTGTGATCTATCAGGACGGTGAGCCGATCTGGAGGCATGTAGGGCAAGTGCGTCTGCGGATGCGGGCCAGTTCCGATGCCTATCTGAAAGACTATGTTGCACGGAACTGGGACAGCATTCGCCATGCCGTCGGAGCCTACAAGCTGGAAGAAGAAGGTGTCCGCCTGTTCGCCACCATTGACGGCGACTATTTTAACGTTTTGGGTATGCCCCTGTTAGAGCTTCTCAATTTTCTGGCTGTCAAAGGGATGATCGAGCAATGACGGACAATCGGGTTCCTTTAGCCGGAGTGATCGGGCACCCCATCGGGCATTCGCGTTCACCCAAGCTGCACGGGCATTGGTTAAAGACCTATGGGCTTGTCGGGCATTATATCCCGATGGACGTCGCCTCTGCTGATCTGGAGACTGTGCTGCGAACCCTGCCCAAAGCGGGCTTTGTCGGGGCCAACGTGACCGTTCCGCACAAAGAAGCTGTGCTGAAGATCGCAGATCACGTTTCCGACCGCGCAACGGTCATTGGTGCCGCAAATACGCTGGTGTTCCGAACTGATGGTTCGATCCACGCAGATAACACCGACGGGTACGGGTTTATGGAGAACCTGCGCAATGGCGCACCTGACTGGAATGCGAAAGATGGCCCGGCGGTGGTGTTTGGTGCCGGGGGCGCTGCACGTGCCGTTTTGCAGGCTTTGTCTGATGCCGGGGTGCCGGAAATCCTGCTGACCAACCGGACGCGCGCCCGCGCGGATCATCTGAAGGAAGAGTTCGGCCAACGCATTCGCGTGGTCGATTGGGTTCAGGCGGGAAATGTCATTGAAAACGCCGAACTGGTGGTCAATACGACTTCACTGGGGATGCAGGGCCAGCCAGAGCTGCGCGTGCCGTTGGACGGGTTGCAGCCCGGTGCCGTGGTAACGGACCTGGTCTATACCCCGTTGAAAACCCGCCTGCTGCAAACTGCCGAGGAGGCCGGATGCACCACAGTCGATGGTCTTGGGATGTTGCTGCATCAGGCCGTTCCCGGATTTGAACGCTGGTTTGGTGTCCGCCCTGAGGTAGACGCAGATACGCGCGCGGCGGCTTTGGCATGAGTTTTGCGCTTGGCCTGACAGGCTCAATCGGTATGGGGAAAAGCACCACAGCGCAGATGTTCGTTGAAGAAGGGTGCGCATTGTGGGATGCGGATGCGGCGGTGCATCGGCTGTATGCCATTGGTGGAGCAGCGGTTGAACCAATGCGGGCAGCCTTTCCCGATGCGATACGTGATGGGGTGGTCAGCCGTGACGCGTTGAAACGGATCATCGCGGATGACCCGGCCACGTTGAAAACGATTGAGGCGATTGTGCATCCACTTGTCGCTGCTGACCGCGCAGAATTTCGCGAAAGCGCAACAAGCGACATTTTGGTGTTCGATATTCCACTTTTGTTTGAAACGGGCGGGGATGCAGCAATGGATGCCGTGGCCTGTGTTTCTATCCCGGCCGAAGACCAAAAACGGCGCGTGATGGAACGCGGAACAATGACCGAGGCGCAGTTCGAGCAAATCCGCGCCAAGCAGATCCCGAATGATGAAAAATGCGCGCGGTCGGATTTTGTGATCGTGACCGATACTCTGGACCACGCCCGCGCGCAGGTGCAGGATGTGGTCAAGCAGATACGGGCGGGGATGGCACATGCGTGAGATTGTACTGGATACCGAAACCACCGGGTTTGACCCCGACAGCGGGGATCGGATCGTGGAAATCGGCGCCGTTGAGCTGTGGAACCACGTTGCAACCGGTGAAACCTATCACGTCTATATCAACCCCGAACGCTCGATGCCGGAAGAGGCGTTTGGCGTGCATGGTATAGGTCCCGATCTGCTGGAAACCCCGCGCCCGCCTGAAAAGGGCGAAGTGACTCTGAAAGACAAGCCGGTCTTTGCAAAGGTTGGCCATGGATTTCGCGAATTTGTTGGCGATGCGCGGTTGGTGATCCACAACGCCTCATTCGACATGAAGTTCCTGAATGCCGAGCTGAAATGGATGGGTGCCCCGCTTATCCCCATGGAGCAGGCGTTAGATACACTGGCAATTGCCCGAAAACGGTTCCCCGGTTCGCCAGCGTCACTGGATGCGCTGTGCCGTCGCTTCAATATCGACAACTCGAACCGTGTGTTGCACGGCGCGTTGCTCGACTCGGAAATTCTGGCCGAGGTTTACCTGGAATTGATCGGTGGGCGGCAGCCGGATTTTGGTCTGTCGACATCCACATCTTCTGCGGACGGTGGCAGCGATGATTGGCGAGCTACACCGCGCAGCACACCATTGCCATCCCGGATCACCGAGGATGAACGCGCAGCACATGAAGCTTTCGTGGAAAAACTGGGCGAGAACGCCTTGTGGACCCGCGCCTGATCCGGACAGGCGCGGGTCAAAACCTTACGCGTCTGCTTTTTGGGCCTGTTCGGCCTGACGGCGCATCAACTCATTGCGATAGAGCGCAACGAAATCGATATTGTCCAGGTTGACCGGCGGGAAGCCGCCATCGCGGGTGATATCGCTGACGATGCGGCGCAGGAACGGGAACAACATGCGCGGGCACTCGATCATCAGGAACGGGTGCAGCTGATCTTCCGGCACACCTTCCACGTGGAACATTCCGCAATAGTCCAGTTCACACAGGAACAAGATGTCATCCATGCCTTTGGCTTTGGATGTCAGGTTCAGCTTGATCGAAACTTCGAACTGATGGTCCGCCGCGCGTTTTTTGGCATCCAGATTCACCTGAACGGCGATTTCCGGTTGTACGTCTCCGGAAACGCCCTTTTGCGCCATCACGTTTTCAAAGGACATATCACGGATGAACTGCCCCAGAACACGCATCTGAACCTGCGGGGCGGCTTGGGCCGCAGTGTTTTCTGCAGCGTTTTCTTCGGCCATGGATCTACTCCAAAAATGAAATTCGCCACTGCTTAGCAAGTTGGGCGCGGCACCTCAATGCTGGTGGGGGCCTTCCACCCATTTCGAAGGCTTCGAGGGGTCTTTTTTTGGCCGAACTTCGGTGAATTCCCCATCGATGATATCGCCCTGATCGAAAGGGTTCCCCCGGGTTTGATATCCGGGGCCCGGCCCCATCTGGAACTGGGTTACTGTAACCTTGGATTTCAGGTACCGGAAAACGGCGACGCGGATACCGGGAACTAACAACGCAAAACCAACGGCATCAGTGAAAAAGCCCGGTGTCAGCAACAAAGCGCCCGACAACAGGATCATTGCCCCATGGGCCAGGGGTTCGGTCGGATCGTCCAGTTCGGCAAAGGACCGTTGCAGCCGTCCAAGCGCCATGCGACCTTGTGTCCGCACCAAAACCGTGCCCAGAACCGCGGTCAGCACTACGATGGCAAGTGTCGGCCACAACCCAATCAAACCACCAACCTGAATAAACAGCGCGATTTCGATTATGGGCACCAACAAAAATGCCAAGAACAGATACATTTGCGTTATCCTTTCCCTTAGGCCGGGCTGTGGACTTGCCACTCACTGTCACCTACATAGTGGCATGAGGCCGTGTATACAAAGTCGCGGCGTTGAAAAGAGAATGAAATGAGCGACAACCCTATGATCCAGCTCCTGGTCCTGGCCGGAATTGCCATTTTCCTGATCCTGCGCCTCAAAAGCGTACTGGGCACGCGTGAAGGCTTTGAAAAACCGCCTGTGCAGCAACAGCCCGAAGCGCATAAATCGCGCCGCGGTTTCGAGGTGATCGATGGCGGCCCGGATCATGACATTACCGACCATGTCGCCGAAGACAGCGAACAGGCGCAAACCCTGGCTGCAATGAAACGTGTCGAGCCCGGCTTCTCGGTCGGCGAGTTCGTTCAGGGTGCGCGCGGTGCGTATGAGATGATCGTGATGGGGTTTGAAAGGGGCAATCTGGATGAAATCCAGCCTTTCCTGTCGGAAGAGGTGTTCGAGACTTTCGTTTCGGTCGTGGCAGCGCGCGAAGATCAGGGCCTGACCATTGAGGCCGAATTCATCGGTGTGCGGGAAACCACCCTGACGGATGTGAAATTCGACAAGGATACGAACCAGGCCGAAATCACGATGAAGTTCGTGGGGGAGCTGACCTCGGTCGTTAGGGATCGCGGAGGCGATATCGTCGAAGGCAACCCGAATACTGTGAAGCGCCAGAAGGACAGCTGGACCTTTGCCCGCGTCATGGGCAAGGACGATCCAAACTGGCTGCTTGTCGCCACGGACGCATGATTGCAACGCTTCGGTCGCTTTTACTGGTGGGTGCAATGACCATCGCCAGCGCTGCCGAAGCCGAGGCAACGCGATCCATACTGTCGTTTGACGATCTGCAGGGCTGGGCCGAGGACGACCACGGCGCGGCCCTTTCCGTATTTCTGAACACGTGCGGTGATCTGGATGACCCGGATTGGCGCGCCTTGTGTGGTGTGGCCAGAACATATGAACCGGATGCCGCCCGCGCCTTTTTCGAGTTATTCTTCCGCCCTGTTCTGGTCGAGGATGACAAAGAGGGCCTGTTTACCGGCTATTTTGAACCCGAGCTTGACGGCGCGCGCACCCGGACAGACCGTTTCAAATACCCGATCTACAAGATGCCGCCCGAAGCCCGTGCCGAAGGACCATGGCTGAGCCGTCGTGACATCCTAACCGGTGATGTGATGCAGGGCCGCGGGCTAGAGATCGCCTGGGTTGACGACCCTGTCGAGCTGTTCTTTCTGCAAATTCAGGGCTCGGGGCGCATTCGATTGTCGGATGGTGGTGCGCTGCGGGTTGGATATGGTGGTGCGAATGGTCACCCCTATCGGTCGATTGGTGTTGAGCTGGTGCGACGCGGGGTTCTGGGTGCGCATGAGGTCAGCGCCCAGATGATCCGCGCCTGGGTGCGCAAAAACCCCGAGGCCGGTGCCGAGTTGCTGTTTCACAACCCGTCATACGTGTTTTTTCGCGAAGTTTCACGCGTTGCCCCCGAATTTGGACCTTTGGGGGCGATGAACCGGTCGATCACGACAATGCGCTCGATTGCGGCGGACCCCGCCTATACACCATTGGGCGCACCTGTCTGGGTGGAAAAGGACGGTGAAAACCCGTTGCGACGGCTAATGATCGCGCAGGACACAGGCGCGGCCATCAAAGGCGCGCAACGGGCCGACATCTTTTTCGGAACCGGTGAAGAGGCCGGGCAGGCTGCGGGCAAACTGAAAGATCCGGGTCGGATGGTTCTGTTGCTGCCCATTCAACGCGCCTATGCCTTGTTGCCGGATGAATTCTGATGACCCGGCGCAAACTGACAACCGATGAGATCGAGCTTTGGCGCAAGGTCACCAAACAGGCCGAGCGGCTGCATCCGGACAGTCCGCAGACCGTCCATCCGACCACCCTGCCGAAACCCAGGCCCAGAAAAACACCAAAACCCCGGTTTGAGGTGTTTGAGCTTGGTCAGAACCTTCAGCCGAAACCAAATCCAAACGATCTGAAGCCATCGGTGACGGATGCGCTGCGCGCCGCGCCTGTTCAGATGGATATCAAGGCTTTTGGCCGGATGAAGCGCGGTAAGCTAAAGCCCGAAGGCAAGCTGGACCTTCACGGTATGCGGGTTGATACGGCCCATCCTGCGTTGATCCGTTTTATCCTGAACGCACAGGCACAAGGTAAGCGACTGGTTCTGGTGGTAACCGGCAAAGGCAAGGACCGCGACGAACCCGGCCCGATCCCCACCCCGCGCGGCGTTCTGCGCAATCAGGTGCCACATTGGCTGTCCATACCGCCGTTGGCGCAGGCGGTGATGCAGATCACGCCAGCGCATATCAGCCATGGCGGCGACGGTGCTTATTACGTCTATCTCAGGCGAATGCGCTAAAAGTCCCGACGGGCGCGGGAAATTCCGGTTCGGACCAGAACGCAAACCAGCACGAAAAACACCCCAACCCAGATGAACTGAGTGTTCAGCGAAATACCAAGGTCAATCAGAACGCCGGTCAGGCCGGGGCCGATGGCCGATCCCAGAACCATGACAGCCGCGGCCATCGCCTTGATCGCACCGATATGTCGGGTTCCGTAGAATTCGGCCCAGAATGCGCTGGGCAACGTGCTGTTTGCCCCAACGGTCAAAGCCAGGAAAACCAGCCCAAGGGTTGCGCCGCCGATTGAATTGGTTGTGCCCAGAATGACGAACCCAAGTGCGATCGGAAGCTGATAGTAGGGCATGATCCGGGCGGTTCCCCATTTATCCAGCGCCCAGCCAGATGCAAACATGGACAGCAGGGATATTCCGGTAAAGATCGGAAATAGCGCCACCAGCCGGATATGCTGCCACCCCTTCACATCAGCCAGATAAACCTGATGAAAGAAAAACGCGGTGATAAATGCGGATGGCCCAAGCACTGATGGCACCATGAACCAGAACAGGGGATGGAACAGAGCGTCCCGGCGGGTCCAGTGTTTTCCCTGCATTCCCGATGCTGAAAACGCGTTGGCGAGGCTTTGTGGAGTTCTCTCTTCTCGCAGCAGCCGCATCAGGATCGGAATACCCAACGCCGTGATGCCCGCCGCGGCAATCCACAGCCAACGCCAATCCAGATAATCCATGGCGCCAACAAAGATCAGCGGCAGCAACGCCTCGCCAAGCGCATAGCCGGTGGACGCTATGGAAAGCGCTTTGCCCCGCGTAACCGTGAACCAGCGGGCCATTGCGACCACGGCAAGATGCGTGCTCATCCCCTGCCCAAATAACCGCAACAAAAAGATCACAAATGGCAACAGCAGCAGCCAGGTGTTCAGCGCCATTGCAACCGCGGCCAACGCCAGTCCCGCCAGCACCATTGGGCCCAAAACCCGTACGCGGAAGATATCCGTCAACCCTCCGGCCCAGATCATCACGATTGCAGACAGGGTCGTGCCCAACGTGTACAGCCCGCCCCATGCGCCGTGGCTGAGGCCGAATTCAGAGCGGATTTCACCAGCAAAGACCGAGATGAAAAAGGTTTGCCCGAAGCTGGACAGAAATGTCAGCAAAACGCCGGTCGCAAGCCAGGTCGCGTTGTCCACAAGAAACCGGTGCAGGGAAACCCGCGTCACGGATTGCTTACCTGGGCCTGGCCGGTTTCAGTCAGCACGATTTCTGTGGCGCCAGCAGGATTGCGCTGGCTTGGCGGCACGAGAATGTCGATCCCGCGCCGGTCATCGCGCCCAAATGTTTCGCTGACCCGGCGCACAGAGCGGAGGATAGTCAATAAGGCCGGAGAAGTAGCAGCCACAAAATGGGAGGATTCCGCATCGCTGTTGAAGGCAGTCGTATCCAGGATTTCAATCGGATAATCGGACAGCTTCTCGGCCGATCCGATATTGCCCAGCCTTTCACCATCGGCGGTTCCCCTCAACCGGCCGGAGACGTTCAGGACCTTGTCTTTCTTGGACACCATCAGGACAAAAGGATCAGGAGGAATTTTGATACTGTTCATCTGCGACCGAAAAACATCCACATCCAGATCGGGTGATATCAGAATAAGGCCTTCCAGATTTCGCTTTGCCCAGCCCGGCTGTTTCAGTTCGGTTTGCCGTATCATCTCCATAGCCAGCGCGCCGCCCATTGAATGCGCCACAAGGGCTACTCGCTTGACTCCCATGGATTTGAGTAGACGAATGGTTTCTTCCAGCCCATCACGGGCAAACAACATACTGTCCAGATCATAGGCATAACCATAGCCTGTCGCGCGGCTGGGCCATGAATAGACAAGGATTTGACCGGGAATGCCGATATCATGCGACAGCTGAGCGGCCCGGAACAATGTCTCTGTCTGAGTGGAGTTATAGCCGTGCACAAAAATCGTAACTTCCTCGGCCCCACTCAGCCTGTCTTTCAGCTGTTGCGGCCCGCTTAGCTGATCTACCTCTGCCAGCACGAACTGTTTTCTAGGGTCAGGGTTTGCATAGGAGAATTTAAGGCTTCCCGGTGAACGCCCCGGTGGTATCGACACGGTGGTTTCCAGAAATTGCAGGCGTTCTGCGCGGCGGAATCCATACGTGCCATCGGGCTCGCGCGCACGCGTCGTGGCCGCAAAAACCGTTTCGGGAGTTCCGATTTCCAATGCTGATGGAAGCGTTTCGGATACAGTCCGGTCAACACATGCCGCCAGCACGACCGGACACAGAATGAAGATTAAAAAACGCAGCACGGACAGCCCCCGGAACCAATTGCCGACACGCTATCTTATTCTAATCCCGCGTCCAGCACGGCGACGCGAAAAAGCGGCAGAAACTGGCCCGAGCGGTTACAATCTGTAACAGACCGTATTCGTACGGAACCGATCTCTGCCGGTGCTGTTGGACCTAGACCTCCGTATCCTCGTCCTGTTCCTTGTGCGGCATTTCTTCGATCAGGCGGGTTTCCAGCAATTGCCCGTTCCGATACAGGATCGGATAGGCCACTGCGGCGATGTGGCTGTTGAATTCCCGAAACGCGCGCAGGGTTTCCAGGTGGATATCGCTGGTCTCAAAGCTTTCCGTACTGCCGTGCTGCAGGCGTTTGAGGTGGCGTTTGCGGCTGTCACGCTCGGCCCGTTTGATTTCGGTTTTCTCAAGGCTCAGCAGACGGGCGCTTTCCAGATCGTCCGAGATCAGAACGTTTGAGGCCAGTTTGAGGTTGGCCAGGATGCCTTCGTGCATCTCAACCAGTTCCGACCAGCCCTCTTTCGAAAATGAAGCGCCTTTCTTCCGCATGTCGCCCGCCAGAACAGTCAGCCGCTTGGCAACAACGTCGCCCGCGGTTTCCAGCCGGATTGCGTATTCCATCAGGTCGCGCGCCACTTTTGCGTTCTGCTTTCCGAATGTCTCCTCGGGAATGGCGGCCACGAATTTTCGAATACCCGACAGGCAGTCGTTCACATCTTCGTCCATGTCCCTTACGGCGCGTATCTGGTCCTTGTCGCCGCTGCGGTACAATTCCAGTGACGGGCGGAACATCGACTCGACCAGATCGCTCATCCGCAGCAGTTCACGCTTGAGGCTGGACAGCGCCTGCGAGGGGCTGCCGGCGGTGCGCACATCCAGCGCGCTGGCCGGGCGACCTGCCTGGGCCAGCGCGTTCGCAGATTTCGGGTCCGGAAAAAACTGCTCGAACGGCGCGCGCAAACGCCCGCAGAACGGCAGCGCCAGCAACAGCAACGAGGCATTGAATGCCAGATGCGCATTGACCAGCATCTGACCGCCCTGCAAATCCCCCAGAACACCGGCACGCAGTGCCGCAGTCGCTGCGAAAAGGGTGACAATCGCCCAGCTGCCGCGCAAGGCCAGGTTGGCAAAGGGTATGCGCCTGGCGGGCATTTCCATCCCCCTGCTCAGCCAAACAGGTATGAAAGCTGAACCGAAATTGGCCCCCAATACCAGCGACAGCCCGGCGGCAAACGGGATTGCGCCGATCTGGACCAGCGTCACACACATCAGGATCGCCGCGACAGAGGAATGCATAACAAAGGCCAGCGCGCCGCCGACCAGAAACGCTGTAATATAGTCGCGCGCCAGATACTCGGCGACAGCAGGCAGAAAGGCACTGTCCCGGATCGGGTCCATGGCTTCGCGCAAAAAGCGCAATGAGATAAGAATGAACGCAATCCCCATCAGGATGCGCCCCAATTGCCGGGGCTTCTTGGCCTCGGTTTTGACAAACAGATACCCACCAACCGCCAGAAGCAACGGTATCAGCCAACCCAGCTGGAACGACAAAACCTGAATGATCAGCGCCGAACCGAGATCAGCGCCCAGCACGATTGCAAGACCGGTGGGAAAGGTCAGGAACCCCCCGGCGGCAAACCCCGATGTCAAAAGGGCAACCGCCGCGGAGCTTTGCAGAACCACCGCCATTACAATGCCGACCATTGACGCCTGCGCGTAATGGCTTTGGCCCGTCATGAGGCGCTGGAACGAAGCCCCATAGCTGCGCTCGATCCCTGTGCGGACCATCCGCACCGCATAAAGCAGCAGCATCGTGGCTCCGGCTAGGCTGATGAGAAAGCTTACTATCGCCATGATCCTACCCGTTCACCAAATCCAGCATTTCCCCGTGCAGTTCGGGTGTTGCCGCTGAAATCACCCGGCCGTCGGAGTTCAGGTCAAGCGGCCGACCCTCCCAATCTGTCATCACCCCACCCGCAGCTTCAACCACGGCCATCACTGGCAGGTAGTCATAGGGCTGAAGGTCATAGTCGATCACAGCATCCACATGGCCCGCCGCCAGAAGGGCATGGGGGTAGCAATCATAGGCGAACCGTCTGGTCTGTCCAGACTGCATCAGCCTGTCGAATAACGCCGGATGATCGCGATAGATCTTGTCCCCTTCGTTTACAAAAAGAATGGACTGATCCAGCCGCGTTTGGGCCGAAGTCGTGATCTCACGGCCATTCAACGTGGCGCCCCGGCCAACAACGCCGGTGAAAATTTCATTTATCGCTGGCATGCCGATCACGCCGATATCCGGTTTACCGTCAACCAGATGCCCCAACAGAAATCCAAACAGCGGATGCCCGGACAGGAATGACCGGGTTCCATCGATCGGGTCGATGATCCAAACCTCGCGACAATCCTGACCCTCGAACCCATGTTCTTCGCCAAAGATGCCGTGATCGGGGAAATGCTGTCCAAGATAGGCGCGAACCTGCGCTTCAACACCCTTGTCGGCCTGTGTCACCGGGCTTTCATCCGATTTGAACTCAACCCCCAGTGCGCCACGAAAATACCCCCGCGCCGCTTCGCTGGCCAAGTCGGCGATCTTTACCGCATGAGACAGCAGGTCGGTGCTTTCATCGGTCTGTGACGTCTTTGGATTCAGCATTTGTTTCTATCCTGTTTAACGATGATTGCGATCCCGGAGCGGTTACAAATCAGGAACGACCATTTGGCGGTCTCGTCTCGATCTCATCTCAACACATCCCACAATAATCCTACAGATTAACAAATATTCAAACAAAAAAACCCAAATATCCACGCTTTCACAAAAGTATGTGGATTTTGAAACATGATTCGATTCTCAGAACATGCAGGCAAAGGCTGGCTACACGCAAACAGGCGCACCCAAAGGCCAGAGGGTTGTGACGAAAACAAGAGTGAGCCCCTGTGGACGTCCCGGCCCCTACACACTTGAAGACAAAGATTTAACTTATCCAGTAAACAAGTTTCCGGGCATCGTGCCGCCTTTAGCAGCATTTCGGAGCTGAGCAAAACCGCGACCGCCGAAAGCCGTGATTCCGAAGACCGACTCCAAACAGTAAATACACTGAAATCTACCTAATGAATTGTCATGGAATACACTTTTAGGTAACGCGATCCAGCTATCTGAATTAAGGTCAGCGGTTCCAGGGTTGGCTAAGGTCTCTACATTTCGCTTATCCAGTGATCACTGTAAAGCGGGCCCAGGTCTCGGAGGGTCAGCGTCTTGCCCGACGACAGATCGATAACAGGCTTATCCAAAATAAGTTCTGCACGATCGAGCCCGCGAAAAAAGGACATTGCCATATTCTCATCCCGCGAGTCCCGATGCCGGGATGGCCATGCGCGATATGTATCAAGTTTTGATGTGATATGTGAGGAGAGGTCATCACGTACAAAAAATGCGTTCACGCCGGCCGAGTTTGTTCCGACAAATTGATACCCTTTCGCAGCGGCCAGCATTTTGAACGCACCCAGAGATGCACCATAATACTGGCCTGAATAATGTGCCGAGAAACGCTCGAAGCCCGGATCGTAAGGGACAGTCAGGTTATGCAAATCACCAAAGATCGCGTTGTATTCAACAATCAGTATCGCCGGAGATACGGAGCTAATCGCATCCAGCACCCAATAATCGTTGCCGTCAATATCGACACTAAGAATGCCAATTTCGCCCGACAGATCGTGTTCGATCAGCAGAGTGTCGATATTTTCCGCAGTAATAAAGGCTTCAACGGGCGTTATGTCATTGAAGACGTGGATTGGATCTGCCCGAACATACGCAATATTCGCGGCTGACCCATCCATGATCAGACCGCGCCACCCCCTGTGGCGCACCAAAAAGCGCGTATTCGCTTCGGTATAGTTTTCAACTCCAAACTCAACAAAGACGCGTGGTATGCTTGGCAGTTGCGAGACCAACCATTCGATAATGCCATCTTCCCCGAATTGAGAATGGATGCGGAATTCTGCGTCGGCGATACATTCAAGCCTTTCCATCGCCTGAACCTGCCGGGCAGCAACCTGCCCAGTGGCCAGCAGTAACCGTTCCTGGCGCTCCGCAATTTCAGCGAGATGAGCTGCAGTCATCTGCGGGGCCGGCGCAGACAAAGGCAGCGTTTCGGAAGAATGCAAGAAGCGCGATAAGACCCGACGCAGTTTCACGATAGGTTTCCGTAGTTGAATTGTAACAATGGTATCAAGAGCCTGTAAGATTTGGCATCAGCAAAAGATCAGTATGCGGAGAACCGGCCTTGGACTCGCCTTGCCGCAATGCCTCGTACATCTGATCAAGCGCATCAAGAGATAGCTGGTTTAGGCTATTCGGGTTAGATGTGCCAAGATCAATGACCCGGATATCGTCGCGTGATGCGATTGCGTCGCGTAACATTTTGTAACCCCCGGAACGCTCAAGACCATAGGGCCAAAACTCAAGCACAACCGGGCAACGCATTGTGGCCATTCTTTTTGCACAGGCCAGCACGTGACCTTCATGCCCTTGCGTATCGATCCAAATCAAATCGGGCCCGTCTTCAGGCAGCAGGCCATCCTCGACTAAACTGTCAAAGGTCCGAACCGGCACATCCTGAAGGATCCAATCGCCCTCATCATGTAGATTATTCGCGATGTCGCCTGAGACGCGAAGGCGATGGTCTCCGAAATTGGAAGGCGAGAGCTCCATCTGCATCGTGCCGTTTCTGTCCGATACTGCCATTTGGTGGCAGGACACCTTGTGATCTACCTCGTGCAGGAATGTGTTAGCGCGCAAAAGTCGAAAGTTTTGCGGGTCTGGTTCAAAAGCGATAACGCGGTCAAAACCACGCCGTGCCGCATGGATCGAATGGGAGCCGATATTCGCTCCGATATCCACGAAACATGACGTCGCGATTTCATGCCCATTTTGGGCAAGAATCTGCATTACATCATCAATGGCGCGCTCCTGGAACTGGCCAGTCTGACGAAGAGACCCGCCAATCACGGAATCATTTCGGTGGGTTATCCAGTGCCCTCCTTCGGCACCGCGCGACATGACGAGTTCCGAGTTTTGCACGAAGGGTTCGGGTGAAGCCCATTTTGTTGTCGAGATTTCAGCCTCCCCTGAAAGGAAAGTTGCCCCGTTGCCATCGTCTTCTGAGGATTTAGGTGCTGCGTTCAAGCGTTGGCTCGTCGGCCAGTGTAGCGCCAGATATTCCGGGCTTGCCATCCATTGCTGGAATTGGCGCCGAGGAGATCCGTCGTGATTCAATACCCACCTACGAAATATCCCGCGCGGCTTACCGCTCGCGTGGAAGAGCAGCCTCCGCAATGTCCGGACTGGACGCCCGTTCGTTGTGCGGAACAGCTTTTTTTCAAGCGCTCCGCGCTTGGGTTGAACTTGGGTCATTGTGTGCGTTCTTTGCAGTTGCATGATATCATCGCGAAGGCTCGACACTTCCGTGGCGAGAGGTGGAACGTTGCCCAGCGCCCGGTGAATCTCTGATAATGCTCTGTCAAACCGGTAGACACCTTGGATCAGTTCCATCCCAATTCGAAGCGAAAACGCCTCATCCAGAGCACCGATCTCTGGTCCATCAACCTGTGCTACCACTGCATAATCAAGCGAAACATCTGTGAAAAGACTGATCAAATGAGCAGCTGTTTCCTCTCTTGGCTCACTGCCCTGCAAACGAAGAATCACGTTGCGCTCGAACCCGACATGCTCGGTGAGAAAACTGGTTAACCCCGGAGGCAGCGGTCGCAAGTGCGTAGGGTCAAGATGAAAATTGACCAAGCTAACAAGTGGATTTTCCGGATTGGGTGTTTCCAAAATCAAAAGCCCACCAGGGCGCAAAACACGGTGCGCCTCTGTTACCAGTTCGCGAATATCGTCAAAAGGCAGATGCTCGATCAAATGAAATGCGGACACTAGGGCAAGCGCGTTGTCTGGCAGCGCTTTCAACGCCGGCAGAGCCTCCATCTGTTCAACCGCCAGACCTTTTTGGTGAGCGATATCAAGCATCCCCTTGTCGATATCGACGCCGCGTGCACTCAGGCCAGCCTCTTCAAGAATTTCCAACCATTCACCTCGACCGCATCCCAGATCAAGCGCCTGTGCGTCCCCTTTCTGAGCGGCGAGTGGCGACAGGAAGGGCTGGTATACTCGCAAACGCTCCCGAATAAGAGAAGGATCGCCACGAAATCGTGCCTCGAAATCGCGATAGAAGGTGTCAGTCATACTCCGTACTTTCACATTTGCATGGTTTTGTCCGAGATGATCGCGCTTTTCTCGGATATTTATCTGATTGTTAGTACAAGTCAGGACGGAGGTCATCCCGTTTCTGGCTCGGAAATCACGCGTTCCTTCGCGTTACGTATTAGGTCAGAGGATCTGCCAGCTTAGGTGTGATCGGCGAAGGATCAAAACACCCTTAATCTGATATCACTCTGACCCCAAGCCGTTCTGGATCAGAAAATAGACGGCCATAAACGGTGATGTGAATCAGAGATCCAAGCACCTTTTCCTGCAGTTCATATACGATCCCGTTGGCGATGGTATCCGGATGCTACGGCCGATTGTTCTGCCAAGAACCTCTGGCGGCGGCAATCGAGATGCTTCAGGTCATCCCTTCAGCATCCATTTCAGAGTATTTTCCAGTGAGTGACGGATGCCGACCGGGATCAGGTTTTCCAGATGTGAGGGATCGCCCATCAGAACCTTGATTTCTTGTGCGCGCATAAAGGCAGGATTAGACACCACCTCGATCTCATGGCCGGTTATGGTTCGACACATGTCCAGAATCTCCGCCAGCGCGGTTGCTTTACCGGAGCAGATGTTCACGGTTTCACCTTCGGGTGCGTTTTCCAGAAGCAACCTGTACACTCGCGCAACATCGCGTACATCGGAAAAGTCCCGCGCGACATCCAGGTTTCCCAATTCTATCTGTGGCTGCTTACGCCGGAAATGAGAAACGATCTTGGGAACAAGAAACTTGGGGTCCTGGCCAAGACCGGTATAATTGAATGGTCGGGCAATAACGACAGGAAGACGGTCGTTATACAGCCGGGCCATGTGCTCCATTGCAAGTTTTGAAACCGCGTAATCGTTAACAGGTGCCGGGGGGGTAGATTCCCCTATGGATGGCACGGCGGCGTTACCATAGATATTCGCGCTACTGGCCAGAACGACGGCTTTGCGGCCATGTCCGGTGTTGGAAAGCGCTTCTAGTAAGCACCGCGTCCCCATCAGATTGACTTGATAAAAGCTCTCGGCGGTTCCGTGTGCCACAAATGCGACCCCTGCCAAATGCAGCACCGCGTCCGGAGCGACATGGGTAATAACCTGCTCTAGACCCGATGAATCTGTCAAATCTGCTTCCAGATATTGGGAATCAGGCATGGGGGCCGGATTTGTTCCGATGCCCCAAACGTCCCACCCTGCTTCTGCAAGCTCTATTGCAGCATAGTGTCCGGTAAAGCCATAGCGTCCGGTAATCAGAACTCGGGGTGCCGGCATCAAAAGGACACACCCTTTTCGTTACGTGCAAGATCCGCCTCAACCATCATCTGGCAGAGTTCCTCCAAAGATGTTGTCGCCTCCCAACCAAGCTCTTGTTTTGCCTTGCTCGCGTCGCCAATCAGCAAATCCACTTCAGCAGGGCGATAGAATTTGGGGCTAATCCTCACAAGAACACGGTTGCCCTCGGCGTCCACCGCCACTTCTTTCTCACCTTCACCTTCAAAACGCAGCTCGATACCCGCGCTCTTGAAAGCCATGGCGACAAAATCCCGCACTGTCTCGGTGCGACCGGTCGCCAGTACAAATGTATCGGGTTCATCAGCTTGCAGCATACGCCACATGCCATCCACGTAGTCCCGGGCAAACCCCCAATCGCGCTTTGCGTCAAGATTGCCCAGCTCAAGGCAATCAAGTTGACCCAGTTTGATTTTGGCAACCGCGTCAGTGATTTTGCGTGTTACGAACTCCAACCCTCGCAAAGGGCTTTCGTGGTTGAACAGAATGCCTGAGCTGCCGAATATATCGTAGCTTTCTCGATAATTGATGGTCATCCAATGCGCGTATAGTTTGGCAACACCGTAGGGGCTGCGCGGCCAGAACGGAGTCGTCTCGCGCTGCGGTACTTCCTGAACCTTGCCGAACATTTCGGAAGTGGAAGCCTGGTAGAACCGGATTTTGGGGTTCACTATTCTGATAGCTTCCAGCAAATAAAGTGCGCCAACGCCGGTGATCTGTGCGGTTGTGTGCGGTTGTTCAAACGAGACGCCCACAAAGCTTTGAGCCGCCAAGTTATAGATCTCATCCGGTTCCACCTTCTGAATAAGCCGGATCATTGTCCCCATGTCAGTCAGGTCGAGTTCCGACAGATCCAGATTGGGATGGTTACGAATACCAAGCTCTTCAATGCGCCAGAAATTCGTGGAAACAACCCGACGGAAGGTCCCCACGACGTTATAACCCTTGTTCAGCAACAGCTGAGCGAGATAGGCACCATCCTGTCCTGTGATACCTGTGACGATAGCAGTTTTTGTCACTCTTAATCCCTTTCTGTTTTGTCTTTTGCCTGTCGGAAAATCCTGGCCGACATGAGCAGTGCTTTTTTGTCAACTTAGTAGTGTGTGCAAGACCGCTTTAGTATTATTTCACGCGCAAGGGCTACAAAACTGGCCAATTCAAAGCTCTGTATTGGAATTGAAACCTGCGAACCCAAGCTTAGAACCAAGAGCGCGGACTTTCTGATGAAAGATTGGGCCTGCGATAAGTCGTGAAAGACGTCAATATGCATCGGTTTTTTTGGGTGCGTACATTGCCCGCCCCATATCCCGAGCCACATCTGACCAACTGCGCAGTGGCGCGGTTTTGATTTTTTCTTCCAGTTCTGAACGGTGGGCAGCGTTATTGAGCCTTAAGACGGCCTCGCCGATGCTTTGGACGCTCATTGCATCACAATATTCAACAAGATCCATTCCTACTTCGACGAGCGAGCTATTCTGGGCGACTACGGCCGTTTTTCCGTAGGCCAACGCCTCGCCCACGGGCAGGCCCCATCCCTCGTAAACACTCGGCATCAGCACGAACTGGCAGTTCTTGTAAAGGACGCCAAGCTCCTCATCTGTTGGTCCGTCAACCATGCTTACATAGCCGTATATATCGCCTGTCCCCTCTAATAGGTTATCGAACTCGTCTGTAAGCCAGCCTTTGCGGCCGGCAAACACAAGCTTAGGCAGATCAACATGGCCCTGATCAACAAGGTACTTCCACGCCATCGCGGTGCGCCAGATATTCTTGCGTGGTTCGACCGTACCAACACAAAGCGCATAAGGCTCACCAATAATTTTCCGCAGGTGGACACTTAGCTGGCTGGCGTCTTCAAGATGGGGGAAAGCGTCGAACGAAATCCGCGAAGACACGGGCCCTTGTTTCTGGGCATTCTCGTCTTCGAGCCCAATCTTGGACAACCCCGCCTGCGCCAAGGGAACAGCGGTCGCATTTCTCTGGATATCGTGTGCTTGAAAAAAGCGTAAAAGATCCTGCCGGGTCGCCTCAGAGATTGTCATGTAGCGGCTTGTGTACTCCCGACTGTCTAAAAGCCAGTCATAAAATACATAAGGCATGCTTCCAGCTGTAAACTGTGGTGCCACGATAGGGATCAGATCGTACACCAGCGAATGTACTTCCATCCCATTCGCTTTCGCCTTTTTGAACGCCTGAGTGTGGCGCGCCAGCCAACTGCTGTCCAGAAGCACAAGATGGTCACCTTCTATTGCCACATCGAACAAAGGTTGCTCGGTTCGGCGAGACCCCGAGGTTTCGACTGGTGCTTTCTTCCGCCGGGCCGCGCGCCACATCTCTGATGACATGTCCTTTTTTCGAAATACGGACTCTCTTCTGAGAAAGCTCATCACATCCAATTTGGTGCGGTGGAAGAAATACTTTGCAGGGCGGTTCCGGTACCCGTCCAACATTGGAAGATTTGAGCGCGCGGATTTCCAAGGATAGAAAATCTGCCGCAGCTTAGCTGGCGACGTAAGGGTTTCTCGACCCATTTCCTCCAGAAGCAAACAGCGCTGAACACCGGAGTTTGCATCGCACCAACAAAGGTAAACAAGCTTTGGATCGCTTAGTTTAGAAAACTCTGAGATCAACTCAACAACAACACGCTGAATGCCCGAGTAGCGATCAACTTTTTTGATATAGTCGATTAGTCCTGAGATATCGAAGAATACTTTTTTGCCATCTTGGTTAAACGTAGGGGCGTTCATAGCTTACTCTCCATGCAGTCTGCCAGATGAAGTGGTCTCATCTTTTTGGATTGTTTCGCAGTAATACCGAAGTGTACTGATTTTAAGGGCTTTTGCGACTAACTCGACTTCATGAGCAAGTAATCGCGCTTATCTGGAAAATTGAGGTTCACACAACAGAAGGGCTGACTCTTGACGGCGAGTGTGGCGTCTGCCTGACAGAATGCCGAGTAATGCTGAGACCTGCGCGCAGCGCCGAGGTCGATTGGACCAAAACCACGTGACATTTTAGAGGGGAATTGCCAGGCATGACAGTCCTTTCGAAGTTTACGGGCTCTATTGCCGGGATGGGTAACGGTCCCGCTAGTCCAGTCTTTGCAATACCGCTCGCACGTCCGCTGCAACGTTCGACCAAGTGCGAAGCTGCGGTTTATGCGCAGCAATGCGTGCGCGAAGGTTCTGAGCGAACTCCGGATCTGTCAGCAGCCTTGTGATATGGTTTGCAAGTTGATCAGGCCGATCTGGATCGAAATAGACACCAAGATCTCCGCACACTTCTTTCAGAACCGCCGCAGTAGAGCAAAGCGCTGGTGTACCGAACCACAAGGCTTCACCGGCGGGTAAACCCCAGCCCTCCATTCGGCTAGGCATGACAAGTGCCAAAGCATTCTTGTACAGGTTTACAAGGTCTGTCTGATTGGGGTTCTCGCGGAAGACCACGTGCTCACGGATTGATGTGCATTCGTCTGATTGCAGATAAGTGCTTGTTTTGTGACGCAACGCCCCTGCCAGAACCAAAGTAGGTACGTCTTTCCCGTCACGTTTCAGAATGCGCAATGCTTCGAATACGACATCCAGGTTCTTGCGGCCCAGCATCGATCCAACTGTCATGATATATGGATTATCCGGAATATCTTGCTCGGATTGCTCGGTTCCCTCGGGGCATTCATGAACCAAGGGGACTGCGTAGACCTCTGGCGCTTCCGGCAGAACACCTTTTTCGGAGAAGTCCAGAACTTCCTGTCGCGTAAATTCGGAGTTTGTTAACAGCGCCTTGGCGCGGGAAACCAGCAGTTGGTTATCCCCTATGAAGTTGCGCGGGAAACTTGCCAGCTGGTGTTCAAAATCGTGCATGGGGATCATGTCATGCAGCAATGGAATGATATCGCAAGACACCCCTTTACGATCCAGAGTGCACAGGATTTCAACGATCAACTTGGGCCGCCCACAACTCACCAACGTCTTTCCAGACATGTCGATGGGCGTCATGTCTGGGGCTATCGCCTCCCAGGCTTTGCGGTTTCTGCGCCCGACCAGCGGTCTAACGGCCGCCAGCACCAGATCCCTCATAATTGACTTGGTGTAGTGGTGACTGCGCACGCGCAATTGCCGGATACCGATTGGAACGTTCAGGTCTACGCCACCATCTGCTCGTATGGTTGGGAATACTTCTAGAAGCTCATTATGACCCTGCGAGAAAACGGCGAATCTGACGGACGCGTCCTGTTTTCTGAGCTCAGCGCCAATCTCGGCAACGACCCTAGCGATCCCGTAATAACGCAGCTTACCGGTCGAGGCTAAAAGCACCTCGGTCAGGTCATAGACAACCTTCCGCTTCTTGGCTGCGTTGAGATCGTTTTCCATTTCCGTTTTCCTTCAGCCACCCGGTCAGTCTAAAGCGGTTATCCAACCGTGTCCTAGACCCTGGAATAGACGTCCTCATAGCGGATGATGTCATCTTCGCCCAGATAGCTTCCGGTTTGCACTTCGATCAGCACCATTGGAACCTTGCCTGGGTTTTCCATGCGATGCACAGCGCCAAGCGGAATGTATACGGACTGGTTTTCAGTGACCAGCTTGACGTCGTCATCGACGGTCACCTTCGCGGTTCCCTCAACAACAATCCAGTGTTCGGACCGGTGGTGATGGCTTTGTAGCGATAGTGCTGCGCCGGGGTGTACATGAATACGCTTGACCTGAAAACGCCCGCCAACCACCAGGCTTTCAAACCAACCCCACGGGCGGAAATCCTTGGGAAAAATGGTGGCCTGGCTTGCGCCCTTGACTTTGAGCGCCTCGACAGCCTTCTTCACGTCTTGCGCACGGGATTTGTCCGCCACCAAAACCGCGTCGGATGTAGCCACAGCGATTATGTCCTTCAGGCCGATGCCGACCACTTCCAAATTACCCGCCTCAGAACGCAAAAGCGTGTCATTACAGTCTATTGAGGTCGCATTACCTGTGGCCACAACTCCGTTGTCATCCGGTCCTGCCTCACGCCAAACCGAACCCCAGTCACCCAGGTCAGACCAGCCAGCAGAAAATGGAACAACGCTCAGGTTGTCGGCCTTTTCCATCACCGCATAGTCGATCGAGATATCTTCGGCCTGCTTCCAGGCCTCTGGGTCCAGCCGTAGAAAACCCAAATCCGTTTTGGCAGCTTCGCAAGCGGCCCGGACCGGAGCCATCAGTGTCGGGGCGTGGGTTTCAAAAGCGGCGATGACGTCACAGGCCCTGAAAAGGAAAATGCCACCATTCCACAGATGCTTGCCGTCGGCCAGCATCGCAGAGGCGGTTTCAACATCTGGTTTCTCGACAAAGCTGTCGAGTTTGACAGGAGCGGTGCCCTCCGGTGCTCCAGCCAGTTTAAGATAGCCATAGCCGGTCTCGGGCCTATCCGGTGTTATCCCAAAGGTTACCAACTGCCCGGCTTGGGCTGCTGGAACACCTGCAGCCACGGCTGCACGAAAGGCGTCAGCATCAGGTACAACATGGTCGGAGGGCTGAACCAGCAATAGGGCTTCGGGGTCGGACTTTGCCACATGGAGGGCTGCCGCCAGAACCGCCGGCGCGGTGTTGCGCCCCTCAGGTTCAATCAGAATCGTGCCTGGATCAATGCCAGCCGCCTGCAATTGTTCAGTCACGATAAACCGGAAATCAGATCCGGTCACCACTACTGGTGCATCATAGTCCGACCCTGACACGCGCCGGGCCGAGGATTGAAACAGGGTCTCGTCCCCGGTGATCGCTGTAAACTGCTTGGGATAGGATTTCCGGGACAGCGGCCAAAGACGGGTGCCAGAACCACCGCAAAGAAGAACAGGAGTGATGGACACGATCAGATAACCTTTGCCAATAAATGCAAGTGCCTAGTGTCAACTTAAGGGCGCAATTTCAAGGTTGTTCCACTACCACTGGGTACGTTTTGGCGAAAAAACGCTAAACACCTGCCCCCTGAGACCGCATTGTCCAGGCATTTCGGCCTCAATTTCCCAGTTGAGGTTCGATCGCCACGTGCCTCCAACGTGGCGTGCCTCAGACAAACCGCCACGCTTCCAGTTGGCAAAAGGGAAAAGCGGCAGTATCGGATCCGAATTGCTACAAGACATACCGGCTCAGGTCTGCTGATTTGGTCAATTCACCCAGATTGTCGTCCACGAATTGTGCGTCGACAGTTATTTCTGTTCCGGCCTGGTCTGGTGCAGTGAATGACAGCTCTTCGAAGACCCGCTCCATGACGGTATAAAGTCGCCGCGCACCAATGTTTTCAATGCTCTGGTTCACCTCGGCTGCGATCCGTGCCAAGGCGGCAATACCGTCTTCGGTAAACCCAACAGTGACCTCTTCGGTGGCCATAAGGGCCGTATACTGACGGGTCAGTGCGTTGTCGGTTTCGGTCAGGATGCGCACGAAATCTTCTTCGGTCAGCGCGCGCAGCTCTACCCGGATGGGCAGACGGCCCTGCAACTCGGGCAGGAGGTCTGACGGTTTGGCGATATGGAACGCACCGGATGCGATGAACAGGATGTGGTCGGTTTTCACCGGACCGTGTTTTGTCGAGACGGTTGTGCCTTCGATCAGAGGCAGCAGGTCGCGCTGCACCCCTTCGCGACTTACATCACCGCCACGCGCTTCTGTGCGGGCACAGACCTTGTCAATCTCGTCCAGAAAAACGATGCCATTCTGTTCCACCGATTCCAATGCGGTGCGGGTGACCGTCTCATCGTCCAGCAGCTTGTCTGCCTCTTCTCCAATCAGCACGTCATAGCTTTCGGCGACAGTCAGACGTTTCCTGACAGTGCGCCCGGCAAACGCCTTGCCAAAGATATCGCCCAGATTCATCATCCCCATCTGACTGCCAGGTTGTCCTGGGATATCGAACATCGGCATTGGGTTTGAACTGTCCGCGACGTCCAGTTCGATGACCGTTTCATCCAGTTCACCCGCCTTGAGCTTTTTGCGGAACATCTCTCGTGTGCCTTCACGGGCATCCGTACCAGCGATGGCGTCAATCACGCGGTCTTCGGCGGCCTGATAGGCTTTGGCCTTGACGTCTTCGCGCATGAATTCCCGTGTTTGCAGAATGGCGGCATCGGCCAGATCGCGGATGATTTGTTCCACGTCGCGGCCGACATAGCCAACCTCGGTGAACTTCGTGGCTTCGACCTTGATAAAGGGTGCGCGCGCCAGCTTGGCCAGGCGGCGGCTGATCTCGGTCTTGCCGACACCGGTGGGGCCGATCATCAGGATATTTTTTGGATACACCTCTTCGCGAATATCGTCCGGCAACTGCTTGCGGCGCCAGCGGTTGCGCAGGGCAACGGCCACAGCGCGCTTGGCATCCTTTTGCCCGATAATGAATCGATCCAGTTCCGAGACAATCTCGCGCGGGGTCAGGTCGGTCAAAGGGCAATCCTCTCGGTCGTATTTGCGTGATGCGGTCTAGGTAATCATGGCTTTGATGAAAACAAGCAAACCGCGGGTCTTGGCCGCGTTGGTTAACAATGCCTCATGCGGTTTGCAAATCCTTTGCTTGGGGAAAACACGAACCCTCTGTTACGGTTGCATCAGGGTTACGAGCGTCAGGAGCATACAGAATGACGAAGATTGCCAAGATTACCCTGTTGTTTGTGGTGTTTGTGGATCTGATTGGGCAAGGTCTGGTCTTTCCCATCATCAATTCGTTGATCATGGAAACGAGCTCGGGTTTTCTGCCGGAAAGCACGCCAGTGGGCCGTAGGCATTTTTACTATGGTCTGGTGATCGGATGCTTTTTCCTGTCGTGGTTTCTGGGTGTTGTTTATGTCTCGAAAGTGTCTGACTCGATCGGGCGAAAGAATGCGCTGCTGGTCTGCCTTGGGGGGGCGTTGGCCGGATATGCGCTGACCATTGTGGCGCTTTATCTCAATAACCTGCTTCTGCTGATCGTCGGCCGTTCGATTACCGGGTTCACTGCGGGCAATCAGCCCATCGCGCAGGCAGCGATGATCGATGGCAGCACTGACGCGTCTGACCGGGACCGAAACATGGGCTACATCGTGACAGGTGTCAGCTTTGGCCTTGTCGGCGGGCCGATCATCGGCGCGGTTTTGTCGGATTCGGCGCTGTTTGGCGGCTTTGCCACGCTGAAAACCCCGTTCTATGGCGCGTTCGTGTTGGTGTTGATCGCGATTCTTCTGGTGCTTCTGTTTTTCAAGGACACCCGAACCAGGCGCGAGCCCTTTGTGTTTCGTCCCCGCGATATTACCGACAGTCTGATCGCAGTTGGCGAACACCCTTTGGTTCTGAAAATCTTGCCGGTCTATTCGTTTTTCATGATCGCCAATGTCACATTCTACGTGTTTGTCGACAATTTCCTGACCAGCGCATTCGGGTATGGGGTCATCGGGGGCAGCGTGGCGATGGTTGTCATCGGTGTGGCGTTGGCCTTTTCCAGTACGTTCCTGGTGAAGCCTGCCCAGGAAAGGTTCAGCAAACACGCGATCATTTACACGTCGCTTGTGGTGATGGTCATTTGCGGGTTTGCCTTTGCCTTCAGCCCAAGCGGTGTATTCAGCTATGTCCCCGTGTTTTTCTTCTATTTCCTGTTCGGCATCGCCTATCCAACGCTGTTGGGCCTGTTCTCCTCAAGCGTGAGCGAGGCGGATCAGGGCTGGGCCATGGGCGTGGCCACCGCCGTGTTCTGTCTTGCGGGGGGGATCATGTCATTGATCGGTGGCGGGTTGATGAGCATCGATATCCGCGTGCCCTATTACATCGTGATCGTAGCGGCGGTCCTGGGGCTGGTCGGCATGCACCGTCGATGGAAAGGCAAAGAGATCAAGGCGCTTTTAGCCTGAGATCGTCTCAACCGTCAGGTTGCCATTGGTGTAGACGCAGATATCTGCTGCGATGGCCATGGATTGCCGGGCGATGTCTTCTGCGGATTTGTCGCTGTCCATCATGGCACGCGCGGCGGCCAGAGCGAAATTGCCTCCCGACCCGATGGCAGCCACATTGTGTTCGGGTTCCAGAACGTCCCCTGCCCCGGTGATGACAAGAAGATCTCTGCCGTCTGTCACGATCAGCATCGCCTCAAGCTTTTGCAGATACTTGTCGGTGCGCCAGTCCTTGGCGAGTTCAACCGAGGCGCGGGCCAGTTGACCGGGCGTAGCCTCAAGCTTGGCTTCGAGCCGTTCCAGCAATGTGAAGGCATCCGCTGTCGATCCGGCAAAACCTGCCACGACCTCGAACCCTCCGGGAGACAGGCGGCGCACCTTGCGCGCAGTGCCCTTGATCACGGTTTGACCCAGACTCACCTGACCGTCGCCGGCAATGACGACATGACCGTCCTTCTTGACGCCAATGATCGTTGTGCCGTGCCAACCGGGAAAGTCGTTATCTGCCATGATCGTCTCCGCTTTTGCTGGCGGTATATATGGGCCGGACCGGTTGTTGGCGCAACCCATTGCCAAACTGCCCAAAAGATATGCAAAAAATGCAATTCGGGGTTACCGGACCAGCAATTGTGAGTCCGGCCAAGCGGTACTAGATGAGGCTCACAACCGACGACGGGTCGGCTGTTTCTTCAATAAGGACTGCGCACATGGCAACTACAGCTAATATTCATGCGCCGCTCGGAGCAGCTACCATCCTGCACGTGGCGGACGTTTTCATCAATGCATTCGACAATGTTGTCGCATGGAATGAAGCCCGTAAAACACGGAACCTTCTGTCGGAACTCAGCGACACGCAGCTGGACGATATCGGTCTGAGCCGCGCGGATATCGCTAAAATCTGATCCAACCGACAGATCGTCAAACCGAACCAGCCGCCCGGATTTCCGAGCGGCTTTTTCGTTGCTCAGCCCTGGGCGTATTTCCCGGCAAGATCGGGTAAAAAGGCCTCGACCGCGGCAGTTGCAATGACGTGCAGAGTGCCAGCTTCTTCATCGGCGATATCCATACCACCTTTAACCGCGCGAACCTCGGCCCGGCCTCGCGGCAAGTCGGCAGCAACCAGCTCGCAATTCACCTGTTCCGGATTCTGAACGCCGATTGTCACGCGCACGCGCATTTCGTTGTGATCGATCCCCAGCTTTGAAAACAACGTGATGGATGAATGATGCAGCGCGTCCTGTACCGCGCGGCGGGCTGCTTTGGTATAATCCTGACCATAAAGGTCATTGCCAGTGCCCATTTCCAGGATGATCCGCTTTTCACTCATTGCGCCGGGTCCATGTCGAAAGAAACGATCAGTGCGGCGTTGGCGATGACCGTGTGGCCGTCGCCATGCGGTTTTTCGATGTCCAGCCCACCCTTTGTGACAGTAATGTTGGGCTGGCCATAAGGGAAAACGGCTTTGAGGGCGTCGGTATCCACTTGATCCGGCTGCTGCACGCCGATCTCGGCATCGATGATCATCGCCTCTTTCGGGAAACCAAACAGCTCGGCCATATTGACTGAGTTGTGCCACAGCGCGTCTCTGATCGCCCGCAGAGATGCTTCGGTATAGTCCATCCGGCGCAGGGATGTGCCCATCCCGAATTCTACAAGAACGCGCGTTTTCGCCATTGGTTTCCCCGCCGATTCAACAAAAAAGGCGCCCCGATCTGAGACGCCTTTCGAACAATCCGTTATCGCCAGATCAGATGGATTCGTCGATCCAGCTTTGCAGCGCGGCTTTGGGGGCAGCGCCTGCGCGATTCGATACAACTTGACCGTCCTTGAAGATGAACAGCGCCGGGATGCCGCGCACGCCCATGGCGGCGGCAGAGTTCGGGTTGTTGTCCACGTCCACCTTGGCGATCTTGACCTTGCCGCCATATTCGGCGGCCAGCTCTTCCAGTGCCGGACCAATCTGCTTACAGGGTCCGCACCATTCGGCCCAGAAATCCACTACAACTGGAACGTCCGAGTTCTTGACTTCGGCGTCAAAGGTTTCGTCGGTGACGGCTACGGTCGACATATTATGTCTCCTGAATGATATGCGCTTGGGCTGTGAAGGTAGGGGTGGCAGTAGGTAAGGTCAAGATATCTGGGTGCAGGCCACGGCATCCGTCACAAGATCGTGTGGCAGCCACATAAGATTTGCCGTTCTTGTCCAGAGGATTGCGGTGCGTATCTTATGGTTTGGATAGATCTGCGACAGGGCCTGCGCATACGCGCCCATTTGGCGAAGCAACCCTTCGGGGCAATCTTCGACCCGGTTCGGAACGGTGGCATTTGATTTGAAATCAATCACATGGACTTCGGTGTCTGTCACGATCAGGCGGTCGATAATCCCATACATTCGCTGCCCGTTCAGGTCGGCAGTAACAGGTATTTCGGCCAATGTGTCCTGCGTGAAAATGTGTCGCAGGCTTTCGGATGCCAGTACGCCTGTGACTTCGGTCAGCAATGCGCCCTGATCCTCTTGCCTCACCTCGGGCAGCAGGCGGGCACAAAGCTCTGGCCAGTGGTTCTGCGTGACTTTGGGCAGATGCTCAAGCAGCAGGTGCACGCGGGTTCCGCGCAGTTTGGCAGCGTCTTCATCCAGACCAGCGTCACCCGGCAACGCCTTGGCACCACCCAGATCCGAAGGGCTGATAGAGGCCGCCGGTACAACTGGTTCTGGTGCGGGGTGCAGGAACATGTCGGGCAGTTCTGAATGTTTGGCCAATGCAACTGACTGCTCGACCAATGGCAACCCATCCCAGTCGCCATGGGACAGCCGACGTTTATCTGAACCAGGCAGTTGCGTTGCCCCGGCCTTTTCCATCGCCGCTTCTACCATCTGGTACCAGCTGTTGCCATCTTTACCCAAATCACCCGCCGCCGCCACGATCAGCCACTTTTCGGCCCGTGTTAGAGCCACATATAGCAGGCGAAGCCGTTCGTTTTCCTCGCGGGTGCGCGCCTCTGACCGGGCGTGAGTGATCAGGTTTGGCGATTGGTCTGCCGAAACCTTCCACAGCGGTGTCCCGTCTGCCACCATGATTTCGGCGTCGCGTGGCGGCTGACGTTTGCCGGTATCCGGCAGAATGACGATCGGAGCCTCCAGACCTTTCGAGCCGTGCACCGTCATCACCCGGATCATATTGCCGACCCCGCTCATCTGTCGTTTGATTTCCAGATCGTCGGTCTGCATCCAGACCAGAAATCCCGTCAGGCTGGGGATATCCGTCCGCTCGTAGGCCAACGCCTGCGACAGCAGGGCATTGATACCGTCTTCTGCCTCGGGTCCCAGTCGGCCCAACAGGTTTCGCCGCCCGTCATGTCGGGTCAGAATGCGTTCGATCAGGTCATAGGGGCGCAGAAAGTCGATCTGACTGCGCAGATCGTTCAGCACGGCCAGGGTTTTGGGGAAATCGTCGGCGCGTCTGCGCAAAGCAGCCCACAGGAATTGCTCCTCCCGCCGATGGGCCAGATCGAAAAGCTGCTGCTCGGACCATCCGAACAGTGGGGATTTCAGAACTGTCGCCAGCGACAGGCTGTCTTCGGGCGTGGCCAGAAAGCTAAGCAGCGCAGCCAGATCCTTGACCGCAAGTTCGGCACCCACTTTCAGCCTGTCCGCCCCGGCGATGGGAAGCCCGGCAACCTTGCAGGCGCGAATGATTTCGGCAAACAAGTCGGACCGGCGTTGCACAAGGATCAGAAAATCACCCGGTTGCACTTTGCGTCGAACAAACTGGCCCTGCGTGTCCCCGTCTTCAGGGATCGTTTCGCCGCCATCGATCATTTCTTTGATCGTCTCAGCCACCCGTTTGGCCAGAATAACGGTATGATGCCGCGATCCGGGCCGGTCCACCGGATCGGTCCAATCCCCCTCTTCCGCGTCTTCGACTTTCTCGACGACGGGCCAAAGATCAACCCGACCGGGCAAATCGGATTTGAAGGCGCGGTGCTGGCTTTCCTTCTGAAATCCCGCATCGGCGCGGTTCTCAAAAAGCGTGTCGACCAGAGACAAGATCGCGCTGGAGGATCGGAATGAATATTCCAGCGTCGAATCCCACAGTTTAGAGCCTGATTCAGCGAGTTTTCGGTCAAACTCTTCCTGCATCCGGTCAAAAGCTTGCGGGTCGGCGCCCTGAAAGGAATAGATCGATTGCTTTTTATCGCCGACCACGAAAATCGTGCGCTCGACCCCTGATCGGGCCCCTTCCCCACTGGTGAATTCCTGAGCCAGTTTTTCGACCACATCCCATTGATCGGGGCTGGTGTCTTGCGCTTCGTCGACAAGAATGTGGTCGATACCCCCGTCTAGACGGTACAGCACCCATTCGGCCACCGCCGGGTCATTCAGAACCTGACGTGCGCGCAGGATCAGGTCGTCGAAATCCAGCCACCCCCGCAACTGCTTGCGGCGTTCATATTCCGGTAGAAATGCAGCGGCAAAGCGGTGCAAAACGGCGGTTTTCTGGGCGGCAACCAGCGCCAGTCGGCGTTCACGCGCGGCCTCGACCCGCAGCATGAGAGCTTCGAGTTGAGGCATCCGGTCCGCCAGCGCACCTTCGCGAAGGGGTTTGGTGGGAAAGCCGTTGATCTTGGCGGTAAACGGTTCTTTTGCGCCTTTTCCGGTCAGCAGCACGTCTTCCAGCATGGGCAAGTGAGCCAATCGTGCGTCGGTGAACCCTGCCAGCCTTGCCGCAGCCTTGGCATTATTGCCTCCACTTTCGAGCAATACGGGCAGCATTGATTGGATCAGCTGGACCTCACCACCCTGAAAAACGCTTTGGAACAACGCATTATCGTCGAAATGCGAGGGCAGTTCGAAGCGTTGCAGAAGATCAGACCAATCCAGTTGCCGCGCGAACAGGTTGCGTTTCTGGGTGATCGCCGCAGTCAGCTTGTCAAAGCCTGTATCGGTGACAAACCGGGCCACGTCTTCGATCAGCCCGGCCTGCGGGCCTTCTGCAAAATCTTCAACAATTTCTTCCCTTAGCAAAGCTGCCGCACGGTCTTCCATTTCCGAAAACTGCGGGCTGACCCCGGCCTCGAGCGGGAAACGACGCAGCAACGAGGCGCAGAAAGAGTGAATTGTCTGAATCTTCAAGCCACCCGGCGTCTCAATGGCGCGGGCAAACAGGGTGCGCGCTTGGGCCAATCGATCTGAATCGATGGTGCCAGTCACGCCCAATTCGGCCAGGTCCTTTTGCAGCCTGGCATCTTCCAGCATGGCCCATTTGCCAAGACGGTCAAACAACCGGTTCTGCATCTCGCTGGCAGCGGCTTTGGTATAGGTCAGGCAAAGAATGTGCTGCGGTTGGACGCCACCCAGCAGCAGGCGCGCCACCCGATCGGTCAGAACCCGTGTCTTTCCAGACCCCGCATTGGCGGCCAGCCAGGTCGAGGCATCTGGTCGCGCGGCCTGCACCTGCCGTTCGGTTGCTTCGTTGCGCGCGCTCATGTCAAATCCTCGGGGCGCGTTTCGGCTGTCCGGTCCCACTCGCCGAACCTGGCCAGATGATCATAGTCACCGATATCCGTATCCTTGTGTAGCATTCGGCGGGACGAATACCCCTGATCAGATTCTAAATAAGCCGAAATCAGCTCTTTCAGCTCGGCTAGAACCTTGTCGGCGGGTTCTTTCAGCAGCGGCGCGGGCACCTCTTTATAGGCACCACCCATCCCGATGAAGATCGCCTCTGCCACCGCCATCGGGTCAAGCCCTTCGATACCGCCCTGCTCGGCCATTGCGGCCTCGATCAGCAATTGCTTGTCGAATTTGGACTGCTGGCTTTCTGTCGGAGGCGCGCCGGTTTTATAGTCGATGATCCGCAAGGCCCCCCGGCTGTTGTGATCGATCCGGTCGGCGCGCCCTGTTATGGTGAAATCCAGCGGGTTCAGCACCAGCTTCATCGCCGCTTCAAAGGCCACTGGCCCGCCATCACCCCGGCGCGAAAGTTCGGCGCTGATAAAGTCGTCTGCGTTCCGTTCCAGTCGCGCAAGCCACAGGTGCCGCGCCGTGGGCCAGGCGACATGCTGCTCCAGCAATGCGTGCGCGCGCTTCAGGAAATTCTCACGCGTCAGCAAGGCGTTGTCGAGCACGCTATCCTTGACGAAATGTTCGAGGATTTCGTGGATTACGATCCCCCGCAGCAACGCGTCGGGTGCCTGGACAAGCGGGTCGAGAGGTTTCAAACGCAGCACATGCTTGGCATAGATGGCATAAGGATCGCGAATTAGCCGCTTGATTTCCGTTACTGACAGGTGACGTGGACGCGCGGCAACTGGCGGGCGCGGGGATGGGCGTTGCGCGGGGTCAATGCGCGGCGCGTCTTCCAGAGCGTCGGACCAATTCAGCCAGTTTTGGCCACGGGCGCGCATTTCGGCCAGCGCTTGGGGGCCACCCTGCTCAGGCAGGCCTTGCAACAGGTTTGTCAGCCGGTTCACCCAACGGGACGGCACCGTTTCCGCATCGTCCGAGCGGGTTGCGCGGGTTAGCCAGACCTCGGGCGCGCCGATGGCCTGTTGAAAATCATGCGCCGACAGGCCAATCCGCCGTTCGGGCAGCAACAACCCCGCTTTGTCACGCATCTGCCGGTTCAGCCAGGGGTCAGGAGCCGGGGCTTCTGGCCAACTGCCTTCGTTCAATCCGCCAAGGATCAACAGGTCTGCACCCTGTACCCGCGCTTCGAGTGTGCCCCAGATCATAATATGCGGATGTGGCGCGTCGCGGTCGCGGACCTCTTCCCCTGCTAGCACTGCGCCCAGAAGATCGGCAAAATCATGGGCCATCATAGGCCCGCCATGTTGCGCCTCTTCCCTGAGGGAATTCAGCACTGCCAGTGCCTTTTGACCCGCGTTCTTGTCCCACAACGTGCCGGTTTCACCTGCACTGCCAGCCGAGATCGCCTCGGCCAGTGTTGTGACCCGATCTACCCAGTCGGAAAGCGCCAACTCGCCACCGATCTGTTGATCGCAGAAGTGGTGAACAACCCATTGAACCCAGGCCTCGGGGGCTTCTTTGCGTACTGCAAATGCGGTGAGGCTGGTGCCATCCGGAAATGGCGGGCCATTGCGGCGCAGGTCCAGTTCCAGATCACGCGTGTGCAGCAAATGGTTACCGCGTTCACTGCCGTCATGGCACAAAGGGTGTTTTAGCAAGGTAAGCAGCGCCTCGCCCTCCAGACGGCGCGTGAACAGACCAGCCACATGTCGCAGAAACCGGCCCGGAGGAGAGAGTTGCAGCGGCAAACCGGCGCTGTCATCCGCCAGAATGTTCCACCGATCCAGCGCGGCGCTGACCTGACGGGTCAACATGCGATCGGGCGTGATCAGGGCGGCGGTCTGACCGGTTTCAGCAGCCTTTCGCAGGCGCAGGGCAATGGCCAAAGCCTCGTCCCGCGGTGATTGCGCCTCGACCAGTGTCAGGTCTTTGGTTGCGCCGAGTAGATCAGCCAGTTTCGGGCCTTCGCTCATCCAGGCATTGGTGATCGGGGCCGGGCGCAAAGCCAGGGAAACCAGACGGTTACGGGCAGGCGAGGGGGCGTTCAGGTCTGTCCAGGGGGTGATCTGACCGGGTGACAGGCCCAGCCCGTGCATCAGCTTGCGAAACCGGTATTGCGGGTGATCTTCCGAAGTCAACGCATCATCCAACCCTTCCCAAACGTGATCCGGCTGGTCGAAATCGTATCCGGGCAGTACCAGCGCCCCTTGCGGCAAGCGCGCGACGGCGTCCATCAGCATCAGCGTGGTGCCGCGCGAACCGGTCGACCCGGCCAGTATAACCGGATGCAGGGGGGGATCGGTTTGCCAGCGGGCGATCAGGTTTTCGACCACGCGGCGTTGGCGGGCCTGCGCGTCCATCACCTGCGAGCCCGTGTCAATGAAATGATCTGCGATACCAATAAAGGTCTGAGCCCGCGCCCAATGGCCGGACATGTCGCTGACATCCAGCCCCCGGATTGTGTCCGGCGACACACCTTCACCCTGCATTTCGTCAATCAGCGCCGCCAGACTGTCGGACAGGTCAAAAACCGACGACCGCGCGGCCAGATCCGGTTGTTGTTCCAACAATTTGGCGACCAGCTGTGTCAACTCCAGACGCCGCCGAAGGGGCGGAATGGCAGGTGGAATATGCGCCAGACCAGCACTGTCCCCCAGATCGGTAACCAGAGAGATGCGGGGCAGCAGGCAAGGCGGCCCCTGATTGAACAGGTCACGTACGCGCCGTTCCATACGCCGCGTGTTCAACACCAGTTCCACCCGCGCCATAGCTTCGGGCGGGCCTGAACAACGCCGCCTCAGGCCGTCGACCAACGCCTTGGGGAAATCCGTACCGGGCGGGACGGCGAAGACGCGGGGCAGGGGTCCGGGGTCAAACATCTGCCAGCAAATCCTCGGCCAGAGCGATCCCATCGGGGTGACCCACATCACACCAGCGACCGGGATACTCAATGCCGAACAAACGCCCCTGATCCTGCATCTGGTTCCAAAGCAGGTTCAACGAAAACGCCGGCTGCGAGATGGCGTGCAGCCCTTGTGTCTTGAGGATCTGCGCGCCCCCGTAAACCAAGCCGGGCCCACGCGTGATCCGCCCCGCCCGATCAGCGGTAAAATCACCGGGCCCGTCGTGACCTATGGCCTGCGCAGTTGGAACACACATCAAAAGCGCATCCATGCGGGCCGGATCCCATGCGTTTTGCAGCAGTTTCAATGGATTTGGGCCGGACCAGATTGCGTCAGTATTCAGCGTGAACACTGGGTCGGTTCCCAGCAATGGCAGGGCTGCGCGCAATCCTCCACCAGTTTCCAGGATCTCCGGCTCCTCCCGCGATATCAGAATGCCTTTGGGCCCGAGATGCGCGTCGAGCTGATCGGCGTGGTAATGCACGTTTGCAACTGTGCGAACAGGGCCAAGGTTGTCGACAAGATCCAGCGCATGGTCGATCAGGGGGCGCCCGGACACTTCGATCAGCGGTTTGGGTCGGTCCTTGGTCAACGCGCCCATACGGGTGCCAAATCCGGCGGCAAACAACATTACGGCAAAGGGTGATCCGGTCATTGCGGCCTCAGCCTGGCCAAATTCTGAGGTGTTGGTCGGGGCAGAGCGTCGTGCAGTAGCGAGGCCACGGAAACAAGGGCAGGGTGTTCCAGATCCCGCATGAGGTGCGACCAGACCGCCGGGATCATGTCCAGATATTGCGGCTTGCCGTAATCGGTTGCCAGTCGCGAAAAACCGCCAAGGATGCGAAGATTTCGCTGCGCGCCCAATACACTGTACGCGGTCCGAAACTCGTGATCATCCATACCTGACCCTGCAATATAGCGGTTGATCATCTGCATTTCTGTTCCGACCGAAACATCGCGGCGAATGTCCTGAAGCAAGGACACCAGATCATAGGCGGGGTGCCCCAGCATGGCCAATTGGAAATCCAGCAATCCGACGCGCCTTAAGCCGTCGCGCTCGGGCAGCCAAAGAAGGTTTTCCGCGTGATAGTCCCTTTGAATGACAACTTTGTCCCCAGAGGTTTCTCGGTGCAGAATATCGGCAAACCGAAGTTCGAACCGGTCCAGAACGTCCTGATCAACATTGCCCTGAATTCCAGCAGCATATCTCGTAAGCGCCAGCGTCGCCAGATCCGTCATCAGGGCCGGGTCGTAGGACGGTAGCGACAATAATGGGGCCTGATGCAGGTGAAGCAATACGTCTGTTGCGGCCTCGTACAAAAAGCGTTCTTTGGACGGGTCTTTTTTCAGAACACGTGCAAACAGATCATCACCCAGATCTTCCAGCAGCAGAAATCCATATTCAGCGTCTTCTGCGTAAATCTCGGGCGCACTCAGGCCAATCGAACGCAGATACTCAGCAACACGCACAAACGATTCGACGCTTTCGCCCTTGTCTGGTGGCGCATCCATCAGGACAGCCGTTCGCCCACTGACCGGATCGGTAACACGTTCGTACCGGCGGTTCGATGCGTCGCCGGCCAGTGGTGCACGCGTTGCCCCGGCCCAAGGAGTTTGTGCAATAAGGGCCTCTGCCAGGACTGTCCTGTTTGTCATCCTGCACTCTCCAGCTTTTTTACCCATTTCGGATCGGTCCATGACAAGGACACGTGGCGGGTATCTTCTGTGTCAGGGTCTGTTTCGAAGGCCAGCTTTAACGAAGCGGCAGGGGCTAGTGCGCCCAGCTTTTCCGGCCATTCCACAAGGCAGATTGCTGTGTCAAAGGCATCGACCAAACCCAGTTCATCCACTTCCTCTAACGCGTTCAGCCGATAAAGATCGCAGTGCCAGATCTCACCGGCAGGGGTGTCATAGGTCTGAACCAAAGTGAATGTGGGTGACGGCACATCTTCCGGTTCAGGCATAAGTGATTGAATGAGGCTGCGTGCGAAATGCGTCTTGCCGCTGCCGATTGCACCACTAAGCAACAGGACATCCCCATCACTGAGCGAATACCCGACACGGGTCGCAAAATCTGCGGTTTCATCGGGCGATCTGAAGGTCAGGGTTTGGGGGGGCGTCGTCATGGCGCCACAATGACGTTCTGCCCAATCGGCTGCAACCCCGGTTCAGGCGCTGATCTGTTCCAACGGGGCGGTTTTTGTCAGAAGATCCACGGGTGCAAACCGCACGATCGTCGCACCGTTATGAACCGGTGAAACCGTGCAGTCCAAAGTGATGCCCGACCGCATCCGGATTTCAGCCGTCCACTCCGCCCGGTTATCCCGCATTTCGACGAAATCCCGGATCTCTCCCAGAATCGGCGTAGCAACACAATGCTCCTGCCACCGCCGCGTGACATCGGTGACCGTGTCGTTCTGAAAGCCGATTTCCTGTGCGTCGCCCCAAAGTTTTTCGTAGGCGTAGTTGGTAAGGGCCAGGGTGCCATCATCGGCAAATACAGCGATTGCATCGGCCAGCTTGTCCAATATGGATTGCATAAGATCCATCTCGGACCGGAAGCGGCGCGTCAACGTGATTTCTGCCGTAATATCTTCGAACAGAAACGCAACAGCCCCGTCGGGGTGCGGCCTGCCGCTTACAGAATAAACCGAGCCAGAGGGAAGCGACCATGTTTCGTGGTAATTGCCGCCCTCGGCCGCTTCGAGCAGGTCGTTCATCTGACGCCGCCATGTACGGTAGTTCTTGGGCTCTGGCATCATGTGCTGATCCCTTAGCCGGTCGAAGAAACTGCTGATATTCGGGCGGCAACTGAGGAAATCCGGCGGCAACGTGGTCAGATCAATCAGGGCCGGGTTGAACAGCGCCAGTTGCCGGTTGCGATCGAAAATGGCCAGGCCGATCGAAAGTTGAGCAAACGTCTTGGTCATGGTCTGCACGAACTTGCGTTGCGCGGTTTCCGCTTCGACAATGGCGTTGATGTCTGTGGCGTAACATAACCGCCCGTCTTCCTGTTCGATCTGCGTCAGATCGAACCACAACTTGCTGTTGGACCCAGTCACATCTACCGAAACCCTTGATTTTCCAAGCGACGGCGCATCAGAGGTGCCCGGAAACAGCGGGGCAGTCAGATCGGCATCCTGACCACGCGCCCGGCGAACAAGCGTGACATAAGTCGCATTGCACCATTGCACCTGGCTGTAGTGATCCAGCAACCATACCGGATAGGGGGCCTGTTCCATGGCCAGACGGCTCGGTTCACTCAGCGTGCTTGACCCAGTCGGAGAAATTCTGGCCGGTTCGTGCAGACGCACGCGGACAATCCCGTCGATCCATTCACACACGATTTCGCGTTCGACTGTGCAATCAATGGCCGAGATTACCAGTACATTTTGATCGCGAACCTTTTCGGGTGTTTCGGGGAAGGTGGGGAAATCCCTTTGCAGCAGGCGGCGCAAGTCCTGCCAGCTTCCAACATGTTCGAACCCGGCAAGCGCGATATCGGAGTGGCTGATCAGGTGATCACCATCAAACAGGAATACCGCATCGAACAGGGATGTTGTCGAAAACAAACCAAAGACATCGTCGCGTCGCGTCTGGCGTGGCAATAACCACTGCACGGCAAAGCATCCCGATACCAGGCTGATCGCGGCCAGAATGATCCAATCGGCCATGAATATCCCCAAGGTAGAACAAACCCCGGCTGACTATGGGCAGGATAGGTTAACGGCTCCTTAACTCACACCTGAATGCGTTTGTTGGAACCGGATGGAACCGGCGTGTCACCCTTTTGCGCGTCAATCAGGTTGCGCGGCCACGAGACTTTGACGATCGCGCCTGTCCGGTCCTTGTGATCAGTCAGATGCTGATACGGATCCGTGCCATTTGCGAATTTCAGCTCGGCACCGCTGCGTTCCAGCAACGTTTTTGCGATGAACAGTCCCAGTCCCATGCCTTCGTATTCCGGCCGGGTTCGCAGGTCGGCTTCGGCCCGTCTGCGGCGCATGAAGGGATCACCTATGCGTCCAATCATGTGCGACGGGTAGCCGCGCCCGTCATCCATGATGCTGACGGTGATCCTGCTGTCTGTCCATTCGGCTTCGACCCAGACATTGGCGCGGGCGAAATCCACGGCATTCTGGATCAGGTTGCGGAGCCCGTGAATGATCTCGGGCTTTCGCAGGATCGAGGGTTGCAGCACGTCTCCGCCCTGCGTCGGGCCTTCGGAAAAATGAACGACCTTGCCCCGGTCAACATGCGGTTCGGCGGCTTCGTTCACCACCGTCGAAAGCGGAGCCTGCCGCAAATGCAGGTCATCTTTTCCGGCACGACCCATATCGCGCAAAATGTCGCGGCACCGATCAGCCTGCTCGCGGATCAAGGCGGCGTCTTCCTTGAGGTCGGGGCGGTCGTCCAGCTCTTCGATCAGTTCCGCACTTGTCAGTTTGATCGTGGCCAAGGGGGTGCCCAACTCGTGCGCGGCAGCGGCGACCACGCCACCCAGATCGGTCAATTTTTGCTCGCGGGCCAGCGCCATATGGGTGGCAGCCAGCGCTTCGGACATGGATTGAACCTCGGAACTGACGCGGTGAGAATAAGCACCGATAAAGACGATGGCGATAATAATAGCCGCCCAGTTGCCAAACAGCAGGATTTCCGGAATGTCCAGAAACACTCCGATGTTGGTCCGCAGCGGCAGGTGGAATTCCGCCAGCAGAGTGGTCAGAACAATCGCAACAGCCCCGACAATCAAGGTCGACCGTGTGCTCATCACATTGGCGGAAATCGTGACCGGCCCCAAAAGCAGAAGGGCAAAGGGGTTGTTCAGACCGCCCGTCAGATACAACAAGATCGACAGTTGCAGCAGATCGAACAGAACCATCAGGAAGTTTTCGAACTCGGACATCCGCTTGTTCTGTGGAAACAACAGAATGGCAGTCAGGTTACCCATGACCGAGATCCCGATGGCCAGATAGCACAGGCCCAGTTCCAGCTGCACGTGATAGTATTGCTGGGCCACGGTGATGGCGGTGATCTGACCAAAAATGGCAACCCATCGCAACAGGATCAGGGTGCGCAGGCGGATCCAGCTGCTGCGTTCCTGGCCGCGCCAAAAAGTCTGATTGGAATCTGCCATCGGTCGCTTATGTCCTGTTGCAAAGGCTGGTCATCTTGATAGGTGTCCCGGCCGGAACGATCAACAACCCCTTGCGACCGGAAAACCGAAATGACCCGCCTATACGCAATTCTTGCAACTCTCGTTCTGGCTATTGGCCTAGGTGCGATGTGGCTTTTGACGCGTGGGGGCGGATCCGGCGACCAGTTTGCACAGTGCCGATCCGGGCAGATCGCCGGGGGGACCGCTGCTATCGGCGGGCCGTTTGAACTGGTGAATGGCAAAGGTGAGACGGTGACCGACAAAGACGTGATCACCGAACCCACACTTGTCTATTTCGGATACACATTCTGCCCCGATGTCTGCCCGTTTGACATGTCCCGCAATGTTGAGGCCGTGGATATCCTGAACCAGCGCGGACAGTCGGCCACTGCGCTGTTCATCTCGATCGATCCCGAACGGGACACGCCCGAGGTTGTGGATGATTATGCCTTTAACTTAGGCGGCAAAACGATTGCCTTGACCGGTTCACCCGAACAGGTCAGGGCGGCGAGCAAGGCTTACAAGACCTATTACAAGGCACAGGATAAAAGCGACGAATTCTACCTTGTTGACCATTCCACCTTCACATATCTGGTGACGCCCGAACATGGTTTCCTTGAATTCTTCAAGCGCGATGACACGGCCGAACAGATGGCGGACAGGGTCGGGTGCTTTCTGGACCAGGCAGCGCATTAACAAGGTTGTTTGACCTTTGTTTCTGCGCTGCTATTACTCATGTTTAAGCCAAAGGCATGAAATAGCGGAAAGACCTAACATATGGCAGACAGTTCTCAGCTTGATATCGGCCCTGACAAATCCTTGCTTTTGGTGGATGATGACGAGCCGTTCCTGAGACGTTTGGCCAAGGCCATGGAAAAGCGTGGGTTCGAGGTTGAAACCGCAGGATCCGTCGCCGCAGGCCGCGCAATTTCCACCGCCCGCCCACCGGCTTACGCGGTTGTTGACCTGCGACTGGAGGATGGCAACGGTCTGGATGTGGTTGAGGTTTTGCGCGAAAAGCGCCCTGACAGCCGGGTCGTGGTTCTGACCGGGTACGGGGCGATTGCGACTGCGGTTGCTGCCGTAAAAATCGGCGCAACCGATTATCTGTCGAAACCCGCCGACGCCACCGACATCACCAATGCGCTGCTGGCCAAGGGTGACGAATTGCCCCCGCCGCCGGAAAACCCGATGAGCGCGGACCGCGTGCGTTGGGAGCACATCCAGCGGGTTTATGAGCTGTGCGACCGGAATGTCAGTGAGACCGCACGGCGGCTGAACATGCACCGCCGGACCTTGCAGCGGATACTAGCGAAACGCAGCCCGCGTTGAGACTATAACCTAATCACCGCAAAAAACCCCACTCAGCGTCACTGAAGGGAACACTTTATTTCAGCGCAAAGCTGCTGTGTCAGGTGACGATAACCGATTGGATTGGGGTGTAGGCCGTCCGATGTCCACTTGTCGATGTTATCACTATACCCGGGAGGGGAGTTGAGAAACGTGCAGTTTCCCATCTCCAAGCAAGCTTGTTGTGCTGCAATGTTGTAGGTGGTTCGAAACGTTTCGTTTTCGATAGTCCAAGTTTCGCTTGCGACAGGCAGAACGGCACGCCAGATCAATCTGTCTACGGAGGTGAACACATCCGCTAACTGCTTAACATATTTCGGAATCTCCTCCAGAGGTGTGTCGTTCAGGGCGTCATTAACCCCAACACCCAAGTACCAGACCGGAACATGAGTGATGAGCTCCGGGTGTACCCTTGCTATTAAGCCTTGGGTTGTGTCCCGACTGATTCCCAGATTCAATGCGTTTGAAACGATGTTGCTGGTTAGCCATCCCTCGATGATGGAATCACCAATAAATGCGATTTGAATATTCGGTGACGCTAGAGCTTGGGAAATCGGTCGTTTGTGCAGCCACACCATTGTCTGATAGTGTTTAGTTTCTGTGACGGGAGTATGCGCTCCGGTAAGCTTGCGTACTGTCTTCGCCAGATACCCAGTTCTGATCAACACGGCTGCTAGCGCCAGGATCAGCACCAAATTTGTTGCAAGCAAGATCCGGTTCCCAATCGGCCGTTTCGCGCTCATTTCACCATTTCCTTTAGCTGTTCAGGTTGCAAGTCGCTAAAGTAGCGCGAGAAGCACTGTGTGCCGATCTGTGTAGGCTTTCCTTACTTCGACCGGTGGTCTCAACGTAATCTCCAATCCCTCCATCACCGCTTTATCCGGGCGACCAAAGAATTTCGTCGCCTCAGCCTCGGAAAAGCCCGCGATCTGGGTGGCCTCCATCCAGGCGCTGATCTTGTCGGCTTTCTTGATCTGCCGCTTCACCGTTTTCGGCACCGCGGCTGGCAGGCCGAAGCGGATGTGAATTGCTGCCGCCAGACGGTCATCCAAGGCGCCGTAACCGGGGCCCACAGCGGATTTGACCGGCGAAATCATGTCGCCGATCACGTATTCCGGCGCATCATGTAACAGGGCTGCCAACCGCCACTTGACGGGTGTCTTGGGGGCAATTCTGCCGAAGAGTTCCTCAACCAACAGGGAGTGTTCGGCCACGGAATAGGCGAAATCGCCGCGTGTCTGCCCGTTCCAGCGCGCCACAAAAGCAAGCCCATGGGCGATATCTTCTATCTCGATATCCACCGGGGTCGGGTCCAGCAGGTCCAGCCGACGCCCCGATAACATGCGCTGCCATGCCCTGGGTTGTGTTGCCATTTTGCTATGCCTCGCCTGACCGGACGCGATTGCGCCATATTTTTGTGTTATGATGTACCTGTCTGGATCACTTGCTGCCAACAGTTTCTTGAGCATTTGTGCTTTGAAACGGCGCGCCATGATCCCGACATCAAAACCGAGGGGGGCACATGCTTCTCCCGGTGTGCTCCTCTCGACCGTGAAACGCGAAACGATAGGAGTTTGTCATGTTCAAGCGTTTATTCGCCATTGCCTTGACCTTTGGAATGGCCGCGACCGCCCCACCAGCTTTTGCCCGAAGTTGCGCAGATCGCGACGATATTGTCACCAGATTGCAGGAAAACTACGCCGAAGAATTGGCCTTTGGCGGTTTGCAAAAGACGCGCGACGCGCAATCTGTGATGGAGGTCTGGGCCTCGAAGGAAACGGGCAGTTATACCGTTTTGGTAACCAATGCGAACGGAATCAGTTGTATTGTTGCCGTTGGCACAGATTTTTTTGAAGCGATACCAAAGATAAAAATCGAAGGCACGCCAAGCTGAAAGCGGCCAGCAGGCTTCCGGTAACAGTCTTCAAAGTTGCCACCTGCCCCAAGGAGTGCTAGGGGCAGCCGGGACTGTGATTTACCGAAAATGGAGCGCCTGATGGCCGTGGACTATATCGTTAAAGACATTTCGCTGGCCGGGTTCGGCCGCAAGGAATTGGACATTGCCGAAACCGAGATGCCGGGGCTGATGTCCCTGCGTGCGGAATATGGTGACAGCAAGCCTCTGACAGGTGCGCGTATCGTTGGGTCGCTGCACATGACCATCCAGACCGGCGTTCTGATTGAAACGCTGGTTGCGCTGGGTGCGGATGTGCGCTGGGCGTCGTGCAACATCTTCTCGACTCAGGACCATGCCGCCGCCGCGATTGCCGAGGCGGGCATTCCCGTCTTCGCCATCAAGGGTCAGACGCTGGAAGAGCATTGGGATTATCTGGATAAATCCTTCCTGTTTGAAGACGGTCCGAACATGATCCTCGACGATGGTGGCGACGCGACCCTTTACATCCTGCTGGGCGCGCGTGCTGAGGCAGGCGAAGACGTCATCCCTGTTCCGGGTTCGGAAGAGGAAGAGGTGATCAAGAAGCAGATCGCCAAGCGTATGGCGGCCAGCCCCGGTTGGTTCACCAAGATGCGCGACCAGATTCAGGGTGTGTCCGAGGAAACCACCACCGGCGTGAACCGTCTGTATCAGCTGGTGAAAGACGGCCACCTGCCGTTCCCGGCGATCAACGTGAATGACTCGGTCACAAAGTCGAAATTCGACAATAAATACGGATGCAAGGAATCGCTTGTTGACGGTATTCGCCGCGCCACCGACACCATGATGGCCGGTAAGGTTGCCGTGGTTTGCGGCTATGGCGACGTGGGCAAGGGCTCGGCCGCCAGCTTGCGCGGTGCAGGTGCGCGCGTGAAGGTGACCGAAGTTGACCCGATTTGCGCGCTGCAGGCTGCGATGGATGGGTTCGAAGTGACCTTGCTGGAAGACGAAGTTGCCAGCGCGGATATCTTCATCACCACCACCGGCAACAAGGACGTGATCCGCATCGAGCATATGCGCGAGATGAAGGACATGGCCATCGTTGGCAATATCGGTCACTTCGACAACGAGATTCAGGTGGCTAGCCTGAAGAACCACAAGTGGACCAACATCAAGGAGCAGGTGGACATGATCGAGATGCCTTCGGGCAACCGTCTGATCCTGCTGTCTGAAGGCCGTCTGCTGAACCTTGGCAATGCCACAGGTCACCCGTCTTTCGTGATGTCGGCTTCGTTCACCAACCAGGTTCTGGCACAGATCGAACTGTTCACCAAAGGTGACCAGTACGAGAACAAGGTCTACATCCTGCCCAAGCATCTGGACGAAAAAGTGGCCCGCCTGCATCTGGATCGCATCGGCGTGAAGCTGACGAAGATGGATGCGGATCAGGCGGCGTACATCGGTGTCAAACCGGAAGGTCCATACAAGCCGGAACACTACCGCTACTGATTGTCGTCTGACGATGACGCAGAACAACGGTCGCCGCCGGTTTCTTTACTCGGCGGCGTTCTTTGTTTTCAGGGTTCTGGTTGTGGTGATCGTGCTGGGCGGCGGCGGCTGGGTGCTGTTGGCGCATCCAATGACACCGGTGCCATCGCACTGGAACCCGTTGCGCGACCTGAAAGTCAGCGCGCCGGTCACGCCGGTCACCAGGTATCAACTGAACCGCGCCGTGGCGGACGAAACCCAGTGTCGGGCTACGTTGGCCGAAGCGGGGGTTCATTTCGAGGCGATGGAGGATCTGGTCATTGACCAGAACTGTGGCATTGCCGCACGCGGCCTTCTGACCCGACTGGCCACCTCGCATATCGAAGCCGTTGAAACCAGTTGCGCCACGACATTGCGGCTGGCGATGTGGGAACACCATGTCGTGCAGCCGGTCGCGCACGAACTGCTTGGAACCGGTATTGCCCGATTGCGCCATGTCGGAAGTTACAATTGCAGGCGCATGCGCACCCTGAAGGGTGAAAACAACGGATGGAGCAGCCATGCCCGTGCGGACTCGATCGATATCATCGGTGTAGAGACGAGCGATGGCCGCGTGCTGACCCTGTTAAAGGACTGGCACGGCTCTGGCGCCGAACCCGCGTTCCTGCGACAGATCTGGCGGGGCGCGTGCGACTGGTTTCGTGTGGTTCTGGGCCCGGACTTCAATCGCTTGCACGCGGATCATTTCCACCTGCAAGGTTCTGGCTGGGGGTACTGCAGATAGGTCTTGCATTCTGTGCCTTCCAGCCCCCGTTAAGGGGGAGGAAACGCAGTTTTTTATCCTTTTTGGCAGACCTGTGACACGTCTAATCTCGGCTATCGGTGATTGGTGCCGGATTAACGGATTAAGGAGATTAGGACATGGGCAAGCGCGACGAGCTGATCGCCAAATACGCTGAAGATCTGAAAAACAAATGTGGGATGAACCCCGATATGGACCTGCTGACCAAGGTCACAATCGGTTGCGGCCCGGCGATTTATGACGCAGATGCGGCAACTGTTGCAGCCAGCCAGGAGTCCGAGTTGGAAACCGTCAAAAACAACTTCCTGATCAAGAAACTGGGCTTGTCCGATGGTCCCGAGCTGATGGCAGCGATCAACAAAGCCATGGAAACCTATGGCATGTCCGAGCGCAACAAATACCGCGCCGTGGTCTATTACATGCTGACCAGGCATTTCGGAAAAGAAGCCGTTTACGGCTGATCTTTCCGCGCATTCCTGAAACGCCTGTCGCCTTCCCGGCGGGCGTTTTGTATTTGAGTTGTTTTTTAAGGACTTGGCGTTTGAAATGCTGGGCGCGGGTGGGCTAAGGTCAAACCGTGACCAGGACGGTCAGAACCAGGCATTTCCATACGCGTGTGGTGAGTAGGGAGCACGCGGGGGTAGGGAAGGTTCTGCATCGTCAGGGCCTTCCCTCATTACTTATCTGAACTCTTTTAGGATACGCGCGATAAGGTTTTCTGCGCTGTCAGGCTGAACGGTTGAATTGTCGTCCGCATTTCCGCCGCTGCCTTCCAGATAAACCTCGATCCGCCCCGGGCGCGTCTTGCTGCCCGAGCTTGTGAAGTCCCGTGCGATACCCCCAAGTGCATCGGCGGCCATCGCGGCGTTTTCGGCGTCATCGGGATGGTAAAACCGGACCTGAGTTTCTCTGACCCGGTATCCCACCCGAGCTGTTGCCACCACCGTTGCCTGACCTCGGGCAAGCAGTTCCAATGCCCGGTTGCTGGTCTCTTGCGAAACTCTCGACGGTACAAAAAGCGAGACCTCCAGACCAATGGCTGGCGCCAAAAGAAGCGGTTTCACCTCGGTGTAGGGTCGATTGGCGGGTGTGTCGATCTCTTGCGGAATGGGATCATGGGCTATCTGTGATGTCTGCGATAATCCGCCCTTGTTCAGCGGATTGAGATTGCGAAATCGTGGATCAAACCGGGCTGGAATCGCGGCTTGAATGTCTGAAGCAGTTGCGACGGCCAACATGGGTTCCATCTGGGCAGGAATGAAAATCTTGGGCGGCGTTAAGGAAACTTCCGGCTTCTCCGTTGCCGCTTCAGGATTCGGGCCGGTTGCAAACTCGCTTTCCGGCATGACAGTGTTTTCCGGTTCCTGGGCGGGCGTTGCATCGGATTGATCCAAAATTACCGGATCGACGGACTCGCTATTTGGCTTGTCCAAGGGTTCGCTGACGTCGGCGGGGATTGAGAAAGGCTCAGGCTCGGAGGCCCCTGAAACCAAAAGATCCTCTGGCGAAGGGGCGTCTTTCGGGTCCGGCAGGCTGGTGGTTGCAGCCTCAGGCGGTTCTTCGGGGACCAGAAAGGTTTCAGAAAGCGCATTCAGAACAGCCTGATCTTCTGCGTCTGCGGATGGCCAGTCATCAAAAAGATTTGCAACGACCCATTGCAAGGCGGCCCCACACAAAAGGGCAAGCAGTACTAACGCGACCCAAGTTTTCCGTTTTTTTCTGACGCGCGGTTTGTCCAGATATAGCGAACGGACCCGCTCGGAAACGATCTGCTCAGTATCTGTATCATCCGGAGGGGGAGGATTGTCTGTCTGGACAGATGTCGAAACAGGTTCTTCCTGCGCCTTCGCAAGCACCGACGCGCGCTTCTCCCGCGCCTCTTTCAGGCGCGCTTCCCAGGTTTTCGTGCTTTTCGCAGCAACGGTGTTATCGAGTGTCCCGTTGCCGTTTTCAGTGTCAGACACGGGGTTCAAACTTTCAAAACATATCGAATTTATCCGAACAACACCAAGCGGTTACGGCCAGAGCAATCATAACCTTCAGATCCCTACCCGGTGTAGCCCTTGGAAACATAACACCTTGCCGGACGTTTGAGAAGTTTTGCACCTGATACAGAACGGCAGGTCAATCCGGCTGCGTTTCACCCAAGGCGCAGACCACTTTCCATTGATCGTCTGTTACCGGCTGAACCGACAAACGAGAGTTTTTCACCAGCACCATGTCGGAAAGCCGTTCGTCGGCCTTGATCTGGTCCAGTGTCACGGGCTTGGAAAATGGTCGGATGGCCTTGATATCCACGCATTCCCAGCGCTCATCATCGGTGGAACTGTCGGGATGTGCCTCGGCGCATACCTCGACAATACCCACAACCGATTTGTCCTTTTGAGAGTGGTAGAAGAACCCCCAATCCCCAATGGCCATCTGACGCATGAAATTGCGCGCCTGATAGTTGCGCACACCGTCCCATTCCTCGCCCGTGTCCCCCTTGGCCATTTGCTGGTCCCAGCTCCAGGTCGAAGGTTCGGACTTGAAAAGCCAATACGCCATCAGCCGATCACCTTTTTCCAGGGAATCAGCTCAACCGACTGGAACAATCCTGCCTTTGCATAGGGGTCATTATCTGCCCAGTTTTGCGCAGCAGCCAGATCTTCGACGTCGAGCACAACCAGCGAACCGATCATGGCGTCGCCATCCAGCAGCGGCCCTGCCTGCGATACAACACCCGTTTCTTCGATATAGGCCAGATGGGCCGCGCGATTGTCCAGCCGGGTTTGCAGTGCCCCGGCTTTGTCACGGGCGATGAGTGCGATCTGCATGTTATTCCTCCTTGAGTGGGCGATTGAGCAGATTTTGGATGGCCTCGGTTACACTGTAGGCACCATGGCTGAGATCCGCCACAGTTGTACTGATGGGCATGTCCAGCCTTTCCCTGACGGCAATCTCTGACATGGCGCGCGCAGTGGCGACGCCTTCGACGGTAGTATGTTGGTCAAATGGTTGGTTCAGACCCAAACTAAGGCCAAAACGGTAGTTTCGGGACAGTTCTGAGGAGCAGGTCAACACCAGATCCCCAAGCCCGGACAAGCCCATCAGGGTGTCAGGACGCGCGCCACGCAGGGTGGCAAAGCGCTGCATTTCCGCAAAACCGCGAGTCATCAACGCGGCCCGGGCGCTGTCCCCCAACCCCGCGCCGATTGCTGCGCCGCAACCGATGGCCATGATGTTCTTCAGCGCCCCGCCAAGTTCAGCACCTATGGTGTCAGTGGTCCGATAGAGGCGCAGATTCGCAGTGGCCAGTTTGGTCTGCAATGCTTTGCCAAGATTCGTATCACCGCAAGCCAGCGTTAACGCAGTGGGCAAACCGCGCGCTATGTCATCAGCAAAACTGGGTCCTGTCAGCAAAGCGATCGGGGCGTCGGGGACAACATCCCTGATGACCGCAACGGGCCCGAGGCCAGAATCCAACTCTATCCCCTTACAGCAAGCGACCAATGTCTTGCCGCGCAGCACCGGGGCGTGATCCTGCAAGGCGCTGCGCAATTGCTGCATAGGAACAGCCAAAAGCAGAATGTCAGCCTTCGACGCCTCAGCGATATTTGCGGTTACGGCGATGTTCGTGGGTAAGGAAACCCCAGGCAGCCGGGTGGAGTTTTCGCGCGTCTCGTGCATCTGCCGCGCCTGATCGGCGTTTCTGGACCACAGCGTTACCGGCCCGTTGCCTGATAGCGAGATCGCCAAAGCGGTACCAAACGCGCCGGATCCCAGGACAGATATGTTCATGCCTTGGCCCCTTTCTTACCGCTGCCCAGCATGGCCGGGCTGCGTTGATCCAGCGGCCAGCGGGGGCGGGCAATCAGGTCCAGACCGTCGCGCGCGCCGGTGCGAAAGCGTTCAAGACCCGCATAGGCAATCATCGCGGCATTGTCCGTGCACAAAGCCAGCGGAGGTGCCGTAAACCGGGCACCTTTCTGGGCACAAACAGACTCTAACGCTGTCTGAATGGCCGAATTCGCCGCCACCCCACCTGCGACCGCGACAACGGGATCAACAGGGTTGTGATCAAGGTACAGATCAATCGCGCGGCGGGTTTTCTCGGCTAATGTGTCCACAATGGCCTGCTGGAACCCTGCGCACAGATCAGCACGGTCCTGACGGGTCAGCCCACCCTTATCGGCCACGATCTGGTCGCGCATCCGCATCAACGCTGTTTTCAGCCCCGAAAAAGACAGGTCACAGCCGGGCCGGTCGAGCAGTGGCCTGGGAAAGCGGAACCGCTGGGGATTACCATCACGGGACTCAGCCTCGACAGACGGGCCGCCGGGTTGCGGCAGGCCCAGCAGGCGAGCGGTCTTGTCAAAGGCTTCCCCTGGCGCATCGTCGATGGTGCCGCCCAGGCGGGTAAACTGCTCGGGGGTATGGGCGATCAGGTATTGGCAATGGCCGCCCGACACCAGAAGCATGAGGTAAGGGAAGGCGATGCCGTCCGTCAGGCGGGGTGTCAGGGCGTGACCGGCAAGATGATTGACGCCAATCAGCGGCAGGCCCGTGGCGGCGCTCAGCCCTTTGGCACACATGACACCGGACATGACCCCTCCGATCAGACCGGGCCCGGCGGTGACGGCAATGGCGTCCAGGTCGCGAAGTGACAGACCAGCGGCCTCCAGCGCCTGCACGACGCAGACATCCAGCTTTTCGGCATGCGCACGGGCCGCAATCTCGGGCACGACACCGCCAAAGGCGCTGTGCAGATCGGTTTGACCGTGCACCACAGAAGACAGGATTTCGGCTTTGGCACCTTCGGTCTGGCGCACGACCGCTGCGGCTGTGTCGTCACAGCTGCTTTCCAAACCCAATACGGTAAGTGTTTGCACCATCACCCTGATCCGTTGCATCATGTATATACGGCGGGGTATCACCCTGCGCGGATGCAAACAATCCTGAAGGGTCAAGGCGCCACACGTTGTTTTTGTTGATGACCCGCCCTCGCTCCGCCTCGGAAAGGTTTGTCGAGCAGCTGCCAACCGGCGTCAGATCCCGGGTTCAGGTCCTCTATTCGCCGATCATGGAAATCCGGCCTCTGCCAGTTGCGGTGGATACCAAAGGTGTAAAGGGACTGATCTTTACATCGGCCAATGCGGTGAATGCGGCGGTCTCGAAAGGTGTTGACCGCACTCTGCCGGCCTATTGCGTGGGACCCGCAACAACCGGTACCGCGAAAGGGTATGGGTGGCAGGCCAAGATGGTTGGAACCACGGCAGAAGAATTGGTCGGGCATCTGCTCAAGCATCGGCCCAAAAGCCCCCTTTTGCACCTGCGGGGTGAGCATACACGGGGCAATGTCGCTGGCAGCCTGACCGAATCTGGTCTGACCGTTCGGGAACAGCCGGTCTATCAGCAGCGATTGTTGCCGCTAACACCCGAGGCAACCGAGGCCGCCAGAGGAGATCAGCCTATTATTGCTCCGCTTTTCTCGCCGCGTACGGCGCGACATTTTGCCGATATCTGGGCCGGATCAGCCCCCCTTTGGCTGGTTGCGATCAGCCAGGCTACGGCTGATCCCCTTTATTCCTTGGGCTATGAGCACCTGAAGATCGCAAAACATCCGACACCGAAGAAAATGCGTAAAGCTGTTAAAAAGCTTGCGAAACATGTGTTGCGGGTTGAGGGAGGCGAGGTCCCCGATTAACTTAACCTGGGCTGTTATTCATCTGAATTTGGATTCGATAAGGGGAATATTGCGGTGGCTGGTAAGAAGAAATCCGATCAAAAGCCGGTGGAACCCCTCCTAGCGGATGATGCAGTTGAAACTGATCTGCGGCAGGACGATACGCCTGTTGACCCGACTGAACCTGTAGAAGAAGACCTGTCCGAAGCCGAAGCCGAAGCCGAAGCCGAAGCCGAAGCCGAAGCCGAAGCCGAAGCCGAAGCCGAAGCCGAAGCCGAAGCCGAAGCCGAAGCCGAAGC